>NZ_JBVYOF010000017.1:0-226656 GCF_056133985.1 Chryseobacterium sp. L12 | reverse complement strand
ATAGTAAGGTTATGAAAAAATTAAGAGCAAATATGGACAGGTACTTTGACAAGCTGGACGAACGTTGGCGGGCGTTGCCCTTGCGCAAACAGCACCAATATACGCTGTACTTCTTTGTGGGTTATCTGCTGCTTACCGTAGCGGTCATTGGCAAAGTGATGTACGATACCTCAAAGTCCGGTAACGGTATGGTCATAGAGCATATCGAAAACCCTGTCCTTAAAAGTAAAAACCCTGCAAGGTTGCAGGATAGTGTATCAACAATTTTAAAAAATCAGATTTATGAAAGAAAATGAAAAAAGGGTCAGCTTTCTCGTTGAGGGAGAAGACCAAAACGGAGCATCAAATCTGCCGGATAATAAAAAGAGCAATAAGGATAAGCTCAAAAAGCCAATCATTTTCCTTTTGATGGGCGTGGTATTTCTCGGCTGTATGTACCTCATATTTAAACCGTCTAAAGATAAAAAGGCAGTTGAAAATATCGGGCTGAATGATGCTGTACCGCAGGCTACCGGAGCAGGGATGCCCGATGATAAAAGCAAGGCGTATGAGCAGGAAATGCTCGAACGCAAAGAGCAGGAAAAGCGCAATGCACTGACCACGCTTTCTGATTATTGGAATACTGAAGATACTGCATCTGCTGACAATGAAGAAAGTTTACCTGAAGAAGATGAAGAAAGCAACGGCTTTGGGGGTGGTGGCAGAAAATCGGGACGAAACGGAAATTCTGTATTGAACAGTTACCGTAATGCACAAAGCACGTTGGGTTCATTTTATCAGGACAACAATTCGGAAACGATGGAATTGCGTAAGCAAGTGGACGAACTAAAAGCAAAGTTGTCGGAAAAAGATGTGCCACCTGTGGCCACCGTTGACGACCAACTCAAATTAATGGAGAAATCCTATGAAATGGCAGCAAAGTATCTTCCGCAAAATGCCAATACCGGAAATGCTGCTCCTGCCAATGGTGCAACTACTGGGGCTGCGGGTGCTAACCAAAAAGAGCAATTTGTATCGTTCACACCAACAAGAAAGAACATTGTATCAGCCTTGTACCGTGAACCGTCGGACAGTGCCTTTGCAGCCGATTGGAGCCAAACAAAAAACCGTGGGTTTTATACCGCAGGTTCAATTGAACAGGCGGTACAGCCTAAAAACAGCATCAAAGCCTGTGTACACGAAGCCCAAACGGTAGTTGGCGAAACAGGTGTGCGTTTACGCCTGTTAGAGCCTGCTAAAACTCCGCAGCGTACCATCCCCAAAGGAACGATTGTAACGGCTAATGCAAAATTTCAGAATGGCAGGTTGCAATTAAAAGTTACCTCCGTAGAACTGGAGGGCAACATCATCCCGGTAGATATTACCATTTACGATTTGGACGGGCAACAAGGTTTGTACGTTCCGTATTCGCCGGAAATGAATGCCCTTACTGAAATGGCGGGCAATATGAGCCAGACCGGAGGAACAAGCGTAATGCTCACGCAGAATGCCGGACAGCAGGTGGCGGCTGACCTTAGCCGTGGCGTGGTACAGGGTATTTCGGGCTATTTCGCCAAGAAAGTAAGAACGCCAAAGGTTACGCTGAAAGCAGGCTATCAGGTCTTCCTTGTATCTAAAAAATAATGTTGAACTCAAATAAATAAAACAATGAAAAATCATTTAAAAACCTTTTGGGCTATTGCTCTGATACTCGGCTTTGCCGTAACAACTTATGCACAGGACAGTGCAACTGCAAAAACACCGCTTGCATTGGGCAAGATAGAACCGTACCGTATGGAAGTGACCTACGATAAAACTTCGCACCTGATTTTCCCGACCGCCATTCGTTACGTGGATTTGGGCAGCGAATACCTGATTGCAGGTAAGGCTGAAGATGCCGAAAACGTATTGCGTGTAAAAGCATCGGTAAGGGACTTTGAGCCGGAAACGAATTTTTCCGTTATCACGAATGACGGGCGTTTTTACAGCTTCAACGTGTATTACAGTTCCTACCCGGAGGCTTTGAGCTACGACCTGCTCACAATGCAAAAAGCGGTGGATAAAGCCAAAGGTAACGATGTGCTTTTTGAGGAACTGGGCAACAATTCTCCCTCACTGGCAGGCTTGCTTTTGGAAACCATTTACAAGAAAGATAAGCGCATTGTAAAGCATATCGGGGCTAAGAGTTTCGGCATTCAGTTTATCCTGAAAGGGATTTACATACACAACGGCAAATACTATTTCCATACGGAATTGAGAAACCGTACCAATGTGCCTTTCGAGATTGATTTTATCAATTTCAAAGTCGTGGATAAAAAGGTAGCCAAACGCACCGTAGTCCAGGAACGCCCTTTAACTCCGTTGAGAACTTACAAGCCATTGGACGGTATTGCCGGAAAATCGACCGAACAAAATGTTTTCCTGTTAGACCAGTTTACCATTGCCGATGATAAGGTGTTGCTGATTGAGATTTTCGAGAAAAACGGCGGCAGGCATCAAACATTGCAGGTCGAAAATTCCGACCTAATCAAAGCCCGTTTGATTGACGATATGCACCTAAAATTTTAATAACCCTTTAAAGCAAGAATATGAAAAAGTGTATCTATACCGTGCTGTTTGTCCTGATAGGCATCACGGCTGCACAGGCACAAAGGATGCTGCCGAAGCAGAAGGGATTGGAAATAAGTGCAGGTGTATTGTCCAATGATAAGATTGGCAATGATTACTACATCAGCGCAGCAATGACCATAAACGGTAAAAATGGTAATTACCAGCTTTGGGCGTTGGAATATACCCACCAGTACCACGATTACAAAGACCTGCGCATACCGCAGGAAACCTATTCCACAGAGGGCGGTTACAGCTTCTTTTTGTTGGGAGATGCCCGTAAGAACATTACGCTGAATTTCGCCGTAACGGGCGTGGTCGGTTACGAAGCCATCAACCGGGGCGAAGCGATGCTGTACGACGGTGCGAAAATATTGAGCGAAGATAATTTTATCTACGGAGCAGGCGGTCGCCTCATTTTTGAAACCTACCTGTCCGACCGTTTTGTATTAGTCCTACAAGGGCGTACAAAAGTTTTGTGGGGGACGGATCTGGAACAGTTCCGTCCATCCGCAGGTGTGGGATTAAAGTTTAACTTTTAAAACGTAAAACAATGATAGCAATATTCAATAAATTCAGAACAGGGCTACTGCCGTTGTATGTATTCCTGACAATCCTAACAGCTTCGGTTACGTTGGTATCTTGCAACAAAGATGATGAACTCGAAATACAGAACAATTTTCCTTTTGAGGTCAATGTAATGCCAGTGCCTAAAGATGTTGCCAACGGGCAGACCGTAGAAATACGCATTACCATACAGCGTACAGGCAATTACAGCAATACGCAGTATTTCCTTCGCTATTTCCAGTTTGATGGGCAGGGAACGTTGCAATACTACAATGAACCGCCGTATCAGCCCAATGACCTATATCAATTGCCAACGGAGCAGTTCCGGTTGTATTACACTTCAACATCTACCGTATCACAATCTTTTGATGTTTGGATTTCGGATGGTTTTGGAAATGAAAAACAGATAACTTTCCAGTTTAATAGTAGTGATTAAAAATTACAGGTCATTTCATAAAAAAAAACGGCTTATCTGACAGGTAAGCCGTTTTCGTATTTAATACACATCGTTACAGATTGAAACAAATATTTTTGTAAATTCAAACAGTAGAAATAAAGTGTTTTTGTTATGGTTGCATCATTGGTTAGCGGAATAATATTTTTGGTTGCAGGCTTGGGACTTCGTTACTGGATTAACCGGAGAAAGTTTTACAGACGCAACCCTATGGGAGCAGAGGGTTTCTCATCTTATGAGAGTTCGGTTTTTATCAAATTGATTGAAAAGATTGGTAAATGGATATCTTATGCACTAATGATATTCGGGTTATTGTCGCTTTGGGTTTATTCCCGTGAGAAGAAAGAAGATAAAGAACAACAAAATGTGGAGATACAAAAGCCTATATAGGTAGTTTTAAAAGAGAAAAATTATAAAATGACAAAATCCTTCGATGACATAACACTACGAAATATATCAGATATTATTTCAAATATGCTAACACATACAAAAATTACAGAACATTTATCTGGTGCTGGCATTTCCCAATCTCAAAATGGTACAAACAAAACAGACAGATTGTTCTATGCTTTAAAAGAAAGGCAAATACAAGACAGATGTGGAAATAATGTATTGGCATTTGTTGTTAGATTATTAAATCCCAAAAGGTATAATTCCGAAGATGAATTTGAAAAAGACAGAACAACTCTCAATGAAAAACTCGTTTATGAAGGTATAGAAATAGATAAAAGTGGACAGCCCCGACAAGTTGATAGGGCTAAAACCATTTCCGAAGCTAAAAGCAGGTCACTTAAAATCAAAGAAAAAGTACACGGTATTGGAGTTCATTCAGAAATTTTGCCTTACTGTGAAGCTGAATGGCTGAAGGAAAACTATTTTCACGCTATACTTGAAATTACAAAAAGTGTCGCAGAAAGGCTTAGGCAAAAAAGTGGCTATACTTCAGACGGAGCAGATTTAGTTGATGATTGTTTTGCATTGGGAAAAGACAAAAGACCTATGCTTGCTTTTAATACTCTGAATAATCCAAGTGAGGAAAGTGAACATAAAGGCTTTGGAAATTTCTGTAAAGGATTTTTTTCTATGTACAGAAATCCAAAAGCGCATAATCCAAAAATATTGGAGGATACCCAACTTTCACAAATGACAGAAGTTTTGGTTGTAGCAACAATAATCCACAACAAACTTGATAACACTTATAAAACAGGACTTAAATAATTAAGAAAATCGGATAGTTCAAAAAGCTATACGATTTTTTATTTGCACAGGGCGGTAAACCGTCAAACACTTCCTTTCAAAGCCAAACACTACAACATTTTTCAACACAGCGACAAGCTTATTTAAATTCGACTTCCACAGCAAAATTGAGCAAAAAATGGAAGTAATCGCAATACAAAAGTCCGTACTGGAGGGAATGAAAAATGAGCTAAAAGCACTTTTGGAATTAACCGAAAATGCTACGAAAAAATACACGCCAATTTTCAAAAAAGAAAAATGGCTCGATAATCAAGAAGTGTGCCTAATGATGAATATTACCAAGCGGACTTTGCAGACTTATAAAGATAAAGGGTTATTGCCTTCTTCCAGACTGAACCGCAAGAATTATTATAAACGCTCGGATGTACAGGTTTTACTCGAAGCCGGACATCCATACAATACTGTTGAAAATGGATTTATTCACGAATGATAATGAAGAAATCGTTGCTAATCAAGAGATGATAACGCAGCTAAGAAGCCGTATCGAAAGTATATTGAAAAACTATCGTCCTGTAATGAATGGAGAAATTTATCTTTCTGGCGAAGATATATGCAAACTGCTCCATATCAGCAAACGGACTTTACAGCAATACCGTGATGATAATATCCTGCCTTATATACAGATAGGGGGCAAAATAATTTATAAGGAGAGTGATATTCTGACAATCCTGGAACGGAACTATATCTCCAATAATACAAATAACAAATAGCCAATTTTAGTACAGATTAATACTTTCGTATCAGAACGAGTTTAGTATCTTTGCTTTTGAAAATATAGAAATACTTAAAGTGTTTTTGCTTTAAGTCCCACATTGAAAACTGGTAATTTTTAAGACAACGGGACAGATAAGTAGGAACGCTCACGTTATAGGCGTGGGCGCTCGCTTATTCGTTGTCGGGTATACCAGTGCCTCAATGTCGGTAAGTGTGGTTGCCTGCGCTTTCTTTTTTGTGCAGGGCTACACTAACATTAAAACTGGTAGTATGGAAACTGTAAATACCCCAAAAGCAATCGGCATTGCATTTATCAATGATAAACGCCTAATAGTTGATTTAGCCTATAACGACCTTGTCACTTCAGGAATTGACGTATTGTTCCGTTCGGAAGACATTAAAGACGGAATATCTCAACTGTCTGCATTAAAGGAACTTCCCCAAATTTGTATTATTGACCTTGATTTTTACGATAAGAATGTGCTGGCACAGCTTCAAGAACTAAGGACACTATACCCAATCATTAAACTGATTGGGCATAGTGATATTGATGCTGAAAAAGTCGTAAAATCTCTTTTGGAAATGGGTTTTATGGGCTATTTGCTTATTGGTAGCGATGTGTATGATTTTAAGAAAGCCATTGAGGTTGTTACTAATGGTGGTAAATATTTTAGTGTGGGAATAGCAAAATTTGCACAGGAATACTTTACTAATAACTAAGATTGCTTTTTTAAATCTGTAATTTTTATTTGGACAATATTGTTGTTATTTATTCCAAGTTGCAATAGTGTTTCTTTATGTGCTTGCTTCTCAAGCTCACTGTAATACGAAACATTCCAAATTACATTTTCATTTAGTTTGGCTTTTAATACCTCAAAATATTTTAAATCTACTTCTGAAATAGAATGCCCTAAGACAATAACTTTTTCAACTTCAGTAAGATTGGTAAAAAAAACAATATTGTTTTCGATAATTGAAGCCGTATTTTTAAATGCCTTTGTATAATAAGATAGTATTTCTTGTTTGGCACTTTCATAAGAATAGTCATATTCATCAGCCTTTTGCTCACGCCATTCGTATAATTCTTCTTCGCTTAATCCTTGTGGCGGTTCTTCTTCTTTCTCATCAAAATTTGCAGGGTCAGTTCCGTGTCCTAAAATAAGAGTACAATTGTCTATATCTGCTCTGTTATGAATATAGGTTATTCGTTCTTCGGGAATGCCGTAGCTTTCCTGTAGTGTTTTAGTATAATTGAAATTTAAAAAATGGCTATCGTCTTCTAAGTCAATTAGCACATCATCAGAAATACTTTCGTATTTGACTTCAAGAATAAACTTATTAAAGTCGCTAATTAGAGTGGTCGTTAAATCCTTAATGATTTCTTCCATCTCTATCTGATAACTATGCCAATCTCTATCTCGAAAATCTTCAGCACCAGGGCGAGCAATTAAGTCGGAATTATCGTCCAATACCGATAAATAATCCAATTCAGCTAAGGCTTGCTCAAATCTTGACCATAACGCATACTCTTCATCTGTCAATTCAGGATTTGTAATATCAGGAAGTCCATAATAATTTAATAAGAGTTCATAAACCTCACTATCATTTTCAGCCAAGTAGTTTGCAAAACTTTGATACCTTGTGTCTAATTTATGATGGATGTCAAATCCATTACCAATAACGTATAATGTTTTCATTAATTCAGTTGTTTAATCTATTTTTTGGGTTATAAACCACTTCGTTTTCCAAATATCGGGCTTAACTTATCCCAAAATTGCTGTTCAAGAATTTCGACAATGAAACGTTCAATAATTTCATTGCTTTCTGAAATGACTTCGTATGCAAAAATATTCAAATCGTATTCTAAACAATTGTCCCACTTGCATAAATGCAAACTATAAACCCGATTTCCTTCTGTGCCAAGATGGTTCTTAATTCTTGTCTTGAAATCAGTCGTTGAGCTTCCAACATATAATATATCTGATGAAGTCTTGTTGTACCGGGAAAGGTTAACACGGTCTTTATTCTTTACTTTTAGCTTATTTGCTGATTGATAATCTTCAAAATAATCAATCAGCGTGCTTAAAATTTTCGGGGATTTAATCTGAATAATATAAATGAGTGGATTGTCGCTTTTAGGAATTTTATGCAGATAATTTGAGAGCGTTTTCCTATCCCTATATTCCGATGAATGAAAGGAAATTTCACAGAACGGTCTAACTGTTATTTTTGAAATTTGCTTGGCTATATTCAATGCAAACTCTTCAGATTGCTTTACAATATGTTCACTGTCAATTTTCATTAAATAATTTTCTTTCTTTTTAAGGTGTTCAATTTTACTTTTTCTCTACTTAGTTCGTCATCCCAAAAAAACACTGCCGATTGATGATTTCTATTTTGCGATGAGGGATAAATAATCCCCGATATTTTATTCTTCCTATTTTTATTGAATGGATACCTTAAAAATTCAGTCACAACTTGAGTTGGAACGTATTCGGTATGTTCTTTACCATCCTTAATAATTTGTTGCGTTATATCCCTTACAAATGAGTATAGAAATAAAATAAGGTAATATCGTTTCTTGTCCTTAATGCCGAAAATACTTGGAATTTTTGGGAGCTTATTAAAATCAACAACAACCTGATTTTCTAAGGTTTCAAATTCCGCAATTGTTATATACCTTTTGTATTTATCTGTCCTGCTTATTGTTTCTAAAATTGCTGTATCATCATCAAAAGCGGAATAAAACATTGATATTCCTGAAGGGCTAAACCTATTTGGATAAATTGCTTTTTTGTTAGGGGGAGCAGTGATTTCGTTAAAATCTATAATTTTTGTTTTGAAGTCGTGTTGTCTACAACGATAAAGTTTTGTTCCTGCCGGGATAATCCTGATTATATTTAATTTTGATATAAGTTTACCAACCTCTTGTAGTATTTGCAAGGCTTTAGGAAGGCTGCTGTCTGCTGATGAAAAAAGGTAGCGGGATTTATGTTTGATGATTTCTTTAAAGTAATTCCACTGAAATTCTAAATCATCTTTAATATTGTCGTAATACAGGTCAGGTTGAGCCCAAGCAATATCTTCAATTGAATTAACAATATCTTCAATAACCTCAAAAGGTTCAGCATTTAACTCTATGTGTTCTTGTATAAGTTCGTCAGGGGTATAGATTTCTCCAAGATAACCTCCCTCTCTTGAATTGTAACTCATAAAGTTGGCGGCATCTTCATAGAAATTTGAAATACCATCCATAATAAATTCCATTAAATCTTCAAGAGAAACTACTTTTAGTTCCTTAGCGCAATAATCACAATAACCATCGTGATAGTTTTGCCTAATAAAGCGATTAATGCTTTTATCATCAAAATGTTTGATACAAATATTCTTATCTGGAATATTGCTTAAATTTCTACTTTCTAATTCAAGCCATCTCTGTTTAACTCCTCCCATATATTAATTTGCAGTTTTTGCTATAAAACAAATTTAGCAAATTTAAAAAAGTGCATTAACCCAGATTTATGAAAATTCAAAATCAATTAGTCAGTGTCTTTTCTTTGTTCGCTGATTAAGAAAGGAAGTTATTATTATTATTATTATTAACCAATCATTGGGATAATGAATATCCCAAACAATAACGCTGCAACCTGTTTGGTAAAATGGAGAAGAAAAAGGAATTGTGTAGTGGTGCATTTTACTAAAGGGGATTGCTCCCATTTAAAGCAAAAAGACTGCCCGACCATCGGGAGGATCTGTCTTTTTGCCGCCCGACTTTTTGGGTCGTACTGTGTTTTAATTTTTCGGCTTGTTTAACTGTTCTCTTAAAGCTATTAATTTCTTGTGCATATCTGTCCAATATGCCTGCCTTTCCTTGTCGCTTTTCACAGGTGGATTATGCGTATATTCTTTATACCACCCAGTTTGTTGAATAGCTTTTTTAAGGTCAGTAACCTCAATCCAGTTCCCGTTTTTATCTCTAATTTTCATTGTGCTGAATTTTAGCATTAGCCATTTTACGCTCTAACAATGTGTCGAGAATTTCCCACTCGCTGTCATACTCCTTGCCCTCAAAATGGTAGGTATCTGTTTCCTCGTCTAATTCGTAACTGTCAAAGTCCTGGCTATCTAAGCAGGTGTCGTTTAGTATGCCGTTTTCAAATATTGCCTGACCATATACTAAGCATCCTAATTCCTCATAGTCCTGTGTGAAATTCACTTTGAAATGTTCGGCTATCTGCTTTACCGCTTCCGTGTTTGGCGACCATTTTGTTTCATACTGAAACACGCCCGCACTTTCATTATCCTGACTGATATTGTAGAAATAATCTCCGTGCGTGTCCTGTACGAAATCGGGTAATTGCCCGCAGTCGTCTTTATGTTCCTGTTCAGCCATTGATTTGAATAGCTGTGTTATCTGTTCGATTGCTTCGGGTGTTCCCTCAAAAATAACCCAATTGTTGCACCAATTAGCCATAATTATTTATCGTTTAAGGTTATCTGTAAAAATTTGTCGCTCCCGAAAAGCAGGTGTATCGCCTGTTTTAATTGCGGGTCGCATTGTGCATCTTCTGTATATTCAATCAGGCAGTGAATAGCGAAAATTGAATTGTGTCCGTCAAAAAAATGGTCTGTAAACCAGTTCGGGCGTTTCCAAAGAGGTTCATTTTGGGCTGTTCCTTTTTGTGCATTCTGCACAAGCCTGTACCAAAATTCAGCGGTGAAAAATCCCTTTTGATACCAACCCTCACGGAATGCTGTTTCATTTTGCAGGAAGTAGTCGCATTGCGTTTTTATAGCGTTTTGCAGGTTCTCCAGTTCTGCGGGAAAAAGTTTGCACAACAAGCCCGCTTTATCGAGGTTGTCCATTTTATCTAATGCTTTCATATCTTTTATTTTTAGTAGGCGACCACCTTTGCAGGCAGTCGCCTTTGATGATTAATTGAAGTTGAAAATCTCTGCTCCTGAATAGGCAAAGTCTGTACACAGTTCAAAGGCTTTTTGTGTCTTTAGCTGTGCTGTACCGCCCATTACAATGGATTGTAGTTTGGCTTCGCCATCCCTGTAATTGCGTACATTCTGAAAGTAACCTGTAACGGCATTGTAAGTCCCGAATAATGTGCCTTTGGTAGTTGCCATTTGTTGGGTGTCGCTTATCATAGCGTATTCAAAGGCATCATCTACGGTGTTTTTGAACACGGTGGAAACTTCATCTTCCGCACCTTTTTTGAGCAGGTTAAACGTTTCTTTGTTCGGGCAAAGTGCCAACTGGATTAGCTTTCTTACTTCTCGGTCTGTTACCCTTACTTTAGCCCAGTCGTTAAAAATGTTCTCTAATTGTGTGCTTAGGATGTTGGCAAGCCCCATGACCTTGTGAGCGTTTTCGAGGCGTTGTTTTGCTCCTGACGTGTGTTTGATACGCACAACGTTGGTCATACTCCTCAATGATGCGTTAAGGGTGTTTTGGCATACGATACGGATAGGGGTAAATGCTGCGGTAATACTTCCGCTACCGTCGTGGCTTGTGGTTAGGAAGATGTACTTTTCTGTAACATCGTCGCCATTACCTACTCGGATATAGTCGGGCAGCTTGGCAGTGATAAAAATGCGTTCTCCGTTACCCAATGCTCCTGCGGTTTCGTACAATATCCCATCGCCTCCGCCTACAATATCATCAAAGAAATTGAACGCCTCACGGTTCTGTACGATATGGTAGTCTTTTCCTACCACGCCTAACGGTGTGTTGGTGTCGGTGCGGAGTGTGGCAAAACTGTTAGGTACTAAGATGTCGTTGGCTTCAATCAGCTCTCCGCTATCGCCTATGCTCATTGTTCTGCCCTGTGTAAACAGTGGGGATTTGATAACCTCGTAGTCTAAACCTGCGTGTACTATTGCTTCCTCGCTTGTTGGGTATTGCTCTACGATTTGCCCCAAATCGTGCCACGCTTTTTGTTGAACGCTGAAAAATGAATGACGTCCTGTTTGCTCGTTGAAATTGATGTTGTGTGCCATAATGCTAAAATTTTAATGTTTGAAAAATGTTATTTACTCACTCGCTTTTCTCGTTTCCCGCTTCCCATTGTGGTCTGTTCCGCTTCGCTTCGCATAAATTTTTCCAAAAGAAAAACCGGAAAAAAGAAAGCAGATAATCCAAGCGGGCAACAGCGTAAAACCGAAAGGAAACGGAATAAGTCCCGGAGGGTGGCAAGGCAACACACAGCAATTCGGCGAAGCCAACATTTTGCCTTGCCATTATGCCGTAGTCTTTTGGTTGGGCGTGTGGGGTGGCTGCCCGCTATAACTTAGCTGCCTTTTTACCGGTTGATTGTGGAAATTTTCTACTCTAAATTTTTATGGCATTAATGACCAGGCTATCATAGCCTGTAATAGAGATTTGAAAAACGGAATAGCAGGGAGCGTTAGACAAGGGAGCGTTTTTCAATTTTCTATTTCGGAAGTAGGTAATAAGCTCTTTTACAGCGTTGGACTGGTAGAGAAAAGTAAATGTGCTTTACCCACACAAAAAGTATAGGCATAAAAAAAAGCAGAACCGTTAAGTTCTGCTCGCTGTGATTAGATAAAAGCTAATTAGATTGCCATCATAAACGCTTCTTCCATTGCTTTGAATTTGGGGGTAACTAAATCCATATCCTTACTGATTTTTTGGCTTGTGATTTTAGCGTAAATCTGTGTGGTGGAAATATTTTTATGCCCCATCATTTTGCTAAGACTTTCAAGCGGTACGCCCTCGGTCAAAAACATTGTTCCGAAAGTATGCCTTGCCGTGTGAAAGGTTACTTTTTGCTCCGTAATAATCTCCGCCTTTTCAACCAGTTTGCCTATGTGTGTATTGCAGGTTGCATTAGTCGGAACCGGAAAGATAAATTCATTCCTTGTCGTACCCTGATACTTCTCAATGATACGCTTAGGGATTTCCATTAACCGAACATTAGAAGCAATATCTGATTTCTTTCTCCTGCTTATAATCCACTGATGACCGTCAAAGAATGATTGAATATTGTTCCTTGTCAGTTTCTTAATATCCGCATAAGCAAGTCCGGTAAAGCAACTGAAAATAAAGAGGTCTTTTACCAGTTCATATCGTGGGTGCGATGGTACGCACATCATCAGCTTTTCTACGTCTTCTTTAAGGATATAACCCCGGTCGGTTTCTTCCATATTGATTTCGTAATCCTGAAAAGGATTATCACGTATCAAGCCCTTTTTAATAGCCAGTTCCACAAGGGCTAATAAAGGCATCGTGTACACCCAAACTGTATTGTGGGAGGACTGTAAATCGTACCGGAGGTAAAAATCAAACTCCCGGATAAAATCGGAAGTCAATTCCCGAAAAGCCATATCATCACTATGATAGCGTTCCTTTATAAATGTGGTAAGATGATTGTAAACTGTGATATACTTGTTGTAGGTGCTTTTTGAGCGTTCTTCTTTTTCGACCAATTTTTTAAAATCCTCATTTTGGTCGTTGAAAACCTTTAGGATAGCATCATCCATTACGCCTACACCCAAAAATGATAGCTTTACCTTTTGGGCAGTCGCAAAGCCCTCGTGCTTCAGCATATCTTCATAAATCTTGTCGATACGCCCACGTATGTTATCCAGTTTTTTATTGATGCTTAATGCTTGCGCACTTTTGCCCTGAACTCTTCCGTGTTTTAAATCCCAATTATTGGGGTCAATTTCTAACTTTGTTCCGAAAGTTTTCGGGGTTCCGTCAATGGTAATACGTGCCATAATCGGGGCATTACCGTTCTTTTTCAGTTCGTTCTTTTTCAAATAGAAAAGCAGTTTGAACGTCGATTTTTTTGTCTGCTCCATAACTCAAATGTTTAACGTTTAAAATTAAATTACATTGAGTTACAAGGGAACGTAGAAAAGAGCGCAAAAAACTGAAATATAATCAGTTAAACTATACTGTTACCTTTGTCAATCGGTAACGAATTAGTAACCTAACCTTGTCAATTTAAGCCCCAAACCTATCAGACACCGACTTCCGAACTAAGACTACTCTTTTTATAAAGCCTTGTATAGCAAAGGTTTTAACCGTTTTGCTTATTTTTGCTTTTTACTAATCTTTTTTATCTAAAATAACAAAAAACCGCCTCAATTGAGACGGTTTCTACTATTTTTTTAATCTGAACACTATTTAGCTGCTTTCTTTGCTATTTTAGCTGCTTTTTTATCAGCCTTAGCTTTAGCTTTTAGCTCGGCGGGAGTTAATGGTTTAGGGTCAGGAGCATTAGGATTTACATCACCTTTGATGTAAATTACACTTCTGCTGTTTACAGGATCATTAGAAAAAACTTCAATCATTTTATTGAAAGCACCTGGAGACGCAGTGTTGTAACCCACTTTTATCTTTGCAGATTTTCCGGGTAAAATAGGATCCTGGCTGAATTCCGGAGTTGTGCATCCGCAAGAAGGTTTTACATTGGAAATAATTAAAGGCTTATCACCTGTATTAGTTACTGTAAAAAATCTATTTCCGTCAGAATTTGGCTTTATTTGACCATATTCGTACGTTGTTCTGTCAAAAGTAATGGTTTGTGCAGATGCTAATGCAAAAGTTCCGAATAATGCAATTCCTGCGATTAATTTTTTCATATTCTTGAATGTTAATATGTTTGTTAGATAAATTTTGAGGAACAAAGTTAAAAATTATTTTAATTAGTGCTTACATTTTTTTACTTTAAACTATTTTTGCAAATCGTAAAGAAAAGAAATTAAGAATTTATGCAGATTTCAGAAAAGTACAATCCAAAGGAAACAGAACAAAAGTGGTACAATTACTGGTTGGAAAACAAATATTTCCATTCAGAACCGAATGACAAGCCGCCTTACACTGTTGTAATTCCTCCGCCAAACGTAACGGGGATTTTGCACATGGGGCATATGTTGAATAATACCATTCAGGATGTTCTGGTTCGTCGTGCAAGAATGCAGGGCTTTAATGCCTGTTGGGTTCCGGGAACAGATCATGCTTCTATTGCTACAGAAGCTAAAGTTGTTGCTAAACTGAAGTCTGAAGGAGTCAATAAATCTGATATTACTCGTGAAGAATTCTTAAAACACGCTTGGGACTGGACTGACAAATATGGAGGAACAATTCTTGAGCAATTGAAAAAACTGGGCTGTTCTTGCGATTGGGATAGAACCCGTTTCACAATGGAACCTAAACTTTCTCAGCAGGTAATCAAATCTTTTGTTGATTTATACAATAAAGGACTGATCTATCGTGGGTACAGAATGGTCAATTGGGATCCTGAAGCTAAAACCAATATTTCTGACGAAGAAGTAATCTTTAAAGAACAAAACGGAAAATTATACTTTCTAAAATACAAAATCGAAGGATCTGAGGAATTTCTTTCGGTGGCTACAACGCGTCCTGAAACCATTTTCGGGGATACTGCGGTTTGCATCAATCCTAATGATGAAAGATATGCTCATTTAAAAGGTAAAAACGTTATCGTACCGATTGTTGACAGAGTAATTCCTATCATTGAAGACGAATATGTAGATATTGAATTCGGAACAGGGGCTTTGAAAATCACGCCTGCACACGACATCAACGACTACGAAATCGGGCAGAAACACAATCTTCACATGATTGATGCTTTGGATGATAACGGAAATCTGAATGATCACGGGTTACATTATGCCGGAAAAAACAGATTCGAGGTAAGAAAGCAGATTGCTAAGGAATTAGAAGAAAAAGATCTTTTGCTGAAAGCAGAAGATTACATGAATAAAGTAGGAACTTCAGAACGAACTGGTGCGGTCATTGAACCTAAAGTTTCTGTTCAGTGGTTCCTGAAAATGTCTGAAATTGCAAAACCAGCCTTGGATGTTGTAATGGATGATGAGGTTAAATTTTATCCTGAAAAGTTTAAAAATACCTATAAACACTGGATGGAAAATATCCGCGACTGGAATATTTCCCGACAGCTTTGGTGGGGACAGCAAATTCCTGCGTATTATTATGGTGACGGAGAAAATGATTTTGTCGTTGCTGAAAGCATCGAAGAGGCATTAGAACTTGCAAAGCAAAAAACCAACAACGATCAACTAACAACTGAGAACTTAAAACAAGACGAAGACGCTCTTGATACCTGGTTCTCATCATGGTTGTGGCCAATGTCGGTTTTCGATGGATTGCTTGATTCTGAAAATAAAGATATTAATTATTATTACCCGACTTCAGACTTAGTGACAGGTCCGGATATTATTTTCTTCTGGGTTGCCAGAATGATTATGGCAGGATTGGAATACAGAAAAGAAGTTCCTTTCAAAAATGTTTATTTTACGGGGATTGTAAGGGATAAAATTGGCAGAAAAATGTCTAAGTCTCTTGGTAATTCTCCGGATCCGCTGGATTTAATGGAACGTTATGGAGCTGATGCTGTAAGAGTAGGAATTATGATGAGTTCTGCTGCTGGAAATGATCTGAAATTTGATTCCGAACAAATTGATGAACAGGGGAATGTTCTTACAGAAAAACAGATAAAACAAAGAATGGATGAAGGTAGAGATCCAATTTATACTTCGCCTCTTTGCGATTTGGGAAGGAATTTCGGAACTAAAATCTGGAATGCTTTTAGATTAATCAATTTGTGGAATCATGAAGATAAGCCTGCAAATTCTACTGAAATTCAGACAATTGAATGGTTTGAAAATCAACTGAATAAATCAATCGTTGAAATTAATGACCAATTCAGCAAATTCAGAATATCTGATGCTTTAAATTTAATTCAAAAACTAATTAAAGATGATTTCTGCGGATGGTATCTTGAAGCAATAAAACCAAATTATGGTGAAGGTATTTCTAAAGAGGTCTACAATAAAACAATTGAGCTCTTTGAAGAATTAATGAAATTGCTTCATCCGTTTATGCCGTTCTTAACTGAAGAATTGTGGCAGGCTATTTCTGAAAGAAATATTGATGAGGCTTTAGTTATCGCTCAGCAGAAAAAAGCAGAATCGTTTGACGAAACAATTATTAAAAACTTTGAAATAGCATCCGAAGTCATTTCGGGCATTAGAAATTATCGCCAGACAAAAGGAATTTCTCCAAGAGAAGGAGCCGAAATTTATACAAATGCTGCAGAATTTAAGAATGAAGATGTTATTAAAAAACTGGCAAATGTTTATGATATTCATTTCGGGACAAAAACAGATAAGCCAAGCTTTACATTTTTGGTAGGTGCAACGGAAATTTCCATTCCTCTAAGTGAAAACTTAGATTTAGCAGAAGAGAAAGCAAAAACAGAAGAAGAACTAAAGTATCTGAAAGGATTTTTGATTTCTGTAGACAAAAAACTTTCAAACGAAAAGTTTGTTGTCAATGCAAAACCAGAAATTGTAGAAGTAGAGCGCAAAAAACAAAAAGATGCACTTGAGAAGATTGCAATTTTGGAAGAGAAGTTGAAAAGTTTATAATTATCATAAATAATATAACGTAAAGTTGTCGGAATGTCAGGCTGAGCGGAGTCGAAGCCTTTTGAGATAAAGTGAAACAATATTTTGTATACATATTAAAATGTTCTGACGATTCTTATTATACAGGAATTACCAATAATCTTGAAGAAAGATTTATTCAGCATCAATCTGGTAAATATCCTGAAAGTTATACTCATAAAAGAAGACCTGTAAAATTGGTTTTTTATTGGGGATTTAATGATGTTAATCAAGCAATTGCATTTGAAAAACAGGTTAAAGGATGGAGCAGAAAGAAAAAAGAAGCAATTATAAATAATAATTGGGAGAAATTGAAAGAATTATCCGTTTGTCAAAACAGAAGTCATTCGGATAATTTCCAATCAGAAAAAGGCTTCGACTCCGCTCAGCCTGACAGTCTTTAAAACCAGATAGAATAATTTTAATCTAGCCTAAAATTAGGAATGACACACTTAGAAAATATACAAAAACTTTTTTCCAAAGACTTTGTGGAAAGTCCGTTATTGGAGAGTTTTGAAGTCGGAAAAATATATCTTTCGACCGGAAAACTGGTGGCTTGTGATCCTTTGATTACGAATGATATGCAGCCATTTTCTACTGAATTTCCAAAAGGAGATTTTCAGGTCATACTTCACAAAGAGCGGGAAAGCAATTGTGTTGCGTATGTTGAAATCGTTTTCAGTGACGAAAAAATATCGTCATGGAAAATGGCAACAACCGAAAATCAGCATACGGAAGATTTAGCCGAAGGAGAGGTTTTTGGATATCCTGTAGAAAGTGGAATGGGATGTTTTATGGATTTTGAGACACAGGAACAGCTTAACTTTTTGGAGCAGAAGCTTTTTCGCAGAAAGGGAGATGATTTTATGGGGATCTATGAAGAATTTTTTCACGGACATTTTTTCGATGAAAACGGAGCGATTGATCAGTTTGCATTTTTAAAACCAAATGAAGAAACCCCCGGAAATATTTTTGCTTTTGAAACAGGTTACGGAGAAGGCTTCTATGCGAGCTATATTGGTTTTAACGAAAAAAATGAGCCTGTAAAGGTAATTACAGAATTTATAGAGATATTGGTAAATTAAAATTACTTACATTTAAACTTTATATTTTAACAAGCTAAGATTTTTATAAATGAAATTCTCATCACAACAACCAAAAATCGTAGTCATAGGAAGCTGTTCACTTGATTTAGTCTTGTATACAGATAAAATTCCGGGCGGTAATGAAACCGTAATGGCTCACCACTCCGAAAATTTTTTTGGAGGTAAAGGTGCCAATCAGGCTGTTGGAACCGCAAGATTGGGCGCTAATGTTTATTTTGTGGGCTGTGTGGGAATAGATCCTTTAGGACAGCAGATTATGCGTAATCTTGTGAATGAAAATGTAAATGTAGGCTATGTTTGTGAAACAGATCAGGCACCCACAGGAATTGCTTATGTAACCAGTTGCAACGGGGATTTCTCTATTGTAGTTGATCCTGCTGCCAATAAATATCTCGCTACTGAAAACGTAAAGAACGCAGAAAAATATATTGCAGCATCTGATTTGGTTTTACTGCAGCTTGAAATTTCTATGGAAGTAGTAGAATTTACCGTAAAAAAGGCAAAGTCTTATGGCAAAATGGTAGGTCTTTACGCATCACCCGGAAAAAGGCTTAATGACGAAATTTTAAATTCTGTTGATTTTATTATCGCTAAATCAAATGAGCTGTCTGTAATCTTTGGAGAAGATGAAAGAGAAAAGATTCTCGAAAAATATTTCAATAAACTGTTTGTAAGAGACGAAACCAATTCCACGCTTTATTTTAACGGAACCGAAATGAAATACTTCCGTAATGAAAATGAAAATATGATTTATAAAATGGGAATGGGTGATGCTTTTACTACAGGTTTTTCTATCGCAATGTGTCATAAAAACACCATTGAAGACTGTGTGAAATTCGGAAACCTTGTCTCATCGAAAGTTTCTTTAGGCAAAGGCGCTCAAACAGCTTTACCTTATCTTAAAGATGTAAAGTAAACTTTATTTGGTACATATTGAAAACCGTATTATTTTAAAGAATTTTAAACTAAAATTTCCACATTTGATGTGGATTTTTTTATTTCTGAATCATGCAAAAAATTAAGATTGTTACAGATCAGCAAAATCATCTTACTGCACATCTGTTTCTGCCGGAAAAGTCTAACGGGAAGTTTCTTGTCATCAATTCAGGAACAGGAGTAAAGCAGCAGGTTTATTTCGCATTTGCTCATTTTTTGAAAGATAATGGCTTTACGGTAATGACTTATGACTATTTCGGAATAGGGATGTCTAAACCGGATCGCATAAAAAACTGTAATGCTTCTATGAAATCGTGGGGAAATTCTGATTTCAAAGCAGTAACGGATTATATAATAAAAGAATTTAATAATTACATAAAATACTGTCTTGGGCATTCTGTGGGAGCTCTTTTACTCGGCATGAATAAAAATTCTGATATATTCAAACAATTTATTTTTGTGGGAACTCAAAATGCTTTTGTAGGAAATTTAAGGTTTAAGACAAGAATAGAGGCTTATCTTGGATTTGGAGTTGTACAGCCAATTACAAGTTTTGTGTTGGGATATTTTCCTGCCCATTGGTTTGGTTTGGGAGAAAGTTTGCCTAAAAATTGTGCTTATGACTGGAGAACCTTAATTTTGAACCGGAAATCTACCAATAAACTGCTTGAAAAAACAGAAAATTATTCTCACAGATTATCACAAAAAGTTTTGGTTTTATATGCTGAAGATGATGACTGGGTTACCGAAAAAGGAGTAAAAAGTCTGTTACGGGATACTTATCCCAATTTAAAGCCCGAATATAGACTATTAAAAGTTTCGGAATCTGATAAAGGTGCAATAGGACATGTGAATTTTTTCAGAAGCTATAATAAGAAACTTTGGAATATTGTTTTAAATAAAATCTGAAATTCAAATCAGACAAGTCTTTAATAATTAGATTAAATTTAACTTCATAATGAATAACATCATACAAAACACAATAAAATTCGTAAAAGAAAAACTGGAAGGAGCAGAAGCGGGTCACGACTGGTTTCATATTGAAAGAGTGTGGAAGCTTTCCCGAAAAATTGCTGAAACCGAACAATGCAATCTTGAGGTTGTGGAACTTTCGGCTTTACTGCATGATATTGCTGATCCTAAATTTCATGACGGTGATGAAACTTTAGCCTTAAAAATTTCCAGGGAATTTTTAGAGATTCAGAATGTGAGTGAAGGAACTATTCAACAGGTTCTTTTTATCATTCAAAATATTTCATTCAAGAATAGGAGAGAAGCTCCTGAAAACTTACCAATTGAATTGAAAATTGTACAGGATGCTGACAGGCTGGATGCAATTGGTGCCATTGGAATCGGAAGAACATTCAATTTCGGAGGTTTTAAAAATAATCTGATGTATCATCCTGATATTCATCCAAAACTGAATATGACAAAAGAAGAATACAAAAAATCCAACGGAACTACCATTAATCATTTTTATGAAAAACTATTGCTGCTGAAAGACCTTATGAATACGGAAAAAGGAAAAAAAATAGCCGAAGAAAGGCATCAGTTTATGCTGACTTTCCTCGGCCAGTTTTTGAAGGAATGGAATGTTGATTAAAATAAGTTATAGCCTAAAATTATAGAAAAAAAATGTACTTTTAGATCTTCAGCACCTGATCTATTTGTTAAAGTACCTTTTGAGTTATATTGGATTTCTACCGAATATTTATTTCTATAAGTATATCCTGCTCCTAAACTATAATTACTTAGTATTTGTACATTGCTTAACTCATTTCTATTAGCAAAAGCACTTCGATATTCATCCTCATAAATTATATCAAATGTTTTAGTATTGCCTAATTTAAAGCGAGCTGAGTTAATTTGGGCATTAATATACAGTTTCGATTCATCATTCAGATACATATAATGTCTTATTCCCAAATTTAGATCAATAAATGAAAATTTATCAACAGTTAATATATAATTACCGGATACTGCAGATAATTTTTTGCTTGTAAGTGCATTATATGTGGGTTCGGCAATAATACTCCATTTATTTCTGTTGAATGGCAAAATCAATTCTCCTTCGATTCCTACTCGGAAATTAGGAGTAGTAGATAAAGCGTAATTCCCTAAAATACTATACGTTTCCATTGTATAAATACTGATTCCTGGTCTTATTGATAGATTGAATTTTAGATCATTTTTCTTCTCAAATAATTTATCATTATTCTCGAAATTTCCGTTTGCATTATTTATAATATGAAAAACTTTTTTTAAGCTACTTTCATTATAATTTATTGTTGAAACAGAAATTTTGTTTGGTATTATTTTTTTTAATTGGTT
Organism: Chryseobacterium sp. L12; assembly: GCF_056133985.1. Lineage (NCBI taxonomy): Bacteria > Pseudomonadati > Bacteroidota > Flavobacteriia > Flavobacteriales > Weeksellaceae > Chryseobacterium > Chryseobacterium sp. L12. The sequence continues at coordinate 205,233 of NZ_JBVYOF010000017.1, read as the reverse complement.
AATATATTCATTATTCGTAGCTACCTTGTTAAAATCCCCATTAGGATTATATTTTTTATATATTAATGGTTTTATCTCTGTATTATTGTCAGATGAATAGTAATAGCGAGTAACGTTCTTACCTTTATATTCATACAAATTATAAGAACCTGACGCTATTACTTTCAAAAATGTAGATTCATTAACAAATTTTGGTTCAGATTGATTGGAAAGATCATTTATATTATCAGAAGATATATCAATAGGTCCGTAATACGAAATATATTTTCCATAATTATCAATTCCAAATTCCTTCAGATGAATAGTGTTAGTTTTATCTTCAGTAACAGAATTGATATCTGATTTATAAATTAATTCTTCCGGATAATTTACCCAATCGACATTCTTTATGTATACTTCCTTTTTTTCTCCATTTTTATCAATAAAATATCCCTTTTCAAATTTTATCTGAGCATTAATAAAAGATGTAACAAGCACTGTCAGTCCTAAAATAATTCTTTTCATAGTTATTTTTTTAATTTCGCGACAAATATACACAATTAAGTATCTTTGCGAAATGGGATTTATTATTTTTGTCATTTTTCTGTCACTGATTTTTTCACTTTTTTTAGCTAAAGTTAAAAAGGGGGCTTTAGGTCAGTATGCAAAAATTTTCAGATTTGCGTCTGTTATTTTTTCCATATCAATTTTTAGTTATTGGTTTGTGAAAAAATCAGCTGTCAGTATTGTAAATGGTTCTGTTTCTTTGCAGGTGATCAATAAACTTCCTCAGACATTGGATTTTTATGTTATCAACCTTAATAATCTTGATCAGAATTTGCCTATAGAAACCAAGCATATTGGAAAAATCCGTCCCGAATTTTATAGAATTGAGTATCTGAAAATGAATAAATCTGATGAATACTGGGTTGCAGGTTTTCTGGGAAGAAAAAATCTTGTTTATTTTTCACAGCATGCCTTACCCAATAAGAACATGGATCAGATTGTTGAGGTTCAGAACTACATAAATCAGAGTGAAAAGCTATCAACTATAGCCAGGAAAGAAGTTGAAGCCCATAATTATGAAAATATGCAGCTTGGAATTTGGGTAACCCTCTGTTTTCTTCTGATTTTTTTGAATCTGGGATTATTAATGAAAAGAAGCTAACCTAAAATAAAGATGGTGGATTATCTTGTGCCATCCTAGGAATAGGAAGATCAGTTTTCCATTCTTTGTTGATTTTTTCGATAAAATATGCCGATAAAAGCGGTGATGCTTTTTCTACATTTTGATGTACAAAAAAATATAAATTCTGCAATCCTTCTTTTTTCCATTGTGTAAGATGATTCAGCCAGTCATCTAATCTTTCGTAATCACTTTCGTGATTGGCTCCAACGTATCTTACAAAAGCATTGGGCGTAGTCAGTCTCATATGAAGCATATCCCGTCTTCCTGCTGTATCTACAATGATATTGGTAATTTGGTTTTCTTCAAAAAGCTGACAGGTTTTGCCTAAAATTTCTTCATCTGTAAACCATTCTGTATTTCTGAGTTCGATGGCTAAAGGAACTTCTTTTGGCCATTTGTTGACAAATTGCTCCAGTCTTTCATAATCTTTTGGTTTAAAATTATCATGCAGCTGTAGAAAAACCATTCCCAGTTTTTCATCAAAATTTAAAACAGCAGTTGCAAATTGTGTTACTACATCATCAACATTCAGAAGTCTTCTAAAGTGCGAAACGGTATTGGTAATTTTAGGAAAAAACTTAAAATTCGGAGGCGTTTTTTCTTTCCATGTCTGCACCTGTTCAGGAGTCGGCATTCCGTAGAATGTAGCATTTAATTCGATAGAATTGAATTGCTTTGCATAGTAAGTAAGTTCATCTTTTGTTCCTTTCGGATAAAAGCCTTTGAGGTCAGTTTTATTCCACTTTGCGCAGCCAATTGATATGTTTTCAAGCCCTTTTTTATTTTGCTTAAGAATTGCTTTGGTTCGTGAATGATCTTTTGGCAGGGTAAAATCTATTTGAGAAGGATCTTCAACTTGTCCGAATTTCATTGTATAAATTTTGATGATTAGTCTAAAACAAATATAAAAATAAGCTTTTAAATTTCTCTAATAATGCACAATAAAAAACTCCCTTTTCGGGAGTTTTTTCATTTTGATTATGTTGGTTTCTAATTGCTTTCCTTCACTTTTCTTTTCATTTTAGCTCGTACAGCAATGGCAGCAGCTAAAACAAACAATGCAGGAATATAATCATCAATAGGAGCAGGATCCGCAGGATTTCCGGGATAAGTGTCCTCTTCTGCTACCTCATCCTGAGTTTCATATACATAAGGATTATCTGATGTTTCCTGTTCCTGCGCTAATACAAAACCGGAAACAGCAAATAAAGCGGTTATTAATATCTTTTTCATATCTTAATTTTCATTTTTCAAGTTATAGGGTATCGCCTGTCTGTTGTTTTTAATCAAATCAGTCAGGCGATTCCATCATTCTTATTTAATTATTTTTTTCGTGTATTCTTTGCCTTCAGATACTGCTTTTACAACATACACTCCTTTTGCATCCAGAGTGATTCTGATTTCCTTAGAACCGCCCTCAACAGTCTGAATCTGTCTTCCTGAAGCATCGTAAACGATTACACTATCAATATTTTTGTTGTTTCTTACCACAAAATGATCTCCGTTTCTGTACACCTCAAAAGAGTCTTTAGAAACCTCTGAAGTTGATAATACGCCCAGTTTGTAAACGATCTCGAATCTGCTGGAAACATCTCCCGAATTGGCTGCAAATGAGTAAGTGTTATTCTGAAGATCGGTATAAGTTCCCGTTACTTTATCATGAAGATAAATCGACTGTCCGTTATTGAAAATTCCTTCTTTCTGTACCAATGAAATGGTAAAGTTCCCGTTTTGAAAATGTTTTGCACCTACCGGAACCACATCATTGATATTGAAGCTTTCTCTCCCCTGAATCACAAGTTTCTGAGTGCCTGTTAATGTATAAAACGCATCAGAACCTGTTCCGATTGCTTTTGAATCGTACTGATCAAATGAGTTGGATGCTCCGTTGATATAAGCTACTGCAAATGTATTGTTCGTATTATAAGAAGAGTTTAATCTCAACCAGAACTTTCCTTCTGTAGATGAATTATTCTTGTTGTAAAAAGTCGCCGGAGCTGCAGTTCTCATATCATTGTTAAAACTTAGAGAAGTATCTGCTGTATTAGTCGCTTTGACGATGAATCCTTGTCCTATTTTTACGCTGTTTTGCGTAGGAATAACCGAAATATTCGGAGCAGGAGTCCAGATTTGAGATGCAGGGTTATAGGTTGCATATCCTACGTTTGTAGTGGTAGCTCCACCCTGTACCGTTACGCTGTTGCTTGTGTTGTCCCAGAAATAGAAAGTATTTAAGATTTTTGTTAAGTTGGCATTGTAGAACGCTACTAAATCAAGATTTGACGGATAAGGATTTCCTACAAGGTTGTATCCGTTCCCTGCCGTTGACAAAGTAAAAGTCTGCGTTCCGTTGTTGGGTGTTCCCGTGAATTCCGCATTAGAAACTGCAGGAGTTTTAATAGAATATCCTTTTGCAAAAGCAGAAGTTGTAGAAGCTGCGTTCACAAAATAATCAGTCGCTGTGTTGTATTCTGTAATGAATGAAGGAGTGGCGCCCGGATACATAGCCGTTAAATTCTGTGAAGCAACCGGTGAAGACCAGAATGCATATTTATCCTGTAAACTTGCTCCGTTTTTCAAAACCTTGAAAGTTCCTGTATGACTCAAAACTCCAGAACCTTTGATCACTAAATTTCCTCCATCTTCTATCGTTACATCTGCTGCATTAATGGTGTTTGTTCCATTGATTTCTAAAACTCCTCCGTTTTTAATAGTTATGTTGTTTGCAGCGAAGGCAGGGTTTGATGTTGTTGTGTAAGCTCCTTCAATTATTGCATCAATATTTGTTAAAGGAATACCATTTGACCATGCTGTGCCGTTCCATGTGGTGGTAGCAGTACAATTTGGAGCAGTGGTATAAATTGTAGTAAACCCACCATTTACGAGTCTAATATCATCAATATATCTTATTGCAGTTGTACCAGAATAATATAAACGTACATAAACATTTTGATAATTTGATAAGTCTGTTGTTTTTTCAGTCCAACTACCATTCGTAAAATCACTCATTGGATAGGTAACTACAGATGTCCAAGTTAGATTATCTGGAGATGTTTCTACCGTAATATTATAATTATTATTGGTAGATGTTTTTTTCAAAGAGAATGTTATTGAAGATGGAGATGCTACAATATTATCATAGGTAACATGCACATTGTTTGTATTTATTCTTCCAGAATATGTTCCTAATTTAGCTTCAATATCTGATTGTGTCGCATCTGATGTCCATCCTGTATCATTATTTTCAAATCCATAAGAATAAGTAATAGCTGGTGTACCGGAAGTTGTTTGATATACTGCATAAAGAGTAACATTTCCCGCAGTAGTATTATATATATCACCTCCGGAATAAGTAGGTGCAGCGGTGGTATTACTGTTAGTATCCCAGCCAGCAAATGTATAATTTCCACAATTAGCCAATGTTGGCAATGTGATTGTATTTCCTTCATAAGTTACGAAAGGAAAATTAGCATTTGTGAAAGCCGCCCCATCGTTCATCAATGATAATGTATAATTCGGCTTCGCTTCAAAATTAATCTGAACTTCAGTTGCAGCGCTTGGAGTAACTGTGAATTGATTTCCATTTTGTGTTACTGTTGCTGATCCACTAATAATTGTATAAGCAGGTATAGCATATGTATATCCAGCAGTTGGTGTAGCTGTAATTATGTTACTAGAAACAGACACAGTTCCAAAATTTGTATTATTTGATGTTGCAGAAACAGGAAAAGTTGGTGCTGTTACAGTTAATTGGTAACTTGCATTTACTGCACAACGAGTTCCATCTGCAATTTGAGCCACTGCTATGTTTGTATTACCAATACCAACTATTGTCACTTGTCCATTAGAATCTACAGTTGCTACAGAAGTATTGCTACTTGACCATGTTTGTGTAGAAGTATTGTTAGTTGTAAATACATTTGTAAAAGGAGAATCAGCAGTTGTCTTGCTTAGAGTTGCAGAAGCAAAAGAAAATATTGGTGTAGTACAAGCACTATTTACATTAAAATTATCAATATAAAGAGTTCCCGCTGTTCTATAAATTTGAATTTTATTTATATTAGCGTTATTGATAGTAATTGTTCTTGTACTTTGGGTTTGATTGATTGTAAATGGAGAACCTGATGCAGGAGACCAATTTTGTCCTCCATCTTGTGAAACATTTACCTGATAAGCTCCAGATGAAACAGATGAAACAATATCAAAAGAAACCGTACTTACACCTCCGGAAAAAGTAGGTGTAATGATTTGAGATCCTGTTGCACTTCTTAACTGGGCAGATGTAGTGCCAACAGTAGCTCCTGTGGTTCCGCTAATTACGTTAGCAACCTGCCAAGCACCACTTGACAAGTTTACTGTCGTCAAATTGGTATTATAGGAACTTGGAAGACCAGTTTCGAAACTCTCATTAATCTGCCCCCATCCCAAAACCGAGAAAAGAGCCATCAAAAATGCATACAGCGTCTTTGATTTCGTGTGTAATTTTAATTTCATATATAACTAATTTATTTTTCAGCAAAGCTAAAAAAATATTTTTATTTGTTAATGAAACTTAAAATTACATATATATTAATTTTCAATTACCTGCAAAATAAGGTCGTATTCAAAGCCTTTACTTAAAAGATGTTTAATAATTTTTGATTTTTTTTGATAATCTTTCAATCCTTTTAGTTTACCTGCATACTTTTCGTAGATCTTATTTATTATGTTTATGTAATCATTTTCATCAATTTCATCAAAACAGGTAGAGATTAGTTTATCCGTAATGCCTTTTTGTTTTAAATGGATCTTAATTTTTGTCTTCCCCCAATTTTTCATGTAAAATTTTCCGCGGATATAACTTCGCGTAAATCTTTCTTCATTAAGATAATTTTCTTTCATCAGGTACAGAAGAATTTCATCTTTTGCTTCGGGAATTAAAACAAATTCACGCATCTTCTGCTCAACTTCATAATGGCAACGATCCTGATAAACGCAGTAGTTTACCAGCTTCTGTTTGATCTCTTCAAAAGTGAATAATTTTTTCTCAGGATTCATTTTTTAGTTGATAGTTAAAATTACAATTTGCAAAAAGAGGTACAAAATACTTTGCACCTCTTTTTTTAATTTATTTATTAAAAGCATATTTAATAATTGAACAAAGCCTTACCTTCCATCAGGTTATTTACTTTTTTTCTGACATCAGCAATTACTTCTTCATTTTTGATATTATTTACCACTTCAGAGATCAATGCAGCAATAGTCTCCATATCATTTTCTTTAAGACCCCGTGTTGTAATTGCAGCAGTTCCCAACCTGATGCCGGAAGTTGTGAATGGAGATTTATCATCAAAAGGAACCATATTTTTGTTGCACGTAATGTCTGCTTTTACCAGAGCTTTTTCAGTTTCTTTTCCGTTAACCCCTTTATTTCTAAGGTCAACCAACATCAAGTGATTGTCTGTCCCGCCACTCACAATGTCAAATCCGTTAGAAATCATTGCTTTAGCCAAAGCCTGTGCGTTAGATTTCACCTGTTTTGCGTATGTTAAGAATTTATCATCAATGGCTTCACCAAAAGCAACTGCTTTTGCTCCGATTACATGTTCCAGCGGACCACCCTGAATTCCCGGGAAAACAGCGCCATCTAAAACCTGGCTCATCATTTTTACTTCACCTTTTGGCGTTTTATGTCCGTAAGTATTTTCAAAATCTTTCCCCATCATGATCATTCCGCCTCTTGGTCCTCTCAATGTTTTGTGAGTTGTAGTACTTACAATATGGCAGTGCTCAAAAGGATTATTCAGAAGCCCTTTAGCAATTAAACCCGCAGGATGTGCAATATCTGCCCAAAGAGTTGCCCCGATTTCATCTGCCACTTCTCTGAATTTAGCATAATCTAAATCTCTGGAATACGCCGAGAAACCTGCAATCATCATTTTGGGCTTTTCTCTTAAAGCAGTTTCTCTCATCTGATCATAATCAATAAGACCTGTTTCCTGCTGAACGCCGTAAGAAACTACATCATATTGAATTCCGGAAAAATTAACCGCAGAACCATGAGTAAGGTGACCTCCCATTGAAAGATCCATTCCCATGATTTTGTCTCCCGGCTTCAAAACAGCAAGATAAATTGCTGCGTTTGCCTGAGAGCCGGAATGCGGCTGAACATTCACATAATCAACACCGAAAAGCTGTTTTGCTCTTTCGATTGCTAAAGTTTCAACCTCATCTACCACTTCGCAACCTCCGTAATATCTTTTTCCGGGATAGCCTTCTGCATATTTGTTGGTCAAAACACTTCCCATCGCTTTCATTACATTTTCAGAAACAAAATTTTCCGAAGCAATAAGTTCTAATCCGTGAGACTGTCTCGCTCTTTCTTTTTCGATAAGGTCAAAAATAATGTCCATTTATTTTTAGATTTAAAATTTCAAGTCCAAATATACGGAATTTCCTACACGATTTCAACAATGACAGGGATGATAAATACTGTTATTTAATAAAATTTTTTCTTCAGAAATAAGCTGAACTTTACCAGAAGAATCAACACAGGAACCTCTACCAAGGGACCAATGACGCCCACAAAAGCCTGGGCTGAATTGATCCCAAAAACTGAAATCGCTACTGCAATTGCCAGCTCAAAATTGTTTCCGGTTGCCGTAAAAGAAATTGCAGCGTTTTTATCGTAAGGCACTTTCATTGATTTGTTGATGAAAAAACTCACAAAAAACATCAGGACGAAATAAATAATTAACGGAATAGCCACTTTTACCACATCCATCGGTAATTCTATAATTTTTTCGCCTTTCAGACTGAACATTAACACAATCGTAAATAATAAAGCATATAAAGTAATGGGTGAAATTTTCGGAATAAATCTACGGTTAAACCATTCGATACCTTTTGACTTTACTAAAAAATATCGGCTGAGAAATCCTGCTAAAAAGGGAATTCCCAAATAAATCAAAACGCTTTCTGTAACATCCCGCATCGGCACCGAAACACTGAAGTTTCCAAAGCCTAATTTTTGCGGCAGTACATTAATGAACAACCAAACGAAAAAACTGTAAGAAAAAATCTGGAAAATGCTGTTCAGGGCGACCAGAAGTGCAGCATATTCACGGTTTCCTTTTGCCAAATCATTCCAGACAATCACCATTGCAATGCATCTTGCCAATCCGATTAAAATCAGTCCAACCATATAATCCGGTTCGTTCCGCAGGAAAATTAGGGCAAGAATGAACATTAAAACCGGACCAATAATCCAGTTGAGGATCAAAGAAATTGAAAGTACTTTTTTATCCTTAAATGCTTTTGGCAGCAACGAATAATCTACTTTTGCGAGTGGAGGATACATCATTAAAATCAAACCAATCGCCAAAGGAATATTGGTACTTCCAACTGAAAGTGAATTTGTTATCACCGAAATATTAGGAATAAAATAACCTAAAGCTACGCCAATCGCCATTGCAAGGAAAATCCAGAGTGTTAAATATCGGTCGAGGAATTTTAGTTTCATTTAATTATGAGTTATGAGTTATGAGTTATGAGTTATGAGTTATGAATTATGAATGTTGAATGACTCATAGTTACTCGTTCATTGTTATTTTATTCTTTGCTTAACAGTAAGTATGCTGCTTTTAAGTATTTTAAGTATTTCAATTGTATCATTTGAAATAGATTGAAATTCAAGTTCTGTTAGATATTGAGTAGCAAATAAAAGTTCTGCCCAGTATAAACTCTCATCACATTCTTTTTGTGCAATGTGAAGCTTATGTACAAAATCCTTTTGCCGATTCTGCATTTTTTGCCTCTCTAATATTTGCGCCAATTGAAGTGCCGCTTCTCAACAATTGTTTACTTATCACAAATTCTTTTTTTTCATATGTCAAATATTGATAAACCTTTACAATTCGAATTGCAAACGAAAATGATTTGTCCTTTAAAATATCCTTTTTATCCATTTGTGTAAAATCTTCAACATTCATCGTTTATAGTTCAACATTCATCGTTACTAAAGAAAAAACATACAAACATTCCATTGCAATCTGGTTGCTTCGTTCAGTGTATTTTTCGTCCTGAAGAATGGAATTGTCGTAAGATTTCGGGTCGAAATATGTTGTTCCAATTCGCAAATCACATCCCGGAATAAACGGACAGTTTTCATCGGCATCGCCACAAGTCATTACCGCAACAAAATTTTCTTTAGGAAGACTTTCATCATCAATGGTTTTGGAAAAACAAAGATTGAATTTTCCGTCACCAAAATGTACTTCGGATTTCGGATTGTTGGTTTCGTCTGTTTTTTTTACATCAAAACCTGAAGAAATTAAAGCATTGATTGCATTCTGATTGAAAGCTGTCGCTTCTGTTCCTGCGGAAAAAGTATTAACATTAAAACCAAAAAAATCAGCCGCAACTTTTGCCCAAACCTGCCCCAGATGACTTCTGCGGGAGTTGTGCGTACAAACATAGACTAAATTAATCTCCTTTTTTTCATTAATTTTCCTCTGAATATGATCAGCTAATTTTTCAAGCAAAGCTTTTCTTTCCGGATTGATTTCTTTAAAATTTTTACTGAGAATTTCGCAGCGGTCTTCTATTTTCTGAAGCATTTTCGTATACTTTTTAAATTAACAACATCCGCCACCGGGTGTGCAGGAATTAGCGGCATTTACTGTAAGTTCAGATAAATTTCTTTTTGGTTTTTCCGCAGGAATTCCGCACGCATCCTGAGCGAGACAAGCGGTGGTTTTATTTTTCAGAACAAAATGTTTTCCATTAAATTCTAAATCATATTTTCCAATAGTATCCGATTGATATTCTACTTCGATTTCAGCATCTTCGATGCACAATTTCTCTTCAGAAAGCTGGATGATGTTCAGGAATTTTGCAGGTTTTAAGCGATGTTCAAAATCATCGGCATTCCAAAGCTGGAAATTCACTGTTTTTTCTGTACGGATCACACCACCGCAATCAATAAAGTTTTTGGTAATTTGTCCCACTTCCGTAACGTGGAAATGTTCAGGAACCTTTGTCCCATTTTCCAGCTGAAATTCCACATTTTTTAATGTAGGAAGAATTTCTTTAATTTCTGTAAGATTCATATTTTTATAATGTTTTATAATTTAATATTGCAATATTACGATTGATGTAGTCAAAAAAAGTCTAACAACATTTTGATTTGGAAACCGTCTCAATAATTTTTGAGAAATATGCATTGAGAATTTCAATTGTTTTTTCATCAATACAGTAGCAGACAGAATTTCCTTCAATATTTCCTTTGATGATTCCGGCATTTTTGAGTTCTTTCAAATGCTGAGAAACTGTCGGCTGAGCCAGAGGGAGTTCATTTACAATATCTCCACAAATGCATTCATTTACTTTCAGTAGATATTCAATAATAGCTATTCTTGCGGGATGACCTAAGGCTTTTGCAATATTTGCCATTTTATTTTGCTGCTCCGTGAAATGCTCTGTTTTTGTAGCGCCCATTATCTTAACTTAATATTGCAATATTACGATATTAAATTTTGAGAAAAAAGTATTTTATAGTTTTTTCCAAAATATCAAACAAAAGTTTTTATTATTCTTTGTATTTTATTGATATTTAGTGTATTATTGGTTTGATTTTTTACGCAAAACTTTATTTTAAAATCATTTTATTTTTAGATGCAAAGGCAAATAAATTGCTTTTAAAAGCGTGAAAACATTGCTTCTTTTTTCAAACTGTTGATTTATCCTTTGCTCTTTATATATAACGCAAAGTTTTATTTTTCAAACCATTTTATTTTTAGATGTAAAGGCTAATAAATTGCTTTTCAGGCGTGAAAACATTATTTTTTTTAAATTGATGATTCATCCTTTACTCTTTATATATAACGCAAAGTTTTATTTTTCAAACCATTTTATTTTTAAGATGCAAAGGCAAATAAATTGCTTCGCAAAGCGTGAAAACATTACTTTTTTTTCAAATTGTTGATTTATCCTTACTCTTTATATATAACGCAAAGTTTTATTTTTCAAACCATTTATTTTAAGATTCAAAGGCAAATAAATTGCTTCGCAAGGCGTGAAAACATTGCTTCTTTTTTCAAACGGTTGATTCATCCTTTGCTCTTTATATATAACGCAAAGCTTTATTTTCAAAACGTTTTATTTTTAGATGCAAAGGCAAATAAATTGCTTCGCAAAGCGTGAAAATTTAGCAATTTTCTTAATTATTCGTCATTACTTTATAGGTTGGATCTTCAATGATATTGACATCAATTACATTCTCTGCATTTTTGAGCAATTGTCTGCAATCCGGACTCAAATGTTTTAAATGGACTGTTTTTCCTGCTTTATGGTATTTCTCGGTGACTTTATTCAGTATTTCAATGGCAGACATATCTGCCACTTTACTTTCTTTGAAATCTATAATAACTTCCTGCGGATCACCCGCTACATCAAACTTATCTGCAAACGCTGAAGCAGAACCAAAGAATAATGGTCCATAAATTTCATAATGCTTTACACCTTTTTCATCTGTAAATTTTCTGGCACGAATACGTTTAGCACTTTCCCAAGCAAACACCAAGGCGGAAATTACAACACCAATCAGCACAGCCAAAGCTAAATTGTGCAGAACGATGGTAATAAGTGCTACCAGAATTCCTACAAAAATATCGTGACGAGGCATCTTGTTTATGATTCTAAAACTAACCCACTCAAAAGTTCCGATAGAAACCATCATCATGACACCTACCAAAGCCGCCATAGGAATCTGCTCAATAACAGAGCCTCCTATTAAAATAACAAGCAATATAGTTAGTGCACCTATGATTGCAGAAAGCCTGGCTCTTGCTCCTGCTCCAATATTTACCAACGTCTGGGCAACCATTGCACAGCCTCCCATTCCTCCGAAAAAACCGTTGGCAATGTTAGCCATACCTTGTGCTGCAGCTTCACGATTAGACTGACCTTTGGTATTGGTAATTTCATCAACCATATTAAGCGTGAGAAGACTTTCTATCAATCCAACTCCTGCCATTACTAAAGCGTAAGGGAAAATAATTTTGAAAGTTTCCAGATTAAAAGGGATTTGAGGAATATGAAAAGAAGGTAAAGATCCGCTTACAGATGCAATATCAATCACTTTTTTTGTATTTATATTCAAAAAATAAACAATTCCGGAAACTACAATGATAGCAACCAAAGAAGCCGGAACAGCTTTAGTAAATTTAGGAAGAATAAATACAATGGCAATTGTAAGCATCGTTAATCCAGCCATGAGGTACAGTGCATTTCCCTGCATCCAGACTTCGGTACCATTTTGAAAAATTTTGAACTGCGCAATCTGAGCCATAAAAATAATTACCGCAAGACCATTGAGAAAGCCATACATTACCGGTTGTGGAATTAATCTTACAAACTTGCCTAACTTAAATATACCAACAAGCAACTGGAATAACCCTGCTAAAATGACTGCAGCAAAAAGATATTCAACTCCGTGTGCAGCAGCCAATGCAATCAGCACAACAACAGTCGCTCCTGCTCCTCCCGAAACCATTCCCGGTCGTCCGCCCAGAACGGCGGTAATTAATCCCATTAAAAAAGCCGCATAAAGTCCGGTTAAAGGGGAAAGTCCTGCCAATATAGCAAATGACAAACTTTCAGGAATCATGGTCATAGCGACGGTTAATCCTGCTAAAATTTCATTTTTGTAATTAATCTTCTGTTTGAAATCAAACAAGTTGATTATTTTTTGCATAATGTATAAATTGTAGAATTTGAAATATTCCTGATCGAAATAATCAGGCACGATTGATAGCCAATAAGTAATTGGTAAAATAACAGTTTGACCTTAGATCAAGGCGGTGTAACCTGAGAAGATGTTTGTACCGTATTTTTCATAGAGCTGCAAAGCTACAAATTTTTAATAAATAGAGAAAACTTGTCGCGCCAGAGTAAAAATGATATTTAAAGACTTTATATAGTAATCGATCAAATCTCAAAATTTTCTTGTTTAAGATTAAAAAAAATCCCTATATTGAAAAATGTAAATTTGTATCATCAGAAAATAGTTAATCTGAAATTATGGGAAAGAAAAAATATAAAAAACAATTAATCAGTACCCTGAAGTCACTGGAAAATACGGAACATTACATTTTGGAAAGTATGACCAATCTGATGCTGTTTGGGGAATTGAAGAAAAGCAAGATTGAATTTAAAAACGGAGACACTTTTAGTTTCAAAGACAATATCTTTGATTACAGTGAAGATAAAAACATCAGAAAACTGGCAAAACTTCGCAGAAAAATGCTCAAAACGATGAATAAGCTGGTTAATAAAAATAAATTTAAAGATAAAGAGATTAAGTTTTTAAGCTGATTCAGAACTTAAATTATAATAATAATAAAGTCCCATATTTGGGACTTTTAATTTTTAATCAACATAATCTGTTACTGATTATTCTTAAATAGTTGAATGGTATAATCTAATAATTCTGTTCCTCCAGCATATCCGTGACCGGGAATAATAATCTTCGCATCAGAAAACTTTGTTTTAATTTTTTCTACAGTTTCAGACCAGTTTTTTACATTGGCATCTCCAAGATATCCTTTAGTAGCATTTATTTCTTTAATAAGACAACCGCCAAACATTACCTTTTCTTTCGGAAAATATCCTATGATATTATCTTTGGTATGACCCTCTCCCAAAAATTCAGCATACACATTTTGATTTCCAACATTTAATACCAGTTGTCCGTAGAAGCCATTTTGAGGTATCTTAAAGTCATTTTTTTTGGTTAATTCAATGGTTTTATTATTAGCATAAGAAGGAATTTTGTTTTTATCAAACTCTTTCAGACCGCCCACACAATCATCATGAAAGTGGGTAGCGATCACGGCGTTTATTTTACAATGAAGCTTATCTTTAATCCAAAAAATAAGTTCAGAGGAGCTCTTATCATCTACCGGAGTATCAAAAACTATGGTTTCTTTCTTGTCTTGCACAATCATTCCGTTGCATTCAACTCTTCCGAATGACTCGGTGTTGAGATAGGAAATATGCTGGTAAACATGATTTGATAACTGAATGATTTTTAAATTCTCAGATTGATAAACAATCTTGTTTCCCTGAAAGCTGGATTTTTGCGAATGACAGCTTAACAAAATAAATGCTGAAATTAAAATCCCTAAGATTGGCTTCATAAAAATTATTATTGAACTAATATAAAAAATTTAAACAAGAAGTAAAGTAACCATCAAACTCATATCAAAAAAAAATCCTGATCAATTCAGGATTTTTTTTAAAATTATAATTACTTACCAGATTTTTCTTTCAGTTCTTCTTTGTCTTTATCGGAAGGATTCCACACTTTTACCTCTGCATTTTTATCAATTCCTGAGAGAACCTGCACATTGATACCGTCACTGGCTCCGAGTTTTACATATACTTTTTTAAATTTTCCATCAGCTTGCTTTACTTCTACAAAAGGTTTGTCTTTTCCGTTGCTTTTTTCGTACTGGATAAGAGATTCATCCAAAAGAAGAGCATTATTCTGAGAGCTTAAAACAATTTCTCCGTTGGCAGAAAATCCTGCTCTGATGTATTCATTATTAGGATTAAATACGTCACCCTCCACAGGAAATTTAATGGTTCCGTTGTTGTCTTTCCCTTTTGGAGCTATCATCGTAAGCTTTCCGGGAAAAGATTTATTCTGCAACGCTCCGATCACTATGTTCATATCCATTCCCTGTTTTAGTTTTCCTGCCTGAGCTTCATCAATCTCTCCCTGAAAAATCAAAGAGTTAAGATCTGCAATAGAGCAAATGGTTGTTCCCGCATTGAAAGAGTTTGCCTCAATTACCTGGCTTCCGACTTTCACCGGAACTTCTAAAACAGTTCCTGAAGCTTTTGAGCGGATCTGAGTGGTTGCTAAACCCTGCAATTCCGGAATAGCACCCGTTTTAGCGATTTGCAAGGCTTTTTGTGCCGTTATCAACTGTTGATTGGCGTTTTTCAAAGCCTGCTGTTGTGTGTATAACTGCTGCTGTGCTGTTAAATATTCCTGTTTTGAAATAACTCCCTGCTTAAAAAGTTTTTCAGACATAGTAAACTGCGTCTGCATATTAGAAACATTCATTTTGGCATTATTAATCTGAAGCTGCGCATTCTGCACATTTTGCTGCGCATTATTTACCTCTGCGATATTCGGAACAATTCTTACGGTTGCGATAAGCTGTCCTGCTTCTACACGATCACCTTCATCTACAAGAATTTTATCAATAATTCCTGCTATATTGGGTTTGATCTCAATTTCTTCCTTAGGAATAATCTTTCCGGTTGCCATTACTTTATCTTCCATATTCTGGACGGTTGGCTTTCGGGTAAGAAAAGTTACACTTTCTTTTGAGTTGGATTTTACGAGGTAGCTGATTCCGGCAAATAATGCAACAGCAAAAATAAGCCCGAGCAGAATGTAAATTGCTTTTTTCCAGGTAAACTTCTTTTTCATATGTTTAATAGTCTATTTTTATTTACAATTTAGAGATTTATATAATCTTATTTAATACTTATTCACTTCTTAACGCTTCAATCGGTCGGATCTTTACTGCTCTCTGTGCGGGAATCATTCCGATAATGAGTCCCAGCAAAATCATCACACCCATTGCTGAAAATACATCACCGTAATTTACTGTGGGATTGTAAAAAGGAAACGCATCCTGATTTTTTGTGGATATATCTATAATCATCAGTAAAATAATTCCGAACATAAACCCAATCAAACCTGAGACGAGAGTGATCACAACACTTTCCAGCAGAATCTGATTTCTTACTTCAGAAGGTTTGGCTCCCAAAGCACGGCGGATTCCAATTTCTTTGGTGCGTTCTTTCACGGTGATAAGTAAGATATTAGAGATCGCAATAACTCCGGCAATGATCGTTAATGTTCCTACAATGATTGTTAACAGCTGCATTCCTGTAAGAAAACCGGTCATTTTCTCAAACATTTTCCCTAAATTGAATGTTCCGAATGCATTGGTATCTTCCGGAGAGACACTGTTTTTACTTTTAAGCTCATCTTTTGCCTGCTCTTCCACAATTGCCAAATCTGCATCGGGCTTACTTACGATCGCAAAAAAGTCTACGCGGTCACCATCATTAAACATTTTGGTAAAAGTTGAAAGCGGGATGAAAGCGGTGGTATCATTGTTATTCGGACCTCCGGCTTTGGCTACTTTATAAACTCCTATGACGTTGAAAAATATTCCTTTAATATTGATTGATTTTCCGATAGGATTTTCATTTTTCTTGGCATCGAAAAAGTTTTTGTAAATACCTTCTCCAATAACTGTCACGTTTTTGTTTCCTGAAATATCGGCATCGTTGAGGTAACGTCCGAAAATCAGTTTCTTTTCTGAAATTTTATTTCCTACAGGATAATCTCCGGTCAAGGTATAAACTGCAGTTTTTCCGTTTCTGCTCATCTGCTCGCCCGGATTTCCGAAACTTCCTCTGGAATTCTGAGGAGATATATAATCTATCTGCGGAATTTTTCTTTCCAGCAAATCCATATCCGGCAAATGAAGCGACATTTGTCTGCCTTTTGGAAAACCGTTGTAAGGAATTGATGTATTTTGCGCCCAAAGAAATATAGAATTGGTCGCAAAACCTGAAAAAAGTTTATCGAAACCATTTTCCATTCCTTTTGCAGCACCCAAAAGACTTACATACAAAAACATTCCCCAACCCACCCCAATCATGGTGAGAAAGGTACGAAGCTTATTATTCTTAAGTGAATAATAAATTTCCTGCCATGTATCTTTTCTGAATATGATGTTCATTTTCTAAATATCAATTTTTATTTACAACGTGAATTTGATTTTTTCCTGATTTATAATTACTACTGCCCACTTCTAATCATGTATAGATTCTTTGAGTATAGCGGATATTCAAAATTATCATTTCAAACTTAAAATTCACTATTTACCATTCACTATTGTCATTCCGTTCTCAATGCTTCAATCGGTCTGATTTTAGAAGCCCTGTAAGCCGGAATAAACCCTGCAATCAATCCCGAAATAACGAGACAGATAAACGCTGCAAAAATCAACCCCCATCCTACACTAGGATCTTTAATGAAATATTTCTCAAGACCGTCGCCTATCAGTTCCAGTGTCAAAACTCCAATTCCTACTCCAATAAAACCTGAAATAACTGTTATGACAATACTTTCCTGCATAATGAGCCCTACAATACTTCTCGGTTTGGCTCCTATTGCTTTTCTTACTCCAATTTCTTTGGTTCGTTCTTTTACGATATATACCATGATATTGCTGATCCCAATAATTCCCGCCAGCAAAGTTCCCATTCCGATAAAACCGACAATCATCGTAATCACAAAAAGGAAAGTGAAAGAATCTTTAAGTCCTTCTGCACGGTTGTTGACAAAAATTGCGTTTTCGTCATCCGGAGATACTTTTTTTCTTGCTTTCAGCTCTTTTTCCAGATTTTTACCGTATTCGATAGCCTGTTCAGGTTTCATATTTTCATCATACGCAATGTAAATACTGCTTATCGTATCAGAACCTTTTTTGATCTGCTGTAAAGTGGAAACCGGTAAGCTGATCATCCGCTCATCCCAGTCTCCTCCGTCGTCTGCAAAAACCCCTATTACTTTGAAGATACTGCCATTGATTTCGACTTCTTTTCCTATAGGATCACCATTTTTTATCAAATCCCGCTGAACCATTCTTCCGATTACCGCCACATATTGATTATTGGCGATATCTCTTTTTGAAATAAATCTTCCGTTTACCAGTTTTCGGTTTTCAATAAATGATTCTTCATCGTTTGCTCCCGATATCTGATAATTACCGCTTTCTTTCCCATATTTCACCAAAAAATTAGTAGAATATCTCGGTGTGGAATACTGTACCTTATCAGGCTGAGAACCGATGATGGCTTCATAATCAGAATTATTCAGGGTTATATCTCTATTTGCCTGCAAACCACCGTAAGCAATATTGGTACGTCCTGTAAAAATTGAGATCAGATTTTGTGCATCTCTTGTAAATCCTTCCTGAAAAGCATTCTGAAGACCATTTCCGATCCCGAAAAGCACAATGAAAATATACAGTCCCAATGCTACAGTAAAACCAGAAAGTACCGTCCGCAAAATATTGCTACGGATAGAACTAAAGATTTCCTGCCAACGATCTAAGTCAAACATATTTTTGTTTTTTTT
This sequence comes from Chryseobacterium sp. L12, assembly GCF_056133985.1. NCBI lineage: Bacteria > Pseudomonadati > Bacteroidota > Flavobacteriia > Flavobacteriales > Weeksellaceae > Chryseobacterium > Chryseobacterium sp. L12. Next base: position 186,847 of record NZ_JBVYOF010000017.1, on the reverse strand, counting down.
ACTTTGTAAAAAGTCAATTTGCTTTGCAGTAAATTTTGCTTCGCAAGTCAATTATTTCAATGTCAATCTTTACCTTGTTAAAATTCACAGTTGACTATACACAATTGATTATTTCAACATTCCACTTAGCAGAATAAATGTTGTTTTTAATTTGCTTCCTGCTTTTTTCCAAATCTTCTAAAGCAACATATTCTGATTCTATAATAATATCAAAATATGTATCTAGTTCATTACAGAACCTCGTGAGATTTCAAAATATCTTTTCCTTTCAATTTCTGATTTTCTGGAACAGCCTTCTGTAATATTTAAAATTACTGACGTGGAAGCTCTTCTTATCTGATCTATTAAATTGAATTTTTCCTCATTCGGAAGTTTTTTTAATATTTTATAACATTCGAGTCTCAACTCTCTTGCTGTTTTATAAACATCTAGTCTATAATGATTAAGATTTAAAAACATTTTTTCGTTTATTTCATTTGTGTTCATCTTTTCATCAATTCATTTACGAAGCAAAATTGATGATTCACAATTCACATTAAAGCACAATCTGCTCAATAAACTCATCACTCTCAATGATTCCGTCGCGGAGTATTACATTTCTTTTGGTTTGTGCAGCTACATCCGGCTCGTGTGTAACAACAATAATTGTTTTTCCTTCATTATTAATATCCTGAAGGAGCTTCATGATATCATGCGTCGTTTTGGAATCTAACGCTCCGGTTGGCTCATCAGCAAGAATGACTTTCGGATCTGTAATTAATGCTCTTGCAATGGCAACCCTTTGTTTTTGTCCACCCGAAAGCTCATTGGGAAGATGATTTGCCCATTGTCCCAATCCTACTTTTTCAAGATATTCTAAAGCTTTCTGGTTTCGCTCTTTTCTGGGAACATTCTGATAATACAAAGGAAGTGCAACATTTTCCACGGCTGTTTTATACCCGATCAGGTTAAAAGACTGGAAAACAAATCCTAAAAATTTGGATCTGTACTCTGCGGCTTTTACCTCGTTGAGATGCTCAATAGGAATTCCGTCCAGTTCATAAATTCCGGAATCTTTTTCGTCCAAAATTCCGATAATATTCAGCAAAGTAGATTTTCCCGAACCCGAGCTTCCCATGATAGAGACAAACTCACCCTCGGAAATATTAAGATTTATCCCTTTGAGAACGTGCAGTTTACTCTTTCCTGTATCGTATGACTTATGTAAATCCTGAATTACTAACATTAAGCTAAGCTGTTTTAATTTTTAATAAGTAGCTTCACAAGAGAATTTGTTACAATATTTCAAATTTCTTTTGTTTTTGGCTTGTTTAATATTTAAAACTTTGATAATCATTAATTTAAATTAAATTGTTTAACTGAAATCATACCTAGACAATTATTTTAATATGTTAAATCGCTCTGATCCAATACCAAAGGGAGTTTCATGTAAATGTGGAAAACTTTTAGGGTTAAAAGTCAGCCAATTAGTCTTTAGCTCTTTCAAAATAGAGGTTGGTTTTCTAACTTTGTACGTAGTTTGTGATATGAATAACAAATTCGGAAGGAATGTAAAGCCGAAAGCTAACATTCAGATAAACAATAAGTTATTCAAAAGTGCAATTTTCTAAGCATAATGACCGCCGGTTTTAGTAAATAAAAAATTAAATTTTTAATATGGGAATTTTCGATAAAAGAGTTAGTTATAAGCCATTTGAATACCCTGAAGTTCTGCAGTTTGTAGAAGCGATTAACAAATCTTTCTGGGTACATTCGGAAGTAGATTTTACCGCTGATGTTCAGGATTTTCATTCTCAGCTGGAGCCACACGAAAAAAATGCAGTAAAAAATGCACTTTTGGCAATTGCTCAGATCGAAGTTTCCGTAAAATCTTTCTGGGGAAACCTTTACAACCACCTTCCAAAGCCTGAACTGAATGGTTTGGGAGCTACATTTGCAGAATGTGAATTCCGTCATTCGGAAGCCTACTCAAGATTGCTGGAAGTTTTGGGTTATAATGAAGAATTCCTTCATGTGGTAGAAGTTCCTGCCCTGAAAAAAAGAATTGAATTTTTATCTAATGTTCTGAAGCATGCCAATTCTGCAACACCGAAAGAGTATGTTTCATCGCTTTTATTATTTAGTATTCTGATTGAAAATGTGTCTTTATTTTCTCAGTTTGCGATTATTCTTTCGTTCACGAGATTTAAAGGATACATGAAAAATGTTTCCAACATTATTGCATGGACTTCGGTGGATGAGCAGATTCACGCCAACGGCGGAATTTATCTGATTAATAAAATACGTGAGGAACAGCCTGATCTATTAACGGATTCTGATATCGAAGATATTTATACTTTAGTTGATCAATCGGTAGAACTGGAAGGCGAAATTCTAAGCTGGATTTTTGAGCTGGGTGAACTGGATAAATTTTCGAAAGAAGATTTGATCAACTTCATGAAATACCGAGTTGACGATAGTTTGAAGAAAATCGGTATGGAACCGAGATATAAAATTTCTCCTGAAGAATACCGTCCGTTGATGTGGTTTGAAGAGGAAGTTTTTGCCAATTCTATGGATGATTTCTTCGCCAAAAGACCGGTAGATTATACAAAGCATGATAAGAGCATTACGGCGAATGATTTGTTTTAGGAAATGATTAATGAAAAAATTTTCAACAATAAAATTTCTGAACTAGGAAATAATTCTGGGAATAACATTTTAAAAGTCATCGCCTTAATAAAGGATAAATATAATCTTAATAATAGTTATTATTTTATTCTTGACTCTTTCATCACTAAATTAGGATTAGGATTTTCAAATATGTCCGTACTAAATAAAAATGATAAAGTTATAGGCTACAGTCCAAGATTAATATTTTACTCAGATAATATCTTCGGTTTAAAAGCTGAAACTAAAATTCTTTCATTAGAAATTATGGATTCAAAATCAAGTTCAGCTTTATTAGCAAAAGAACTTATATATCAAATAATGAGATTTGACGAAATTGAGAATTTTATAAAAAATAAAATCTGAGCGAAGCGAGCACCGAAACAGTTAGTATTAGAGATGTCATGCTGAGCGGAGTCGAAGCGAAGTAAAAAATCTTAAGTAGTAAGATTGCTTTCAACCTTAACAGGGTTAATAAAAAAAACCTCATATGTTTTCAAAAATTATGAGGTTTGATAAAAAAACCAATAGAAACGAGCTTTAGCCTGTTTTCAAAAGAATAGAAATTCGTTTGGCTTTAGCCAAAACTTAAAAGAATTTTTTGTACAAAGAACCTTGTCAGGGTTTTAAACCCTGACAAGGTTGATAAAGAAAAAGAAAGAACTTAAAAAAGATTGTTTTACTTTAAATAGTCAATAACGAGGTTCAGAAGTAAGGAAAAACAAAACGTAGTTTTAGCCCTGATGTTGCAGCGACATCCTTTTTTTGTTTTAAACAAAAAAGATACAGCGGAAAGCAGGCAGAAAAGTGAGGAGAAAACAGACATTTCTGCTCCTAAAAATAAAAAACAATGCATTTTGCATTTTACAATATAAAAAATGGAAGAACAAAACAACAATATCTGGTGGCTCAACGAAGAATCTGAGCAAATGCTGAACAGAGGCTATCTTCTGAAAGGCGAAACGGTAGACGGTGCCATTGAAAGAATTACCACCGCAGCAGCAAAAAAATTATACAAACCCGAACTGCAGCCAGCTTTCAAGGAAATGATCACGAAAGGATGGATTAGTTTTTCTTCTCCTGTTTGGGCAAACATGGGAACGCAGAGAGGTCTTCCAATCTCTTGTTTCAATGTTCATATTCCGGACAGCATCGAAGGAATTACCCACAAAATGGGTGAAGTCATCATGCAGACAAAAATCGGGGGCGGAACTTCGGGATATTTCGGGGAACTCAGAAACAGAGGAACAGCAGTTACCGACAACGGAAAATCTTCAGGAGCAGTTTCGTTTATGAAGCTTTTTGATACTGCAATGGATGTGGTTTCTCAGGGTGGCGTAAGAAGAGGTGCTTTTGCAGCATATCTTGATATTGACCACGGTGATATCGAAGAATTTTTATCCATCAAAGACATTGGAAGCCCGATTCAGAATTTGTTTACGGGAATTTGCGTTCCGGATTACTGGATGCAGGATATGATTGACGGTGATATGGATAAGCGTAAAGTCTGGGCAAGAGTTTTGGAAAGCCGTCAGCAAAAAGGTCTTCCGTATATTTTCTTTACCGATAACGTTAACAGAAACAAACCTCAGGTTTACAAAGATCTAGGACTGACTGTTAATGCAAGTAATCTGTGCTCGGAAATCATGCTTCCGTCAACCAGAGAGGAGTCTTTTATCTGCTGTCTTTCTTCTATGAATTTGGAATTGTATGACGAATGGAAAGATACCAACGCTGTGAAGCTTGCTATTTATTTCCTTGATGCGGTTTTATCAGAATTTATTGAAAAAACGGAAGGGAATTATTATCTGCAGGGTGCAAGAAACTTCGCCATGCGTCACAGAGCGCTTGGTTTGGGAGTTTTGGGTTATCATTCTTATCTGCAGAAAAATATGATTCCGTTTGAAAGTTTTGAAGCGACTCAGTTTAATGCAAGAGCGTTCAGACACATCAGAGAGCAGGCTGATATTGCGTCGAAAGAATTGGCAAATATTTACGGCGAGCCGGAACTTCTGAAAGGATACGGAATGAGAAATACCACTTTAATGGCAATCGCTCCTACTACTTCGAGTTCAGCAATTTTGGGACAGACTTCTCCGGGAATTGAGCCTTTCGCATCGAATTATTACAAAGCAGGTTTGGCAAAAGGAAACTTCATGCGTAAGAATAAATATCTTGCTAAATTATTAGAAGAAAAAGGTCTTGACAATGAAGATACATGGAGAACAATTATGCTAAATCATGGTTCTGTTCAGCATTTAAATGAATTAACAGACGAAGAAAAAGCAGTATTCAAAACGTTTAAAGAGATTTCTCCGATGGAGATTATTTCTCAGGCTGCACAAAGACAACAATACATCGATCAGGCTCAGTCTCTGAATTTACAGATTCCGTCTACGATGCCTGTAAAAGATGTAAATTATCTCTATATTGAAGCCTGGAAGAAAGGAGTGAAAACACTATATTACCAAAGAAGCTCATCAGTTTCTAAGGAAATGATGGTAAATTTTGTAACTTGTTCGGCTTGTGAGGCTTAATATAAGATCAAGTAAAAAGTCAAAAGAAACAAGCAAGTTTAGCTATAAACATATTTAAACCGCAGAATTTTTTCTGCGGTTTTTGTTTAAATAGAAAGTAAAAAAAACTTTACAAATTGTAAAATATTTTTTACATTTGTGTCATTAAAATTTTACAATATGAATACATTACCACTTTTACCTAACCGCTTCAAAACGATTGGCTGGTTTATTTTTATTCCGTCACTTATTTTTGGATTAATCTCTCTTTCAAGGTTCTTTGATTTTCAGATTTCATTTCCCGTTATCTATAATTCAGGTTTTTTTAATCACGGAGAAACAGGTTTTATGAAAACCACAGAAGTTGATTTATTCCCCAATTTATTTGGTATTTTAATCATTATTGGCGGAATTCTTGTTGGATTTTCGAAAGAAAAAATTGAAGACGAATATATATCGAGTTTACGCCTAAAATCAGTTTTTTGGAGTCTGATCGTTACTTATACAATAGTTCTTCTATTATTTTTAACCGTTTTTGGAATGTTATTTTTTACCTTTATGATTTTCATTATGTTTTTGCCGTTGGTTCTTTATGTTTTCAGGTTTAATTATTTACTGATGAAAAAATGAAAAATACAATTAAAATCGCACGAGCCTTTAAAAATATTACTCAGGAAGATTTAGCTAAAGAGATAGGAGTTTCTAGACAGACTATTAATGCTATGGAAGCCGGAAAGTACGTTCCTTCAACCGTTTTGGCTTTAAAAATCGCCAAATATTTTGGTAAAAAGGTTGAGGAAATTTTTGAGCTTGAAGAGAATGATTAGTTTAAGCAGCAAAAAATTTATTAATCGTTCGTTATGAATGATGATTTTGATTTGAATGCAATTAAATAAGTGACTACGGAGAATAATAAATTATAAAAAATGAAAAAAGTCATACTTGTTTTACTGATTTTGGCGGCGAATATTGTTTATTCACAGTATAAAATTTATGCTTTTGTTGGAAAGAAAATTTCTGTGGAAAGAGTAAAATCTGATGACAGCTTTTATTTGAAATATAAAAACATTTATAAGGTTGAGCAAAGTTTCAATGACGAAATAAAAGCAGATACGATTGTTTTCAATTCTTTTACTCACATGAATCAGATTAATTATTCTATTTACGATTATGCAATTATTTATGTAGTAAAAAATGATAAAGGAGAGATTGTTCATAAAAGAACCTATTTTACACCAATTGTTTTAAAAGAAACGGAAAATGGTACGGATTTGAAATAAATGAAAAAAGAACTGAAAATTATTTACCGATAAAACCACATAAATTACGGATAAAAAATAGCAGAAAAGCTGCAAAGACCATTATTCCTGAGTTTAAGAAAGAAAAGCATATTGTAGAGGCATTTTATCCTCCTAAGTTCTTTGAATACGTTAATAAAAACACTGTAAAAGCCAGATTCCTTCAATCTGCTGAGAATTTAGTCAAACAAAAATTTTAATTTAAACTTTCCTCAATAGATTCATATTGAGGTATTTTAAAATCAAAATAATAACACCGTAATGTGATTTTTTTTGTAGCAGAGAAAAAATATTTGTACTTTTGCCTTGTTGATTTTATCTCTAATTTCAATCTAAAAAAACACAAATGAAAAAAACTCTCATTGCTCTTTGTGTAAGCTTATTTTCATCGGCTTACTCTCAAAATCTGAATTTCACAGATTCCAAATTCAAAAGTTTAATCTTAAGTTCCAATCCGGGCAACAGTATTGCAAAAGACGTTAACGGAAATTCTATTGCTATTGATGCAAACGGCGATGGAGAAATTCAGCTCTCGGAAGCTCAACAAGTAAAAATATTAAAAGTACAGCTTCCCACATTTGCAAGTAACTTAGTCCCGGATAGTGTTTCTGATGCAACATTATTTGCCAATGTTGAAGAACTTTACATTTATCATGCACATTCTGTAATTCTGAATTATTTAAATAATAATTACATCAGAAAAGTAAAGTATATGCCATCAATAGACGTTAATCCAAGTATTGTTGCATTTACTTTTGATAACTGTTCCTCTTTACAAACATTGAATGATGTAATAACCTCACCTGTAAATAGCCAATATGCCACTATTACTGCTGAAAAACTGAGCATCAAAAATTGTTCTCAACTTATCCCCAATCAGATTATTGAAGGAATACTTAAAGAACTTACCATTGAAAACAGTCCTGTAAGTGATTTAACCATAATAGTTGATGGTGGTTTTGAAAAACTCAATGTCCCAAACTTGTCATCTTTAGTTAATATAAAATTATCTTCTTTAGCTTATGGAAATTTTGCATCCATTCCTGTAGAAGTGGTGGCAAATGACTGTGTCAACTTACAGCAAATTACAACACAAGATATCTTGCCATATATATCATTACTCAACGTAAACGGATGTTCTTCTTTAAAGAAAATAAAAGGTCTTAATGCTCCGAATATTGATTTATCATCTGCAGGTTTAGTGAATCTTGAAGAATTAGACTGCGGATTTTATAACAGATATATTTACACGTCATCCTCAATGGGTTCTGTTACTTTAGGAACCGCAACTACATTAAATCTTGCAGGGCTTCCTAGTTTAAAAAAACTTGTGGCTTTTAATCAGCCTATCAGTACTGTTAATTTTTCTCCTACACCATTACTAGAAGAGATTGATATTGTAAATACGGCTCGTTTTATGCCGAATGTTAATATTAGCAATTTATCTCATCTACACACTTTAAAAGCATTTAAACCGCATGAGAATAATGATGGTTTACCTCAAAATCTTGAATTGGTAAATGCGCAAAACTGCACATCGTTGGTTAATTTAAAATTAGGCGGTAATGCAGAGTTGAAAGAATTAAACTTAAATAACTGCTCTAGCTTAGTTAATTTTTTTATAGGATACAATAATAATTTGGAGATTAGCTTTGGGGGGAATTTAAACACTTTAAATCTTCTAGGTTGCACTGCTCTTAAAGATTTTATCATTCAGGGTACACAACTTAACACTTTAGATCTTTCGCAATGTAGTTCTTTAGAAAATTTAAGCATTGAATATTGCTCAACACTTATTAATGCTATTATGCCTAATAATTCATTAGCATTATCAACAGTAACATTAGTATATTGCCCATTAATCACCCAGTTTGACGTTTCCAATGCTTCAAATTTATACGGAATCAGTGTTATAAATATGTCAGGTTTAGTAAAACTGAATCTTAGAAATGGAGCATATGAAGGTCCTTACTTTTCAGGTTCCTTAAACAATAACTTATCTGTATGCATAGACGATGTACAATTAGCGGATGCACAAGCGGAATATCCAGATATATATTTCTCTACAGACTGCAGTAATTTAATTACTACAGTCTGGAACGGAACATCATGGAGTAATGGAGCACCTACAGCAAATATAACGGCCATCATTGATGCACCTTATTCCACTGTTTCAAATCCTGCATTCACCGCTAAAAACATCATTGTTAATAAGGATGCCGTACTGGAAATAACTTCTGGAAACACAATCAATGCAGGTGATGTTACAATAAAAAATGATGGAAATCTTATTCAGAGAGATGGATCTGTTTTAAATTATTCAGGAGTGTTTACCGTAAGAAAAAAGGGAACAAGCTACGTTGATCAATACGCATTCTGGTCATCTCCTGTTATGTCTCAAAATCTAAGTAACATTTACGAAAGCGGAGGTACTCCGCAATTCATCACAGAATATAATACAGCGACTGATTATTTTGTGAACGCAGCTTCTACAACTTCTGCTTTTGCAAAAGGATATTCTATTAAAACACCTATGTCTAATTATTTTGAGACATCTTTAAAATTTGTTGGAACACCCAACAACGGCACCCAGACTTTTACTTTGTCAACGGCAGGGAACGGATACAACCTTGTAGGAAATCCTTATCCGTCAAATCTTGATTTAGTAGCGTTCTACAATGCCAACTTAACAAGAATCTTAAATACTTTCTATTTCTGGGACAACACCAGCAACAGCGTAACGGTACAGGGTGGAGCTACCACTACAAACGTAGGATATGCAACCTATAACCCGGTTTCTCAAATCTGGACTCCGGCTCCGAATATTTCGGTTATCCCTACGGAAAACAGCGTAAAAATAGGACAAGGATTCATCGTCAAAGCGACTAATACAGCAGATACTTCTCTAAGTTTTAACAATGATATGAGAACTGCAGCTCCGGCGACTTTTTACAACAAGAACAATTCATCTGCGGAAGGAAAATTCTGGTTGAGATTAAACTCTTCTTATAATACGAACAATACATTTGCAGTAGCTTATATCAACGGAGCGTCCAACTCATTTGATCAGTACGATTCAAAAGCAATCGGAACAGGTTCTGATGCGTTTTATACATTGGCAGGCACTCAGAAACTTGTGATTCAGGGGAGAGAAAGCTTCAATATCAATGATGTGGTTCCTGTAGGTGCAAAACATTTCCAAAACGGGAACTTCACCATTTCATTGGTACAGAAAGAAGGAATTTTCAATAACGGACAGTCGATTTATCTTCATGATAAAGTAACGGGAACTTATACTGATCTTCAGAATAATACTTACTCATTTGCAGCCAACTCGGGAGATGTTTCCAGCAGATTCGAGATTGTTTACAAACTGGGCGTATTATCAACTTCAGAGGTTTCTAAAGACTCTTTTGAAGTGTACAGAAACGGAGATCACTTTGTGGTAAGAAACAACAAAAATATTGATAGTGTAATCGTTTATGATGCTTCAGGAAGACAGATTCAGACTGTTGAGGGAGGTTCTAAGGAAATCAGAATCACTCTGGATGCAAAAGGAGTGTATGTTGTAAAAGCAGTATCTGAAGGTAAAGAATACACGAAAAAAATAATTAAATAAGAATAATGGAATCGCCTGACTGATTTGATTAAAAACAACAGACAGGCGATACATATAACTTGAAAAATGAAAATTAAGATATGAAAAAGATATTAATAACTGCTTTATTTGCTGTTTCCGGTTTTGTATTAGCGCAGGAACAGGAAACATCAGATAATCCTTATGTATATGAAACTCAGAACGAGGTAGCAGACGAAGATACTTATCCCGGAAATCCCGGAGATCCAAATCCTGCTCCTATTGATGATTATATTCCTGCATTGTTTGTTTTAGCTGCTGCCATTGCTGTACGAGCTAAAATGAATAGAAAAGTGAAGGAAAGCAATTAGAAACCAACATAATCAAATGAAAAACTCCCGAAAAGGGAGTTTTTTTATGTTAATATCTACAATAACTAACTTAAAAGTAAGTTATATTACAAATAACAAAACTTTAAGACATTCAGATTTAAGAATTATTCATTAGGTCTTACAGGTTGTATTTCGCCAGTATTCATATTTTCAAAAACGGCTGGGAAAAACATAACGAGTACGCCGTATATAATAATCATTAATGCTGTCAAAGCAATTAAAACAAGAACTAAATTGTTGGGTCTGTTTCTTTTTTGTGGTTCCATGATTTTGGTGGTATTGAATTAATAGAATTTTTATAAAAACTACTAAGCCAATTTCTTGCCACACTGTTTGCAATATCTTGCATCATCATCAATATCTTCATTTCCGCAGCGTTCACACACCTTTTCCAGATTCTGTCTTTTATTTCTCATTTCTGCAGTTACAATTCCCGTAGGAACAGCAATGATAGAATAACCAGCAAGCATCAGAATAACTGCGAAAATTTTTCCGGCAGGAGTAATCGGTGAGACATCGCCATATCCTACAGTAGTTACTGTCACCACTGCCCAATATATAGATTGAGGGATCGATTCAAATCCTTGTCTTCCACCTTCCACCATAAACATTAAAGAGCCTACGATAACAGAAAAGATAACCAGAAACAGAAGAAAAATATAAATTTTTCTTGAGCTGTTTCGCAATGCTCTTACGATCACAAACCCATCATTCATAAAATCCAGAAGATTAAAAATCCTGAAAACTCTCAGCATTCTCAGCATTCTGAAAATCAGGAAATATTTGGTGAAAGGGAAGAAAAAACTAAGATAAAAGGGAACAAGTGAAAGAAAATCTATAATTCCGAAAAAGCTGAAAATATAATTTTTTTTATTTTTAACAACGGCTATTCTCATTCCGTATTCAATGGTAAAAATGATAGAAATAATCCATTCAATTATTATAAAATAAAGATTAAACTCCTTATTGAGCTTCGGAATACTTTCCATCATGATGATAGAAGTACTCAGCAAAATAAGAATCAGCAAACCCACATCAAAAAGTTTTCCCATTCTGGTATCTGCCCGGTAAATAATGCGAAACCAGATTTTTTTCCAAAGCTTGTCTCCGGCAGCCAGATCGTGTTCTCTTTCCATGAATGTTTTTTGTTTTAACTAAATAATAACTAATTTCGTAACAAACTTACAGAATAAAATGACAATAAAAGAAGTAATTTCTATCATAGAAAAGCAGATTGCCATTCCGCAGGCAGAAGATTTTGATAACGTCGGATTATTATGCGGAGTTCCGGCAAGAAACGTCAGCGGAATCCTTGTTTGTCATGATGCTCTGGAAAATGTGGTTGATGAAGCTGTCTCTAAAAACTGTAACCTTATTGTTTGTTTTCATCCTATTATTTTTTCAGGATTAAAATCAATTACCGGAAAAAATTATGTCGAAAGAGCGGTTTTAAAAGCCATAGAAAACAAAATTGCGATTTATGCCATACATACAGCCTTCGATAATGATTTTTTTGGAGTGAATGCAGGAATATGCAACCATCTAGGTCTTAAAAACTTAAAAATTCTTCAGCCTAAGAAAAATAACCTGAAACAGTTGACAGTTTTAGTTCCGAATGACTATGCAGAAGCTGTAAAGGAAGCATTATTTGAAGCGGGAGCCGGGAATATTGGTTTTTATGATGAATGCAGTTTTACTATCGAAGGTAAAGGAACATTCAGACCCAATGAAGGTTCTAATCCCTTTTCAGGACATCAGAATGTACGTGAAAATGCGGATGAAAGCATGATTTCTGTAATTTTTGAAGCTTATAAAGAAAAAGCAGTTACGTCAGCCATGATAAAAGCGCATCCTTATGAAGAAGTTGCGCATCAGATTTACAGTCTGGACAATCATAATCAATATTCAGGTTTGGGAATGTTTGGCGAATTTGATGATGAAATAGACGAAAAAGATTTTCTGAGATTTATTAAAGGTAAACTCAATGTAGACGTTATCAAACATTCAGATTTCATAGATAAAAAAATTAAAAGAGTAGGGGTTTTGGGTGGTTCCGGAGCCAGCGGAATAAAATCTGCTTTGGCAAACCAGTGTGATGCTTACATTACAGGAGATCTTAAATATCATGACTATTTTCTGGCAGAATCCCGGATGCTGATTTGCGATGTGGGACATTATGAATCTGAACAATGGGTTGCTCAACAAATATTTGAAATTTTATCACAAAAAATTAGTACATTTGCAATCTTAAAATCTAGTGAAAAAACAAACCCAGTAAATTATTTCCTTTAGATATGGCAAAAACCACCGAAATTTCAGTCGAAGAAAAATTAAGAGCTTTGTATGATCTTCAAATCATCGATTCAAGATTGGATGAAATCCGTAACACAAGAGGAGAATTGCCAATTGAAGTAGAAGATCTTGAAATTGAGATTGAAGGTCTTGAAACGAGAGCTGAGAAATTTCATGCAGAAATAAAAGATCAGAACGATCAGATCAATACAAAAAATGAAGTGATCAATCACGCCAAAACGCTTATTGAAAAATACAAATCTCAGCAGGATAACGTAAGAAACAATAAAGAATTTGAAGCGTTAGGAAAAGAAATAGAATATCAGGAACTGGAAATTCAGCTTGCCGAAAAAAGAATCCGTGAATTTGGCGCTAAAATTGGTCATAAAGAAGAAACTTTAGCAGAGCTGAATAACAAGATTAATGATCTTAAAAATCACCTTAAATTCAAGAAGGAAGAATTGAACGGTCTTATTTCAGAAACGCAGAAAGAAGAAGAATATTTAATAGAAAAATCTAAAGAATTTGCTTCTAAAATTGACGAAAGATTGCTGGCTTCCTATAACAGAATCAGAAGTAACTCTTCTACAGGTTTAGCAGTTGTAGGCTTGGAAAGAGGAGCTCCGAAAGGTTCATTCTTCACGATTCCGCCGCAAAAGCAAATGGAAATCGCTCAGAGAAAGAAAATCATCATTGATGAGCATTCAGGAAAAATTCTTGTGGATGACGAATTGGTAATCGAAGAAACAGAGAAAATGAAATCTGTGATTAAATTCTAATAATACTTCGTTTTAAAATATAAAAAGCTGCCTTAATTTAAAAAGGCAGCTTTTTTATATAACTGTAATGTACATCAAAACAAGCTGAAAAGCATCAAAATTCCCATCTTGTTTTTAATTAAAAGATAAAAATATAAAACCGCTTCTTTTGAAGCGGTTTTATATTTATTCCTGATGTCCGTACATCTTATTATAAAGATCTATAAATTTCTCTTTAATTGCTTTACGTTTTAGTTTTAAAGTAGGAGTGAGAAGCCCGCTTTCAATACTCCATACTTCAGGGGTGAGTTCAATTTTTTTAATTCTTTCCCAATTGCCAAGATGTTCGTTTATCTTATCAATCTCTTTTTCAATTCTTGCCTTCAGTTCAGGACTTTTGGCAATTTCCTGTGGCGTTGTTCCCAGATTCAAATTATTTCTCAATGCCCAGTTTTTAGCAAACTCAAAATCGGGCTGTACAAAAGCTGTCGGCATTTTTTCGCCATCACCTACAACCATAATCTGCTCAATAAATTTTGATGCTTTCGCCAGATTTTCAATTGTTTGGGGAGCAATATATTTTCCGCCTGACGTTTTGAACATTTCCTTCTTACGATCTGTAATCTGAAGGAAGCCTTCGCTGTCGATATGACCGATGTCTCCGGTTTTAAAGAAACCATCTTCGGTGAATGTTTCTCTGGTCATTTCTTCATTTTTAAAATAACCTTTGAAAACAGAAGGTCCTTTTACTGTAATTTCGCCATCTTCCTGAATTTTTACCGTCAAATTATCCAACGGATGACCCACTGTTCCCACTTTCATTTTTCCGAAAGAGTTAACGGATATTACAGGCGAAGTTTCGGTAAGCCCATATCCTTCCAGAATGGGAATTCCTGCGTTCTGAAACATCAGATTCAGTCTTGTTGACAGTGCTGCAGATCCTGAAACTAGAGTAATGATTTCGCCGCCAAGTCCTTCTCTCCATTTTTTGAAGACCAATTTATCGGCAATGATTTCCTGTAGTCCGGAAGGTTTTGAAATCACTTTTTTCTTCTGAATTAAATTCAGTGCCCAAAAGAATATTTTTTGTTTCAATCCGCCTGCATTAGAGCCAGTATTGTAAATTTTATCATACACTTTTTCTACAAGTCTGGGAACTACGCTCATATAGTGAGGTTTTACCTCTTTTACGTTTTCGCCCATTTTTTCGATGCTCTCCGCAAAGTAAATAGAAAACCCATTGTATTGAAACAAGTAGAAAAGCATTCTTTCGAAAATATGACAGATGGGTAAAAAGCTTAAAATCCGGGTGTCTTTATAGTCCAGACTTTTATTTTTAGGAATTCTGGGAACAGAACCCAAAACATTCGACACAATATTTTCGTGAGTAAGCATTACTCCTTTTGGTTTTCCTGTAGTTCCTGAAGTGTAGATGATGGTTGCAAGTTCTTCAGTATTAATTGCTTTAGAAAGGTCTTCAACTTCTATTTGGGTAGAATCATCTTCGCCCAGATCAAGTACTTCTTTCCAGTTGGCTGCGCCGTTGATGTTGTCAAAAGTAAAGACACCCTGTAAACTCGCTACATTATGTTTTATTTTCATCACTTTATCCAGCAATTCTTTATCAGATACAAAACAATATTTTACTTCAGCGTTATTAAAGATAAAATCGTAATCTTCCGGAGAAATACTAGGATACACAGGTACCGAGACAACACCGATCTGTGAAAGTCCAAGATCCATTACTGCCCATTCCGTACGGGAATTGGTGGTGATCAAAGCGATTTTGTCTCCGGGTTTTATGCCAAGTTTCAGAAGTCCGCGCGAAATTTTATTTCCCTGATTAATAAACTCCTGTGTGGATGTTTTTTTCCATTCACCCTGATATTTTGTAACAAACATATCATTTTTAGGAAGGTTTTGCAGCGCATAATAAGGGATATCGAATAATCTTTTTATAGTCATGATTTTTTTTATAATAGTTTGAAACTTAAATATAAGAATTTTTTTTAATTGTGGAATTGTTTCGTATTAATTATAAATATTTAAAATGCGTGCCATAATACCGAAGATAATTGAATTGATTTTTATTTTTGTTGAATATTTAAAAATTATTGATGATATATGTTTTATCTGCAATCATTAATTTTTTTTAACATTAGCCTAAAAAGTGTAAATTTACAGACATATAATTCTTACATTTTATGGACTTTAATTTATCAGAAGAACAGCTGATGATTCAGCAGGCAGCAAGAGATTTTGCACAAAACGAACTATTACCGGGAGTTATTGAAAGAGACCGTGATCAAAAGTTCCCGACAGAGCAGGTTAAAAAAATGGGAGAAATGGGACTTATGGGGATGATGGTGGATCCTAAATACGGTGGTGCAGGAATGGATAGCGTTTCTTACGTTCTTGCAATAGAAGAAATCGCAAAAGTAGATGCTTCTGCTGCCGTAGTAATGTCTGTAAACAACTCATTGGTGTGTGCCGGTCTTGAAAAATTTGCTTCTGAAGAGCAAAAAGTAAAATACCTTACTCCTCTTGCAAGTGGTGAAGTGATCGGAGCGTTTGCTTTATCTGAGCCGGAAGCAGGTTCTGATGCTACTTCTCAGAAAACAACAGCAGAAGATAAAGGAGATTACTACTTGTTGAATGGTATCAAAAACTGGATTACCAACGGTGGAACAGCAACTTACTACATCGTTATTGCACAGACTGATCCTGAGAAAAAACATAAAGGAATCAATGCTTTTATCGTAGAAAAAGGCTGGGAAGGTTTTGAAATTGGTTTAAAAGAAGATAAATTGGGAATCAGAGGAAGTGATACTCATTCTTTGATTTTTAATAATGTAAAAGTTCCGAAAGAAAATAGAATTGGTGAAGACGGATTTGGTTTCAACTTTGCAATGGCTGTATTAAACGGAGGAAGGATTGGAATTGCTTCTCAGGCTTTGGGAATTGCTTCAGGAGCTTACGAGTTGGCTCTTAAGTATGCTAAAACCAGAAAGGCTTTCAGAACTGAGATCATCAATCATCAGGCAATTGCTTTCAAACTTGCAGATATGGCAACGCAGATTACTGCTGCAAGAATGCTGTGCTTTAAAGCTGCTTCCGAAAAAGATCAGGGTAAAGATATTTCTGAAAGTGGAGCGATGGCAAAATTATATGCTTCTCAGGTTGCAATGGATACTACCATCGAAGCGGTACAGATTCACGGCGGATACGGATATGTAAAAGAATATCACGTAGAAAGAATGATGAGAGATGCAAAAATTACTCAGATATATGAAGGAACTTCTGAAATCCAGAAAATTGTGATCTCAAGAAGTATTTCAAAATAATTAAACAAAAACTCAAAAACACTACTATGAAAAAACCTTTGTGGATTACTGTCGGAGTCATTCTGCTTTTATTAGGAGTTTTCTTCTGGTATAAATTTTTCTTCGTCTTCGGAGAGGGGGTGAAATCTGGTTATCTGAACTATGCCATCAAAAAAGGATACGTTTTTAAAACCTATGAAGGCAAGCTGATCCAGGAAGGTTTCGGAAAAGGAAAGACAGGAACAATTACCAGTTATGAGTTTGAGTTTTCCGTTTCTGATCCTGAAGTTTTCAAGCAGTTGGAACTCAACAGCGGGAAAGTTTTTGATCTTCATTACAAAGAGTACAACGGTGCTCTTCCGTGGAGAGGAAATACAAGGTATGTTGTAGATAAAGTAGTGAATATGAAATAAACAGTAAAGGCTCTCAATCTGAGAGCCTTTTACTTTACCAACCAAATATTTAATAAATATTATGCAACAAAAATAATATGTTTTTTTATAATTTCATAATTCTTATCATTAAAATCTGATTAAAATTAACTATAATTTAATTGTTTTTTTTATCAGAGCTGTTTCGCAGTCTTTTTTTATAAAAATGATAGGCTGTTCCTAAGATTAGGAATAACGGCCAAAACGGCAGCAGGAAGAGAAAAACAGAAGTAATTACATTCCATCCGGATGACACTGCTGCTAAAGATTTTCCTCCAAAGCTTTGAGATTCTTCTGGTTTTATAGTGCTTTCTGTTTTGCCGTAAATGGTAATTTCTACATCACATAAAATATCGTTTTTGTAAGTGCTGCCATTTGTTTCTACAGTTTTGTTTTCAACAATTCCGATATTGTAGCTGAGATCATCCATCAGAAAATCAAATGTCCGGATAGGAACCTTCGCTTTCAGATAAGCAATTTTGTTTTCGTTGTTATTGAGTGAAGTATTTTCACTTTTCAAAATTCCATCATATTTACTGATAAACTGTTTTACCTTTTCTTTTGATGCTTCTGTATTTTCCGCATTGATTTCAATCACTCCATTTTTAGTAATGATATCTTTTACAGGAATATTTTTAGGCTTTGATTCTGTTTTATAAACAATTCTAGTTTCTTTTATAACCTTTGGCGCCGGAACATTGCTCGTAATTTTATCATTTTTCTTTTCTGAAGAATCTTTTTTTGATAACGATTCCAGATTTAAAGAAGAAATTTTTTCGGACAAAGAATCTATACTTTTTGCAGTTTCTTCAATCGTCTGCATTGCCTTACTTTTAGTTTTATCCAATTCTTTAATTTTGATATTTGCAGAATCAAAATCAGTTTTCGATTCTTGCTGTGTCTCATTAACTTTGCTGTTGACATCAGCAACAGTGCTGTCTACCTGTTGTGTTATACGTTCAGATGATAGATTTACAGATTCTCCTTTTTTACACATAATAAAAGTGCTGCATACCATGATGGTAATAATGTTCTTTTTCATAATAATTATTTTTATGGATATTGTACGATTACCAATCAAAATCTATAGATGACGGTAATTGTAATTTTGTTGTTTACTGGTGTAAATCTACTCTCAGATTTTTCGGGAAATTTGTAAAAGAAATGTATGATTCTGGTAAATTCTTATGTGTTTGTAAATGAGTATTTTGTAAAATTTATTTTTTTATTTTACAAAAAATTATGTTAATACCACATTATATCTAAAAAAAACTTTTTTTGTAAATACAATAATAATTACCTTTGCTTTTTGAGACATTTAAATGAAAAACTCTTTTTTGTTAACAGTATCGTTTTTACTGATGGCTGCATTCGTAAGCTGCAGTAATTCTGGTGTATATAATAATGTAAACAACAAGTCAATAGTGAATTATCAGCAGAATAAAATTGAGTTTTCCGAAGTTAAAAGATTTAATAAAGATGTTTCTCTTCCGGAAGTAACCCTTATTACTACATTTAAAAAAACGGTTGAAATTTATGGCAAACTGAGTAATAAGAATTTTTCAAGATCAGAACCCATTCCGACTTTTGAAGAAGGTGAATATTTGCTTGTGCTTAAACCAAAACTCAATAAAATTCTCTACGGAGATATTGAAGTTAAAGAAATAGAAAGTAAAAATCAGGATCTCATAATCAAATACAGAGAAGTAGAAAGTGAAGAATACAAATCTGATAAACTAAAAAATCCGGTTTTAATAATAAAGCTAACAGGTGAAACTCCGGGAAATATAAAACTGTTAGCAATCAATTGAAAAATTAAAAGAAAATTATATGAAGAAAAAACTATTGATTCTGGGTACAGTACTTGCCTTTTCGGCAGCGGGATTTGCCCAGCAAAACCAATGGAAAAAGCTTGGCTCAAATCCCATTGGGGAAGTTCGTGAGAGTAATGTAAGAATTTCAGATTCATCTCTCTTTACGCTTAATGTTGATGAGATTCAGAATAAGCTGAAAGATGCTGCAGACAGAGACTATAAAAACTACAGAAAAGGGGTTTTGCTTAGTTTTCCAACTCCTGCAGGAACATTTGAAACTTTTGAAGTTTATGAATCTTCAACCATGCATCGTGATTTGCAGAACAGGTATTCTGATATAAAATCTTATATAGGTTTTAAAAAAGGTGATGAATCTGTAACTTTAAGATTTACGATTGATCCTTATTTTGGTTTTAACGGTATGATCGGCAGTAACGAGGGAACTTATTACATAGACTCTTATACCAATGACAATAAGGTGTACAGATTGTATAAAAGAAATGATGCGTCTCCGCTTGGTCAGTTTAATTGCCTTTTCGATGGAAACAGTGATATGACAAATCCTTCATCACTTGTTCAGAAAACGGTTATTGACGGACTCAACAGGAAATACAGACTTGCTATTTCAACAACGATAGAATATACTGCTTATATTGCCGGGCAGGCTGGTGTAGGAAGCGGAACTGATGCACAGAAGAAAGCGGCAGTTTTAGCAGCGGTAAATTTGGTTGTTACCCGTCTCAACAGTGTTTTTGAAAGAGATATCGCAGTAAGACTGCAGCTTATCCCGAATACTGATGCTTTGTTTTTCATTAGTAGTGATACTTTCGACACTTTAAGTGCACCACAGATGCTTAACGAAAATATAACAGTTACCAACAATATTATTGGTTCTGCTAATTATGATATTGGACATTTGTTTTTTAGAGCAACAGCAGGTAATGATAACGGATTAGCGGCTACTCCTGCTATTTGCGGGAATAGTAAAGCGGGTGCAGTAACAGGTTCTGCAGTTCCGGTAGGAGATCCTTTTGTTATTGATTTTGTTGCACACGAAATGGGTCATCAGTTTGGGGCAATGCATACACAAAATAACAACTGTAACAGAAACCCTCCTACAACCATAGAACCGGGAAGTGCAAGTTCTATTATGGGATATGCAGGTATCTGTCCACCAAACGTACAGCAAAATTCTGATGCTTATTTTCATGCAGTAAGCATTAATGAAATGTATACCAGACTTACAACAGGAAATACATCAACTTGCGGTACCAAAACGCCAATTGCCAACGCAGAGCCTGTGGTAAATGCAGGTTTAGACAGAAGTATTCCTAAGAGTACACCATTTATGCTTACGGCAACAGCCACGGATGCCAATAATGATCCGCTTACGTATACTTGGGAGCAGATTGATGCAGGTGTAGCACCAATGCCGCCTCAGCCGGCAAGTACTGTTGGTCCGCTTTTCAGATCTGTAATGCCTTCAGCATCGCCGTCAAGATATTTTCCAAGACTATCAACCATTGTTTCCGGATACGACCCTGCAATTGTAACTCCTACGGATTACAGAGCATGGGAAAAGCTGCCGTCTGGAGCAAGAGAACTTAATTTTTCTGTTCTGGTAAGAGACAATAATTCATTGGGCGGTCAGACAGGACGCGATGATGTTAAACTCACAGTAGTAAACTCTGCTGGTCCTTTTGTTGTTACTTCGCAAAATACTCCAGGTATCGTATGGACAGAAGGTCAGTCACAAACCGTTACTTGGGATGTTGCAAACACTACAGCTGCACCGGTAAGTACACCTAATGTTACTATATTATTGTCAACAGACGGTGGAGTAACTTTTCCTTTCGTATTGGTGGCAAGTACGCCGAATGATGGGACTCATACATTTACAGTGCCGGGTAATTTAGGAAACAGTACGAATGCAAGAATTATGGTAAAAGCAATTGATAATGTTTTCCTAAACGTAAATTCACAAAATTTTACGGTCAATTCTTCTGCTGTTGTTGTACCTCCGATCCCTAATCCGGGAACGCCTGGGACACCGGGAACACCAGGAACACCAGGAACGCCGAGTGTACCAGGAACACCTGGGAATCCTGGAACAACTCCATCTACCTTCTTTGAAGGGATGATGATTTATCCAGTTCCATCTTATGACGGATATGTATATATTAAATTAGACTTCCCTAGAAAGGCTCCGCTTCGTCCGTATGCATTTAACTATACCATTTATGCAATGGATGGTAAATTGGTAATTCCTAAAAAATCAAGATTATTCTTCTCTGATCATTTAGAAAAAATTGATTTAAGACATCTTCCTACTGAAACGTATATGATAGAAGTTGAACTGGAAGGTGAGCAGATCGTTAAGAAACTAGTAATGTTTAATAAATAATATTTAATATCATTAACATGAAAACCGTTCAGCAACTTAAGCTGAACGGTTTTTTATTTTTAGATTGTTTATTGTTTCTCAACAATAGTGTATTCTGCTTTTATGAATTTTGAAACTCACTGATAAAATGCAGTTTCACATTAGGAAATTTTTCCTGCGTCATGTGGATGGTAAAGGAAGAATCTGCTAAAAATACAAGCTGATTGTATTTGTCTCTAGCCAAAAATCTCTGTTTCAATCTGGCAAATTCCTTGAATTCATCAGATTTTTCATCAGCTTCCACCCAACATGCTTTATGCATAGAAAGAGGTTCGTAAGTACATTTTGCACCGTATTCATGCTCTAAACGGTATTGTATTACCTCGTACTGAAGCGCACCAACGGTTCCAATGATTTTTCTGTTGTTCATTTCGAGGGTAAAAAGCTGAGCTACGCCTTCATCCATCAATTGGTCAATTCCTTTAGCAAGCTGTTTTGCTTTTAAAGGATCATTATTATTGATGTATCTGAAGTGTTCCGGAGAGAAATTCGGAATTCCCTTGAAACTCAATTTTTCACCGCCTGTCAAGGTATCACCAATTCTGAAGTTTCCGGTATCATGCAAACCTACAATATCACCAGGAAAACTTTCGTCTACCACTTCTTTTTTATCTGCAAAGAACGCATTGGGAGAAGAAAACTTCATTTTTTTTCCTTCTCTTACCAACAGATAGTTTTCATTTCTTTTAAATGTTCCCGAAACAATTTTCACGAAAGCCAGACGGTCTCTGTGCTTAGGATCCATATTTGCGTGGATCTTAAATACAAAACCTGTAAACTGATTTTCTTCCGGTTTTACTAAGCGCAAATCACTTTCTTTGGGTTGTGGCATTGGTGCGATATCAATAAATGCATCCAGTAGCTCACGAACTCCAAAATTATTTAAAGCAGAACCAAAAAATACAGGCTGAAGATCTCCTTTCATGTAATCTTCGCGGCTAAATTCAGGATAAACAGACTGTACCAGATCTAATTCTTCTCTTAAAGTAGCGGCTGCTTTTTCACCGATTACTTCGTCAATAGAAGCATCATTAATATCATCAAACTTGATTGCCTCACCAACTTTCTGTTTTTTCTCTTCCAAAAACAGCTGTATATTATTTTCCCAGATGTTGTAAATCCCTTGAAAATCGCTTCCCATACCAATCGGTAATGAAAGCGGACAAACGGTTAATCCAAGTTTCTGCTCTACTTCATCCAGAAGATCAAATGCATCTTTACCTTCACGATCCAGTTTATTGATGAAAACCAGCATCGGAATATTTCTCATACGACAAACCTGAACAAGTTTTTCAGTCTGTTCCTCAACCCCTTTAGCTACATCAATAACAACAATCACAGAATCTACTGCAGTTAAAGTTCGGTAAGTATCTTCAGCAAAGTCTTTGTGACCGGGAGTATCAAGAATATTAATTTTGTGATCTCTGTACTCAAATGCCAAAACGGATGTTGCTACAGAAATTCCTCTCTGTCTTTCAATTTCCATGAAATCGGAAGTCGCTCCCTTTTTTATTTTGTTGGATTTTACGGCACCAGCTTCCTGAATTGCACCTCCAAATAGAAGCAATTTTTCAGTAAGGGTGGTTTTTCCGGCATCGGGGTGAGAAATGATCCCAAATGTTTTTCTTTTTTGTATTTCTTTGATTAAGTCTGACATATCGTATTTTGAAGTTGCAAAAATCGTGAATTTTAATGGATTGTGAAAATCAAATATTTCAGAAGAAGGCAACATGCACCTCTTGTTAATTAAAATCAAGATTAAAGTGTTTTAAACGACAAAAAAATTATCTTTGTTACTGTAATTTTTAGACATGGAAAAAAGCAGATATCCGAAATTTATTTTTGACTGGGTTGGAGGTTTAATTCTCTTTGCGGGTTATATTGCAGGGACTATGTTGGTCGGTTTTTTTGTATTGATGATAAAAGTTCTTTTTCAGATTGATGTAGCTCAGAAACCGTGGTTTTTAATGATGGCAAATGCTTTGGTTTTCCCTTTAATTATTGCGTTTTTCGATTTTTTTGTAGTTCGTCCTTCTACAAAAATGAAATTAAATTTTAATTTTTCTCCCACAAATTTCTCCACTTATCTTCTTATTTTCCCCATGATGTTCGGAATGATGCTGATAGGAGAATTCACGACTTCGCTTATTCCTACAACAGGATCTTTTTTTGGTGATATTTATCGCTTTTTTGAAAATATAATGAAGAGTTTAATCGATGATCCGGCTGTCATGATTATAGCAGCGGTGATTATGGCACCTGTTTTTGAGGAAATCATTTTCAGGGGAATCATCCAAAAAGGAATGATCAATAATGGTGTAAAGCCCTGGAAAGCAATTTTTATTGCATCTTTATTGTTCGGTCTTATTCATGGAAATCCTTGGCAATTTGTAGGAGCGTTTTTATTGGGGACTGTTTTAGGATTGGTTTATTATAAGACTAAATCTTTGCTTTTACCCATTCTTTTACACGGTTTTAATAATTTAACCTCATCAATTCTGATTTTTTACACTCAGAAAGAAAGTTTTGCTGAGGCTTTCCGTTTGGAAGAATGGATGATTTTAATTATTGGAATTGTACTGTTTGTATTATTTTATTATTTATTTATGAAAAAATATAAAATACATTATTCTGAAAATTAAATTCTTTTAATCTACAAGTAAAGTATAAGAGTATATCAATTTCATATAGCAATTTTACCACAAATCGTACACAAAGATGACCTTCAAAACCTTCCAACTTTTCAACCAATATTTGGGTGTAAATGCTCCTGTTTCCGAAAAAATTGATTTTGGGAAATACGAAAGCCATTTGCCATTGAAAGTGAAGTCAGATGCGGTAAACGTTGATTTTTATAGAATTTCGTTGAAGGAAAACATCAATTTTACGGATGTTCATCAAAAAGAACTGCAACACAAAACCGTGCTGTTTTTCAACAGTCCTAATCAAAATTTTGAATGGAATTTGCAAGAAAAATGGCAGGGTTTTTATGTGCAGATTGCTAAAGACGTAATTGAAAATCATCATTTTTTGTTCCGAAATTGTTTGGAATACGGAATGCACGAAGCCCTCATTTTAGAGGAGAACGAAACCAAAGAAATGCAGCAGATTTTCAGCTTGCTTCATTCGCATTACAACGATCAAAATTACGATTTCGATTTTGTGCTTTCTTACACCAATATCCTTATTTCGTTGGTGGAAAAATTTTATAAACGGCAATTTTCTGTTCATCAAAAAGAATACAATTGGATTGTGAAAAAATTTCAGGAATTGCTGTATGACTATTACAACAACCCAGTTTCGCAAACGCCCAATGTGGCTTATTTTGCCGAAAAGCTGAATTTATCTTCCAATTATTTGGGCGATGTCGTCAAGCATTTTACGGGTACCAATGCCAAAGATTTTATTCAAAATCATATAGCCGAAACCGCCAAAAAATTATTGTTGGAAACCACCTCTTCCAACTCCGAAATTGCATATCAACTCGGTTTTGAATACCCTAATTATTTTGCCAAGTTTTTTAAAAAGCACTTAGGGAAAAGTCCAAAGGAGTTTAGAAGCTAAAAATCACAAAAGCAAACTCATATCGTTTCAGTCTTTTTGTCAATCACAACTTATACAGATGTTTATCGAAAGTAAGCTACTCTTTTAAAGATAGAAATTTACATCCTTTTTTGGTATGATGATTCAGCATATTGTGGAATTGGTTTTATGCCCAAAATAAATGACAAAAATTATTAACCAATATCAGACTACATTGTAGTTCCACCATCAATAATGATTTTCTCATTACGCAAAACCAAAGAATTGTCAGACACCAAAAACTCTAAAATGGGAGCGATGTCATTCGGTTTAACAATTCTACCAATTGGAGAAGTATTTGAAAAATGGTCTAACAAATTTAATATTGCCTCATCACTCATTCCCGACTTTTGTTGAATAGGGCTTTCTGTAACTCCTGGACTAATAATATTTACACGAATTCCTTTTGATGCAAGTTCTACATTTAAAACTTTTGCAATACTTTCAAGAGCGGCTTTGCTTGCAGTGTAAACACTTGTATCTGCAAATGCTTTAAAAACAACAATCGAAGTATTCAAAACCACACTTGAAGGATTTTTCAAAATAGGAACAAATTTTTGGGTCGTAAAATAGGCACCTTTGAAATTAACATTCATTGTTTCATCAAAAATATCTTCTGTTGTAGCTTCAAAACTTGATGCTTTAAAAATACCAGCATTCACAAACAAACCATCAATCTTCGTATATCTTTCACGAACTAAATTCACAAGACGGTCAATTTCAGACAATTTTGAAGTATCTGATAAATAACCAGTTGCTCTATTGTTTAATCTTTTCAAGGCTTCAATTAAATTCTTTTCAGAACGCCCTGTTAGTACCACTTCATAGCCTTTTTCTAAAAGATGCTCTGCACAAGCAAAGCCAATTCCTGTTGTGCCACCTGTAATGACAATTACTTTTTTATCCATTATCTGATCATTATATTCTTGGTAAAAGTAAAACTTAACTATATTTGTAACAAGTACTTACTTAGAAGTAATGTACTTACTAAAAAGGTGGAATTGTTGATTATCAATAGATTAAATAATGGAAATTATTGAAAAAAAATATAAAAATGCTACAGAGTGTCCTATAACCATTTTTATGGATAAAATTGGTGGAAAATGGAAACCTGTAATCGTTTGGCTTTTATTAAAAAACGGGACAATGCGTTTTAATGAATTAGACAAAGCAATCAATGGAATTACACAAAAAATGCTATCCCAACAATTAAAAAGTTTAGAGGAAGAAAACATCATCAAACGTATTTCTTATCCTGTAATTCCTCCCAAAGTAGAATATAGCTTAACAGAAAAAGGAAGCAGTTTATCAGAGCTTTTGGAAGGAATAATGAAGTGGAGCAACAAAAACCTGATTGAAAAAAAGATTGGTCAATAAAGGTTTTTATCAAAGTCAGGTCTTAAGGAATTTCAATCCATTTTTACTATATCTAAACTGAGATATTTGCATTCGGCGAATCTCAATTTCTATTGACTTTATGACAAATTAGCCAATTTTCCACGTCAGGCAATATTCTCTAAATCCTAATTTGTATTTAAAATCAGCCTTCTTCCACAACCAACAATTTACCCCAATCGTTCAATTGCCAAAGAATTTCGACCAACTTTTCTCCAATTTCTGTAAGTGAATATTCTACTCTTGGCGGTAATTCGTTGAAATTTTCTTTGGTTAAAATACCGTCTTCCACCATTTCGTTGAGCTGTTGATTTAAAACCCGACGATCAACATTGGCAATGCCTCGTAAAAATTCACTGGGGCGTTTTTTACCTTCATTGATTTGCCAAACAATTGGAATTTTCCATTTTCCCGAAATGGAATTTACTGCAATTTCCAACGGACAAATTTTATTTTCGGTCGCTCGTTCCTTTGTTTTCATAAAATTGACTTTTTTATCCCTATGTGCTGAAAATATGCGGTATTGTTCATTCTAAAAGGCTTCCAGACATTTGCAAAATTAATCAATTTATAAGGATATGAACGAATTAGCAAAACAAATCGAACAATTCAACAACGAATTGGCAACACAAGTTCCGAAGGAAGTTTTAGAAGCGTTTGGAAAATCTATCGAAGATTTACAAACAAAAAATATTGAAGAAAAAAGTTTAAAATTAGGAACAACAATGCCCGAATTTTCATTGCCCAATGCCAGAAATGAAATCGTCCATTCAAAAGAAATTTTAAAAAACGGAAAAATGATTGTTGCTTTTTATCGGGGTAGTTGGTGTCCGTATTGCAATTTAGAACTGAAAGCATTACAAGATAATTTATCAAAAATCAATGATAAAAAAGCTTCGCTTGTTGCAATTTCTCCCCAAAGTCCTGATAATAGTTTAACCATAATCGAAAAACATAAACTAACTTTTGAAGTGCTTACAGACAAAGACAATACGTTTGCAAAACAATTGGGAATTGTATTTGAATTGCAAGATTTTGTTTTACCGTATTACAACACTTTAGGAATTGATATAACCCATTTCAATAAAAACAACGACAATACGTTGCCTATTCCCGCTGTTTTTGTAGTAAACCAAGACGGTAAAATAATGTATAAATTTGCAGATGCAAACTATATGAATAGAATTGATATTGATGAATTATTAAACACATTATGACAGAAATAAAACGTAAAGGTGCTCGCTCCACAAAAGATATTCCGAAAGAAATTTTGGAGCAACTCAACAATGGAGAAATTGAAACCGCAAATTTGGTAGAATGGTTAGCTGTAAATCAAAGAATTTTGCTTGAAAATTTACTCAAACAAACGAATAGAACAAAATACCTGAAACCAATTTTGTCGAATATTGAAGCCTTAAAAAAGCAAACCGTAAACACCATCAACGAAACCATTGGAACAGGGATTTTTGAACAGGCAACTAAAAATAATGACATCGAAATTCTTAACATTATCTCAACCCATCAATCTGACTTAGTTCGTTGTTGGGCGACTTACACCATCGGAAAAAATCCGAAATTGAATGTGCAACAAATGCTCGAAAAAATACAACCATTTGCGGCAGACAATCATTTTGGTGTCAGAGAAATTTCTTGGTTAGCCGTTAGACCAACTATTTCCAAAAACCTAACAGAAAGCTTAGAACTTTTATCAAAATGGACAAGCAACGAAGACGAAAATATCAGGCGTTTTGCCAGTGAAGCTACACGACCAAGAGGCGTTTGGTGCGAACATATTGAAGCATTAAAACAAAATCCTGCATTGGGCTTAACCATTTTAGAACCTATGAAATCGGACAAAACAAAATATGTGCAAGACAGCGTTGGGAATTGGCTGAATGATGCCAGTAAAACGCAACCTGAATTTGTGAAAAATCTTTGTGAAAAATGGAAAAAAGAAAGTCCGACTAAAGAGACTATGTACATTATAAAAAAGGCAATGCGGACAATTGAAAAGAAATAAAAAAACTAAAACACTGTATTGGTAAAAGCAGAAAGGTAAATAGCCTTTCTGTTTTTTTATGAAAAACGATGCGGCAAAACCCATCCGTAAAAAGTTTCCGTTTTCGCCCTTTTTTGTATCCGTTCCGCCTAAAAATCTGCTCTACTTTTGCCTCATTAATTTTTAAACAAACAAAAAAATGAGTCAACCCATATACGTAACCGCAAAATTTCGCATCAAAACAGAAAAACTGAGCGAAGCCAATGCTTTAATGCAAAATCTAATCACAAAAACCCTTCAAAACGAAGAAAACTGCATCAGTTATACCTATCTGAAAAACAACAATGTAGAAAACGAATTTACCTCTTTTGAAATTTGGAAAGATGCAGATGCAGAAGCCAATCATTGGACAACATCACACATTGCCGAAGCCCTAAAACAGCTTCCTGAAATGCTGGAAACCGAACCCGAAATCAACAAATGGAACAGAATTTAAAATCCAAGAAAATGAGCAAAAAAATATTAATCACCGGAGCAGGCTCTGGTTTAGGAAAAGGAACGGCTATTGGTTTAGCCAAAAAAGGTCATCAAGTAATTGCAGGAGTTTTGCAATGGGAACAAGTAACTGCTTTAAGAGCCGAAGCCGAAAAAGAAAACATTGTAGAAAATTTAAAAGTCATCAAACTCGATATTACCGATGAAATAGATTGTGCCAACGCTCAAAAATACGACATCGATATTTTGGTAAACAATGCCGGCATTGGCGAAACTGGACCTTTGGCCGAAATTCCTGTAAAACTGATGCGAAAAGTAATGGAAACCAATGTATTTTCAACGTTAGAATTTTCGCAACCATTCATCAAAAAAATGGTGGAGAAAAAACAAGGAAAAGTATTCTTTGTTTCCTCAATGGCTGGACTTTCCACGTATCCTTTTCTTGGACCTTACAATGCCTCCAAACACGCTTTGGAAGCCGTGGCACAATGTTTACGAGATGAATTAAAAGATTTGGGCGTTACTGTGGCTACCATCAATCCTGGACCGTTCAGAACAGGCTTTAACGATAGAATGTTTGACACTTTTGAACAATGGTTTGATGCTGACAAAAACTTTACATCAATAGAACCATTGAAACAAATTCAAGCAGGAGTTGCTTCAGATGAAGCACAATTTGATCCGCAAGAAATGATTGATAAAATGATTGAGGTAATTCCTGCCGAAAAACATTTGTTCCGCACGATGGTTCCCGAAGCAATCGCAGAGCATTGCAAAACGTATCAGCAAAATCAATGGACGATAGAAATATAAACTCAATTAAAATCCTGAATGTGAAGAAAACATTTGGGATTTTTTTATTAAAAAATAAAGTTCTAATGACGAAAAAAGGAATTATTCAAAAAATAAACAATTCGAAAGTTTGCCAAATAAAAGTAGGAGAGACGCATGGTTTCAGAGATATTTGGGTTGTTGTAGCAGAAAACAGACTGTTTTGCAGACAATATTCGTTCAGCAAAAACAGTTGGCGAAATGCTTTGTTAGAAAACGAAAAAGCCTACTTAAAAGTAGATGGAAATATTGTGGAAATTGCAGGTAAAATTCCTGAAGATTTAGACACAATAATGCAAAAAGTAAACGAAGCGTATATTGAAAAATATGTTCATCGCCTAAACTATTATCCTGAAATTGCCAAACAAGCTGCAAATTTAGAAAAGCACCAAAAAAGTACGGTGGAGCTACAACTAAAATAAAAACTGCAACAAAATAGATTTTTTTCAAAATGAGATAAGGGTATTTCGATTGGAAACCTTTACAAGATTTGAAATCATTAATCTATTAAACCTTTATCTCTAAATTCGTCATAATGCAGATCGTAAGCTAATATGCTTTTGCTTATAAATTTTTAGGTTTAATCATCCATGGGATAAGAAAATAGAATGCTGTGGCGGTTGCTGTAAGCAGAATACCGGTTCCGATCCATAAAATTGTAAAACCAAATTTTTCAGCGATTAAAGTTCCCAGATAAGGTGTGATAATGAAGGCGATAGAAAAAGCAATTCCATTCAGTCCCATATAAGCTCCCTTATTGTTTTGTCCGGATCTCAAGGCTGTAATTGTTGACATGAACGGCAATGCCCAGATTTCTCCAACCGAGAGCAAAGTCATCGAAATAATCAGCGTTATTATGCTGTAGTCAAAACCAAGCATGGCGTAAGAAAGTCCGCAAATAAAAGTTCCGAGAAACATCGTTCTTGCTAAGTTGAGGTATTTTTCTGCAGCCTGTACCAATCCCATTTCAAGCAAAACTACAATAAAACCACTGTAACCCAAAAGATAACCAATGTTCTGCTGGCTTAGATGCGCTGTTTCTTTGTAGAAAATCGTTAAAGTACTGAAAAGCTGAAAAAAACATATTGAAAAAAGCATACACAGAAAGCAGTAAATCAAAAATTTACCGTCTTTATAAGGCGAGTTCTCTTTTTTTATCTCAATAGCTTCTTTTACTTTTCTAGCTTTCAGTTTTGCTAATTTATTGCGTTTATTGAAAAAGATAATGTATAAAATACCTGCCGAGAGAGCAGCAAAAGCATTAGAGTAAAATAAAAACTCGTAAGATATTGCCGACAAAATTCCACCTAAAGCCGGACCGATTGAAAACCCCAGATTAATTGCCATCCGGTTCAGGGAAAAAGCCCGTGTTATATTTTCGGGTTTTGCATATTTGGTAATGGCAACTGAGTTGGCAGGACGAAAAGAATCGCTTACAATACTCTGCAGCAAAATAATTGCTGCCACTCCGATTTCTGTTTTGAATAATGGAATTAAACAAAATAACGGAACACTCAACAATAAGCTAAGATATTGAACTCTGTATTCCCCAAATTTGTCGGTAATAAAACCTCCAAACCACGAACCGATTACCGAACCGATTCCGAAAAAGCTAAGTACAATTCCTGTATTTTCGATACTGAATTTTAAATGAGCAGTCATGTACACACCCAAAAAGGGAAGTACCATGGAGCCGGAACGGTTGATAAGCATAACCAGTGCCAACATCCAGCTTTCTTTAGACAGTCCTTTGAAGGAGTTGGTATATAAATGTATAATTTTCACAATTTCTAAAATTTAATAGTTTATAGTCTGGATTTATAAAACAAAAAACAGGACTTAAAAAATAAGCCCTGTTTTATTTATTTGAAACAAACAAATTTTACTCCGGCTTATAAGAGTCCTTTAATGTCACAGTTCTGTTGAATACAAAATTGGTATCCGTAGAATCCTGATCCTTTGTAAAATATCCAATTCTCTGGAATTGAAGAGGTTCTCCAACTGCCACATCTTTTAGACTTGGCTCAGCAAACCCCTGAACTGTAGTTACAGACTCAGGATTGATGAAATTTAAGAAATCCACATCTTTCTCAGCATCAGGCTGTTCCACAGTAAATAGTTTATCATAATTTCTTACTTCCACAGGAATGGCATGCTTCGCAGAAACCCAGTGAATTGTTCCTTTTACTTTTCTTAAACTTTCTTCAGTTCCGCTTCCAGACTTAGATTTTTCATCATAAGTAGCATATATGGTCGTGATGTTTCCGTTTTCATCTTTTTCTACTCTTTCACCTTTAATGATATAAGCAGATTTCAGACGAACTTCTCCGCCTAACTTTAGTCTGAAGAATTTGTTGTTTGCTTCTTCCTTAAAATCTTCATGCTCAATATACAATTCTCTGGAGAACGGAATTTCTCTTGTTCCAGCATTTTCCTGTTCAGGATTATTTTCTGTTTCCAGCCATTCTTCCTGTCCTTCAGGGTAGTTTTCAATGATTAATTTCACAGGATCAACTACCGTCATTACACGTTTTGCGACTTTATTCAGGTCTTCACGAACGCAGAATTCCAATAGCTGAAGTTCAATTAAGTTTTCTCTTTTGGCAACACCTACTTTTTCAATGAAATTTCTAATGGAAGTTGGGGTAAAGCCCTTTCTTCTCATTCCGGAAATCGTAGGCATTCTCGGATCATCCCAACCGTTCACTACATTTTCGGCAATAAGCCTCTGTAGCTTTCTTTTGGAAGTGATCATGTAAGAAACGTTCATTCTAGCAAATTCCCTCTGTTTGTTTTTTACTTTTCCTTCTTCGTACACCTGATCCAGATACCAGTTGTATAAAGGTCTGTGGTTTTCAAACTCCAGAGAACACAGTGAATGAGAAATTTGTTCGATATAATCAGACTCGCCATGTGCCCAATCGTACATTGGATAGATTTTCCATGCCGTTCCTGTTCTGTGATGAGGTTTATTCAAAATTCTGTACATCACAGGATCGCGCATATTCATATTGGGTGAGATCATGTCAATTTTTGCACGAAGAGACATAGAGCCGCTTTCAAATTCTCCGTTTTTCATCCTTTCGAACAAATCTAAAGATTCTTCCACAGGACGGTTTCTGTACGGTGATTCTATTCCGGGTTCTGCGGGATTTTTTCTCTGTTCGGTAATCACTTCAGAAGGCTGCTCATCTACATAAGCTTTTCCTTCCTTAATGAGCTGAACTGCCCAATCGTAAAGCTGCTGGAAATAATCGGAAGCGTACAATTCTTTATCCCATTTAAAGCCCAGCCATTCAACGTCTTTTTTTATTGAATCTACAAATTCCTGTTCTTCTTTCTCAGGGTTTGTATCGTCGAAACGAAGGTTTACAGGAGCATTGTATTTTTCGCCCAAACCAAAGTTGATGCAGATAGCTTTTGTGTGTCCTACATGCAGATAACCGTTGGGTTCAGGCGGAAAACGGAAACGGAGCTGGTTTTTTTCCAAACCGTTTGCCAGATCTTCTTCTATAATTTGCTCAATAAAATTGAGTGATTTTTTTTCTTCTTCCATTAATTTCGCTTTAAAGTCGTACCAAACGACAGTTTGCAAATTTAGTAAATTTAGATGTCTAAAAAAAGCAAAGATTTTTTTAATGAAATTCACAACTAATGGAACTTTTTCACGATATTTGCTAAACCAAAAAACTAAATATTACCTGTCGCTATGAATAAGTTCAAAAAGAAACTTTCTGAATTTTTAAATTACATCAAAAAATCAATCTTTATTGATGGTGTAGTCTAACTATTTTCAAGAATGTACGGTTCAAAAAAAAGTTTATCCGCATCTAAATGTAAGGGACTGTGAAAGTTATTTGTAAATAAATTTCCTGTCCCTAATCCTTGTGGCATATTGCTTTTTTTTGTGAAGGTATATTGAGAAATAGCATTCAACCCTATGTTGCTTTCCAACGCAGAGGTGATCCACCATTTAATATTTAATTGTTCAGCAAGGGATATCCACTCATTCGAACCTGAAAATCCTCCCACTAATGCAGGTTTTAGAATGATGTACTGAGGTTTTACTGTTTCTAAAAGCTTTTTCTTTTCAGGATAATCAATTATACCAATTAACTCTTCATCTAATGCAATTGGAGTTGGAGTATGGGAGCATAATTCAGTCATGTCATCCCATTTTCCTGCTTTTATCGGCTGTTCTATGGAGTGGATTTGTAAGTCTGCTAATTGTTTCAAAACAATCTTTGCTTCATCTTTAGTAAAACCTCCATTAGCATCTACCCGAATTTCAAGCTGATCTTTTGTGAATTTTTTTCTTAACTTTTGAAGAATTGTATGTTCTGATTGCCAGTCTACACCAATTTTCAGTTTAATACAATAAAATCCTTTTTCCAGCTTATCTGTTATTTGTTCCTGCATGTATTCAATATCACCCATCCAGATCAGCCCGTTGATTGTTATTGCTGATTTTCCTTCGGTAAACTCACTCGGAAAATAAATGTTTTTCCCATGTTTCAGATTGAGCAATGCCTGTTCGTAGCCAAACCAGATTGAAGGAAACTCTTTCAATTCATCCTTTAAAAACTCTGTTTTTTGGTTGATGTTGTTACAGAGCCATTGCAGTTTTTCTTCGTAATCGGGTCGGTCATCAAAGCTTAATCCACGGAAAATTGCACATTCACCAATTCCTTTCTTATCGTTGTCAAAAACTTCAAGAATGTAGGTCTCCTTATCAAGCAAAACGCCGCGAGATGTTCCACTCGGGCGTTTGAAGTTTAATAAATATCTGAAATATTTTGCTGTCATTATTTTACACTGTCAATTCGCATGAATTCTTCTGCTTTTTCTACCATGTCAACACTTCCACAGAAAAATGGTATTCTTTGGTGAAGTTCCGTTGGTTCAATTTCGAGGATTCTTCTAAAACCATCTGAGGCTTTTGCGCCTGCCTGTTCTGCCAGAAAAGCCATCGGATTGCATTCATACAGCAACCTTAGTTTTCCATTCGGAGCCTGAGAATAAGAAGGGTAGATGTAGATTCCTCCTTTCAGCATATTTCTGTGAAAGTCTGCTACTAAAGAACCGATATATCTTGATGTATAAGGTCTGTCGCCTTCTTCCATCTGACAATATTTGAGGTAGTTTTTCACTCCCTGAGGAAATTTTATATAATTTCCTTCGTTGATAGAATAAATTTTTCCTGTTTTTGGAAACATCATGTTGGGATGAGAGAGATAATAAGTTCCCAGAGAAGGATCAAGTGTAAAGCCATTTACACCATTTCCTGTTGTGTAAACAATCATGGTTGATGAGCCGTAAATCACATAACCGGCTGCAATCTGATTGATTCCTTTTTGTAAAAAATCTTCAAGCTGTACAGGAGTTCCGGGTTCTGTAACTCTTCTGTAAATGGAAAAAATTGTACCTACAGAAACATTTACATCAATGTTTGATGAGCCGTCAAGAGGATCAATTAGCACAACATATTTGCTAAGATGCCCGTTTTCTCCGCATTTGATATCAATAAAATCATCATTTTCTTCAGAGGCAATTCCGCAGACTACTTCTCTTTGTGATAATGCTGTGATGAAAATTTCGTTGGCAATTACATCCAGTTTCTGCTGCTCTTCACCCTGTACATTTTCATTTCCTGCTTTTCCGATGATATCTGCAATACCTGCTTTATTAACTTCCCTGTTTACAACTTTGGATGCTAATCTTATGGCGCTCAGAAGACGCGAAAACTCTCCTGTGGAATATTGGAAGTCATCCTGTTTGTCAATAAGAAATTCTCCTAAAGTCTGTAATGGCTGATCTGACATATTTTATCTTTTTACGATTTGCCCAAATTTCGGAAAATTTATTGCAAATAAAAAATAAAATACATAGAAGTGTAATGTTATGAAATTCAGTGTTTTATTGTTTTATTCTTTCTGTTGTTGCCAAATTTGCATGAATTAGAAAAAACTAATTTATTGATTAATATTGATTATTTGGAGGATATCCGGAATTTTAATAAAATCTTAATCCTATTACAATACTAGGGTATTTCATATCTCGGTGTAAATTTATAATTTTGTGACCCGTAAAAAACGATCTTCAATTTTTATCTAACAATTTTATTTCTAACTATTTAATGAAAATTTTTAAGTTTGGTGGAGCGTCGGTAAAAGATGCCGCAAGTGTAAAAAATGTATCTATGGTTCTTGAAAGCCAAGGCTTTGAAAAATGTCTTCTGGTGATTTCGGCTATGGGTAAAACAACCAATGAGCTGGAAAAAGTGGTGGAGCACTACTTTAATAAAGAAAATTACCAAACTGAAATTGAAAAGATAAAACGAAAACACATCGAAATTGCGGAAGGTTTATTTCCTGAAAATCATGCAGTATTTGCAGAAATTAACTTGTTTTTTGATGATATAGATTCATTTTTAAGAAGAAATAAATCTCCTAATTATAATTTTGTCTACGATCAGGTAGTGAGCTGCGGAGAAATGATTTCTACAAAAATCGTGAGCGAATATCTGAATGAAATTCAGTTTAAAAACCAATGGCTGGATGCGAGAGATTTCATCAAAACAGACAATTCTTACCGTGAAGGGGTTGTTAATTGGGAAAAAACGGAAGAATTTATTTCACACCTTAGTAAGGAAATCTGTTATGTAACACAGGGTTTTATAGGGTCTGATGAGAATAACTTTACCGTAACCTTAGGAAGAGAAGGATCAGATTATTCTGCTGCTATTTTTGCTTATTGTATGAGCGCAGAAGCTATGACGATCTGGAAAGATGTTCCCGGTGTGATGACAGGAGATCCCAGAAAATTTGATGATGTAAGTCTGCTTTCTAATATTTCCTATGAAGAGGCTATTGAGATGGCTTATTACGGAGCAAGTGTTATCCACCCGAAAACACTGCAGCCGCTGAAACAGAAAAATATTCCTTTCTTTGTGAAGTCTTTTGTAGATCCTTCAAAAGCAGGAACCAAAGTAGGTATTTCAGATAAAAATCAGAGTGAGGAATCTTATATTTTAAAGGAAAATCAAACATTGCTGAAAATTTCAACCAGGGACTTTTCTTTCATTGCTGAAGATCACATGAGTTTGATATTTAATAATTTAGCTAAATATAAAATTAAGGTTTCTTTGATGCAGAACTCGGCAATTTCTCTCGAACTGTGCCTTGAAGATAAATTTAATACTGTAGATGATCTGAATGATGAGCTTCAGAAAGTTTTCAAGACAGATGTTATAAAAAATGTATCTTTATTTACGGTAAGAAATGTAAAAAAAGAAAATATCGATAAATTTTACCAGGGAAAAAGTGTATTATTGGAGCAGATTGCAAACAATACACTGCAAATGGTAACACAATAAAACTAATTTCGACTAAAAAACACATGAGCTTAATCTCGAAAAACGATTTAATACAAGCTGCCGGTCTGAATAAAATAGGTTTTCTAAAGAATCCTGTCGCTTTTGCTGTGATGAATATTACAAAAATAAATGAAGTCAACAGGCTTTATGATAAACTAAAAGATAAAGATGGTAAAGATTTTTTTGATTCGTTTGTTCGGGAAAGAAATTTAAGCTACATCGCATTTGAAGAAGATCTCGCCAAAATTCCGAAAACAGGACCGTTTATTTTGGTTTCCAATCATCCGCTTGGCGCAATAGACGGTATTTTGATGTGCAAAATTCTGTCAGAAATCCGTCCGGATTTTAAAGTAATGGGAAATTTCTTGTTAGAGAAAATAAAGCCTATGGAGCCTTACGTGATTCCTGTCAATCCTTTTGAAGGAAGAAAAGAAATCAGAAACAGTGCCACCGGAATGCGTGAAACGCTTAAGCATCTTGAAAACGGAGGCTGTGTAGGAATTTTTCCGGCAGGAGAGGTTTCCAATAAAAATAATCCTTACGGAGAGATTTTAGACCGTGAGTGGGAAAAACCTGCTTTGAAATTGATCAGGATGGCGAAAGTACCTGTAGTGCCAATGTATTTTCATGCTAAAAACAGCACTTTATTTTATCAGGTTGCTAAAATTCATCCCAATTTGCAGACACTTATGCTTCCGACAGAGATGATGAACGACCGTGAGAAGCCAATAAGGATAAGAATAGGGCGTCCGATTACCGTAAAAGTAATGGATGAAATGGAAAGTATTGAGGAACTGGGTGAATTTTTGAAACGTAAGGTTTATATGATGAAATCTTACTACGAAAAAAGAAAATCTATTGCACAGTCTATCAATCTCAAAAATCTATATGTAAAGTTTCCTTTGCTGAAAGAAGAAAATATTGTACAGAATATCATAGACGAAACGCCAAAAGAAGACATCCTGAAAGATATTTCCAAACTGAAAGGAACAGACAGAATGCTTTTCAGTAACGGGAATTATGAAATTTATTTTACTCCTTACGAAGAAATTCCTTCGGTAATGAGGGAAATAGGAAGACAGAGAGAGCTTACTTTCCGCGCAGTGGGTGAAGGAAGTAATCTGCCTTTTGATCTGGACGAATATGACCAGCATTATCATCATCTTTTTTTATGGGATAGTGCCGCCGAAAAACTTGCGGGAGCCTACCGTATGGCATTAGGTAAGGATGTAATGAAGAAATTTGGAATAAAAGGATTTTATACCAGCTCTTTATTTGAATTTGAGCAGGATATTCACCCATTTTTCAAGAAGGTGATAGAAATGGGTAGAGCCTATATCTGCGAAGAATATCAGCAGAAGCCGCTTCCGTTATTTTTGCTTTGGCGCGGAATTGTGCATGTGTGTTTACGAAATCCCGACCACAAATTTCTGATGGGCGGAGTAAGCATATCTAATAAATTTTCTGAGTTTTCCAAATCATTGATGATCGAGTTTATGCGTTCTAATTATTACGATTCTGCAGTCGCTCAATACATCACTCCGAAAAACGATTTTAAAGTAAAACTGAGAGAACGTGATAAGCATCTTTTTCTGAATGAAATGAATGCAGATCTTAACAAGCTGGATAAGTTTATTGATGATCTGGAACCTGAACTCAGAATGCCGGTTTTAATTAAAAAATATATTAAGCAGAATGCAAAGGTAATTGCTTTCAATGTTGATCCGAATTTCAATGATGCGATTGATGGTCTCATGTACATTAGAATAAGTGATCTTCCGGAAAGCACAATAAAGCCGGTTTTGGAGGAAATGAGTGAGCAGATAAGGAAAGAACAGGAAAATAATCAGACTGAAAATCAGTAAGTTTTTATTTTCATTGAAAAAATGTTGCGTAATACTTGCTTCATATACCAAAACTTCCTACTTTTGCATCACTTTAAAACAACGAAGTAAGGTTTCTTAGCTCAGTTGGTAGAGCAACGGACTGAAAATCCGTGTGTCCCTGGTTCGATTCCTGGAGAAACCACAAAAACCGCCTGTAAAAAGGCGGTTTTAATTTCAAAAGTTTTAAATGGTAAGGTTTCTTAGCTCAGTTGGTAGAGCAACGGACTGAAAATCCGTGTGTCCCTGGTTCGATTCCTGGAGAAACCACTCAAAACCACTCTTCTCAGAGTGGTTTTTGTTTTTTTTGGTCAGAAAGGTAATATTAATGTTGTAATTTTGTTTTAATGAAAGAATGCAAATTACAGCCAAGATTTAAAGATTCATCTCATTTTAAAAATTTTTGGGAAGAAGGAAATGGTAAACAGCTGATTGAGTTGTCCGGTGCTGAAGTGAGTTTGAAAGACTTTGACCAATTTTCTGAATTTTATTATCATATCGACACAGTGGGTGATGAAGTCGTAAAGGATATTTATTTCACAAAAAACTTTCATGAAGCATCCAGAGAAATAGAACAATATATCAGAAATGGAGTTTCTATAAATGAAAACGTACCTGAAAGCGTAAAAGAATTGTTTGAGCAAACACAGAAAATACCCGACTGGCTCAATTATGACCTTCTGAAAAGCGGAGCAGAACTTTGTATGAGAAGCAATCTGGATTCGCTTATTTCCTTAAGAGATTATTGTCTGATCGGGGGCTACGACTATGCTTATCTCAACAAGCCTCTTATGGCTACGGAAGCCTTAAAAAAAGGTGCGGTGAAAAGACTTTCTGAAACACTTGATTTTTGGGTGAATGTTACCCGTTACAATGCACTGGAAGTTCATCATAAAGGATACGAATTTGCGATTAAAACAAGACTGATTCATTCTTACGCAAGACTTTCTATTAAAAAAAATTACAAAGAATGGGATACTGAAAACTGGGGAGAGCCGATTAATTCATGGGATATGATGGCAACCTATATTGGTTTTAGTCTGGTCTTTATGCACAGTCTGAAAAAACTTGGAAATGTGGTTTCTGATGATGAAGAGAAAGGGCTTTTTCACCTTTGGAAATATGTAGGATATCTGTTGGGAATTCCCGAAAAAATCCTTCCAGACAATAAAAAACAGGCAACAGAATATTTTTATTTGTGGACTTCCGTTCAGCCATCTTCAGACAATGATTCTATATTGCTTGCTCATTACCTGCTGAATGAGTCATTAGAAAATCCGATATTGAAATATCAGTTCCAGCGCAGAAATCTCCGTTATCTGCATATTTGCTGTACCTGGTATCTGCTTGGCGATGAGGTCTGCAAACGATTGAAAATTCCGGATGTGCCTTTTAAGAGAGGGTTTCCAGTAACTAAAAAAATTCTTAACAAGGTGTACAATAATGTGGTAAGTCGTGAAGCAAGAATTAAAAGAGGAAACAAAGATCAGATGAAAGTTCTTGAAGATTATCTGAGCATAACACAGAATTCCAACTTTCATTAGGATGGTTTATGATTTGGATTTTATTAATTTGAATGCTGAAAAAAATAAATGTTTTAATCAACGGATTGGTGAAAAATTATAATTTTTTTAACATCAAAAAAACATTTTCAGACCCAAATAAAATTAGATTTTAATAGTAAAATTTCGTATTTTTGATAAATTATATTTAATCGAATGAGTAATATTGATGATAAGAAAAAAGCACTTGCATTGGTGCTTGATAAATTAGATAAAACGTACGGAAAAGGTACGGTAATGACATTGGGGGATGATTCTGTTGATAATACTATTGAAGTAATACCTTCAGGCTCATTGGGATTAGACATCGCACTAGGAGTGGGAGGTTACCCAAGAGGAAGGATTATTGAAATTTATGGTCCGGAATCTTCTGGTAAAACAACTTTAACGCTTCATGCTATTGCAGAAGCTCAGAAAGCCGGCGGAATTGCTGCTTTTATTGATGCTGAACACGCTTTTGACAGATCTTATGCTTCAAAGCTGGGTATTGATCTTGAGAATCTGATCATTTCCCAGCCGGATAACGGAGAGCAGGCTTTGGAAATTGCGGACAACCTTATCCGTTCCGGAGCTATTGATATTGTAGTAATTGACTCTGTGGCTGCATTGACTCCTAAAGCTGAAATTGAAGGCGAAATGGGGGATTCTAAGATGGGTCTTCATGCGAGATTGATGTCTCAGGCTTTAAGAAAGTTAACGGCTACTATTTCCAGAACTAAATGTACTGTGATTTTCATTAACCAATTGAGAGAAAAAATCGGGGTGATGTTTGGAAACCCTGAAACAACAACAGGTGGAAATGCCCTTAAGTTCTATGCTTCTGTAAGGGTTGATATCAGAAAGGCAAGTGCTCCTATTAAAAACGGAGATGAAGCTATCGGAAGCCGCGTAAAGGTGAAGATTGTGAAAAATAAAGTCGCTCCTCCTTTCAAGCAAGCTGAATTTGATATTATGTACGGCGAAGGAGTTTCTAAAGTAGGAGAGATTCTTGATACCGCAGTTGACTTGGGTGTTGTAAAGAAAAGCGGATCATGGTTCAGCTACGAAGATTCTAAGCTTGGACAGGGAAGAGATTCTGTAAAAGATGTTCTGAAAGACAATCCTGAACTGGCAGAGGAAATAGAAGGTAAAATCAAAGAGGAACTGAAAAATAAATAAATTTTTAGTCATATATAATGAGGATTGCTTTCAATAAGCAGTCCTTTTTTTTATTTGAAAAAATAACAAAAAACACGTCTGAAATTCCAGACGTGTTTTTTGTTAATATGAAGAAACTAATTATTATCTTATAATGCAGACAAAAGATTGACACCATCAACAGTTGCCCATGCTCCTGCTGGAAGTGATACTTTGGTTACGGTTGTAGAATTGGTGAAAGTCTTTCCTCCATTTGGTGTGAAAGCATACCCCCAAACACCGGCATTGTCAGAGTCAAGATAAGAAAGAGGTGAAACAGAAATTTTATTATTGTTTACTTGATTGTTTTCTGTTGCTGCATCCTGAATTAATACTGAATAAGCTTTTTGAGCGCCAATATTTTTATATCCGCTGATATAAACATTACTGAAAATCCCTGAACCCTGTTTTTTAAACTGAATAGCAGAAATTTCTGGAGAATTTGCTGATTCAGGATTTGTTCCTGTTGCTCTCATCAAGGTAAGGTTGGTAATTTTTGGAGCAACGTTATCTGCATTACTAGAAGCTTCGATTTCCATTCCGAAATTTCCTGTTCCTACTTGATAAGCAAACCAATTTGAATTGTTTTGTCCGCTCCATGCATCCTGCCAGTCGAAAGAATCATCAAAATTTCCATAAGAAACTAAATTTTTAGCACTTACAGTTCCACCGAACCATTCAAAACCATCATCTGTACCTTTATAAGCTACAAGGTTTTCTAAAACGGTTCCAGCTCCTACAGAGTAAAACGTGAACGTGTTGGTTTCGGAAGTACCATCTCCAATTTTCTTACCAGCATATTCTACACGTACGAATTTCATGATTCCAGAAAAGTCATTTGGATTATTGCCTCCATATGAAAGAGCATTTCCATCTTCTGAAATAGCTGATGTATTTCCATTAAGAGCTTTGATAGGAGCTTCACCATAAATGGTAATTCCACCCCAATCTCCCGGAGTTTTTGTAGATGTTGTAAACACAATGGGTTCATTGGCGGTTCCTTGTGCATCAATCAATCCATCATTTAAAATTACCAATGCACTAGTTTTATTCGTTACAACATTAAATATTGCACCCGGTTCTATTGTTAAGGTTGCTCCATTTGTAATTTTTACAATACCATCTAATGTATAGTTTCCTTTTTTAATAAGTAGATCTTTTGATATTGTTCCTTTTAGAGTTCCGGTTCCGCTTAATACGCTTTCTGATGTACCTGGGACATTTGTATTTGTATCTTCGATGCCGTCATTCACTTCAATTGTACAAGAAGTCATGCTCAATCCTGTGATCATTGCAATTGCTAATGGTAAAAGTATTCTTTTCATTTTATTTTTATTTATTTTTTTAGAATGTATAGCCTACAGTAAAATTGAAGGTTGTACCTCTGTAGTAGTTAGTGTATTGAAAGTTGTTGTTAGTGTTTACATTATAGTAGCTGCTGTCTCCAAGCTCAATTCTATATTGAGTATTTAAAATATTTTGAACACCAAATTTGATATTCCAGTTTTTAGTCAACTGTTCTTGGTAAACAAAATCTAATTGATGAAATGGTCTTTCGTAGAAATTATCTGTTCCTGAAGTA
This sequence comes from Chryseobacterium sp. L12, assembly GCF_056133985.1. NCBI lineage: Bacteria > Pseudomonadati > Bacteroidota > Flavobacteriia > Flavobacteriales > Weeksellaceae > Chryseobacterium > Chryseobacterium sp. L12. The sequence goes on along the minus strand of NZ_JBVYOF010000017.1, from coordinate 143,474 downwards.
CCTACTGCAAATATTTTGGATCCTGAAACATTGTAAACAAGAGACAATGTCCTCGGCAAAGAATTTTGTTTTTTAAATTCGTACTTTAAATCTGCATTTATTGTATAAGGAGCAGCACCCTGTAGTCCTCTTTTTCGTAATTGGTCATCTGTAAATCCGTTTGGCTTTTCAAGCGCCAATTGATCTGTGCTTCTCTCTACATGGGTATGCATTATCGTTGCATTAGCCCCAAATGTAAAATTGTTTAAAGATTCTGAAATTCTTGCTAAATCAATAATTCCTTCTAACTCAAATCCATAAAGATCTGCTTTTTTGGCATTAAAGAAGGTTACTGTAACACCGTTTGAATTTCCTGAAGTAGTGAAAGATCTTTCAATAGCATTGTCAATTCTTTTTGCAAAAAGATTGACTGAAAACATTTCTTTTCTTGTAGGAAAATATTCCCATTTCAAATCAATGTTGTAATTTTCGCTGTTTAGGATATTAGGATTACCTAAAATTGTTTCATTATCTGGATTTATGTAAGGAATTGCCATAGTCTCTATCAATACAGGTCTTGTTATCGTCTTACTGAATGCAAGTCTCAGATTATTTCTATCATTGATAGCTTTTTTGATGGCTAATGAAGGAAGGAACATATTTCTGTCCTTCTCTATATTTTCAGTTTTCTGTTGACCCTGAGGATTAAAACGAATGAGACTTAAATCATTTTCATATCTTGCTCCTAATAAAATATCCCAAGAATCGTTTGGTTTATAGTTAATATTTGCATAGCCAGCATTTACAAACTGATAAATAGATGTGAATGATTGATATGCATCAGATTCTTCTTGAAAGAAAAATAAATTGTTTGCCATATCCTGATCAAAACCTTGTTGTGGCTTATTTCTATCAATAATAAAATTTTGTCCTGCTGTTCCATTTGGTTTTCCAAAAATAAATCGGTAAGAAGTTCTTCTAAGATCAGCGAAACCATTATATCCAATGCTTAACTGGACTGGGTAATCTTTTCTGTCGCCTTTTTCACCAAATGCAATATTATACTCGCCAAATGCTGAACCATAGAATCTGGAATTTACATCCAGGTATTGTCTGATGATATTATTACCACCGTAAGTGATTAATAATTGATCATCATTAAGCATATTGCCTTGATTGTCTTGTCGAGAGCCTTCCATGATTTTACGGTCTGGCTGCTGATAATTATTCAGCACGTAACTTCCACCAGCTTTTATGCTTTGTCTGTCATTTATTTTGTGCGATCCAGTAAGCTGAAGATCCAAAAATCTTGATATATCAAGCTGATTTACTCTGAAAAAACCAATATCTTCATTTTGTACCTGTTGATTTTTATATCCAAAGTAGTCTTCTATGATATTATTTGCACTTTGCAAATAAATAGCATTGAGGTTAATTTGAGTTTTTCTGTTTTTATAACCAAAACCCATCAAGGCTGAAGATTCCGACTCGAAATTGTATTGCTTTCTGTTAAGCTTATTATTAAGGACTATACTCTGTCCTCCGTTATCCAAAAATTGGTTTTTTGCACCTTCTCTAAAAGCAAATTTTGAGCTTTGATTTAATGAAAATAAAATCCCAATGTTGCCGTTTTCTCCAGTTTTTATTTTTTGTGCAGTAGTAAATCCAATACTCGTATTAGGCATAGATTTTACCTCATCTACATTCCAAGAATCTTTAAAATACCTTTTTGATTCTTCGGAATTAAAACGATAGTTAGAGGGTCTTACACCATCAAGATTATCAGGGAGCTGTCTATCTTTGCTGTTTAATCCTAAATATCCTTTCATGCCATCAGCATTTTCAGATACAAAAAAATTGTCTTTAAAGTTACTGATTGTATTTACTCCAACACTGAATTCAATCTTAGAAAAAGAGCGATCCATCGTCAGCGTTTCAATATCAAATGTAGCTCCTGCAAAATCTCCGTAAAGATTAGAGTTGAATGTTTTATAGATATTTAATTTTCCAACTACATCAGTAGGGAACTGCTTCAGCGCAATGATTTTTTGGAAAGGATTATTCGATGGTGATCCCAACCCATTTATTAGCAGGTAATTATATCTCTCTTCTAAGCCTCTTACAAATAAGCCTCGTCCATCTACAGTTGTAATACCCGTTACTTTAGTAAGTCCTTGCTCCACATTAGATATACCTTTTCTTGAAATTTCCTCTGCACTTACTGCTTGTTTCTGAATGATAGCCTTCTTTTGATCGAATAATACGGCTGTTTCTGTTTTTTTGTTTGTGCTTCCTTTTATAACAACACCTTCAATACTTCTTTCGTTTTTTAAAGTGTCGTTTTTTTGTTGAGCGTAAAACAATGTTCCTGATGTAGTAAGGAATAGTGCAGCGATACTCAGTTTTCTATAATTCATTTTCTTTTTTACTAGATTACTTTCGGTGCAAAGAAATAAAAGTTTCGTTATTTAAATGGTTTAGTAAAATTTAATTTTTTTTTAACTAAACATTACGAAAACGCTATTATTGTTAACTTTATATGAACGATAAATATTGAGTTAATTCATCATTCAAAATTTGTTAACTTTGAAACGTAAAAATTAAAAATGAATCAAAAGAAAATACTTCTGATAGACGACGAACTGGATATTCTGGAAATTTTGTCTTATAATCTGGAGAAAGAAGGCTATGACATCTACACCGCTACAAACGGGAATGAAGGAATTGAAAAAGCCAAAGAGATCATTCCAGATCTTATTTTGCTGGATGTCATGATGCCGGAGAAAGACGGAATAGAAACCTGTCAGGAACTTCGGAAAGTAAAAGAACTTCAGAAAACACTTATTGTGTTTCTTTCTGCAAGAAGCGAGGAGTTTTCGCAGTTGGCTGGCTTTCAGGCAGGTGCTAATGATTATGTAGTGAAACTAATCAAACCGAAAATTCTTATTTCCAAAGTAAATGCCTTACTTCAGCTCACTTCACAGGTTTCAGACAATTCCAAATTAATAGAAATAGGAGATTTGGTAATTGATAAAGACAATTTCAGAGTTTCTAAAAGCGGACAGCAGTTTTTATTGCCAAAAAAAGAGTTCGATCTATTGTATCTTTTAGCATCAAATACCGAAAAAGTATTCAAAAGAGAAGAAATACTTGAAAAAGTTTGGGGCAATGATGTCATTGTAGGTGAAAGAACTATTGATGTACACATCAGAAGGCTGCGCGAGAAATTAGGCATCAATACCATTCAGACTTTAAAAGGAATAGGATATAAACTTATTGTTTAAGTTTTAAATTCCTACATTTACACCTAATCCAAAAATATTGTAAAATTGAAGTTTTACAGGCTTACTTTTGTTTCTTCATGTCTTTTAACGATGGCAATGTTTATATTGGTCATCACTTTCGATACACTAAAAGACATTTACTATCCAACTTCCAAGTTTACGATAGGACTTATTTTGGGGGTTATTCTGATGTTTTTTATCAATTATGTGGTTTTAGAGCTTTTATTTAATTACTATGCCAAAAAACAGGTCAGAAAAATATCCAAAATCCTTCCCGAAGAGATCGTCTACAGCGACCAGAATAATATTACCCTGAAAGAACTGGGAGAAAGATTTTCTGATTTCAACCAGCAGAAAGTCACAGAAATGGACATGATGAAGGAGATGGAAAGCTATCGTAAAGAATACATCGGAAATGTTTCCCACGAGCTGAAAACACCTCTTTTTTCAATTCAGGGATATGTGGAAACATTAATGGACGGAGGAGTTGAAAATCTGAAAATCAGAGACAAATATCTGGAAAGAATCGGCACTTCGGTAGAGAGACTTATTGCCATTGTCAATGATCTGGATATGATCAACAGGCTTGAAGCCGGGGAAATCAATCTCAATATTTCAAAATTTGATGTCAATATTTTAATCAAAGAAATTTTTGACCTTCTTGATCTTGAAGCCGAGAAAAACAATACCATGCTTCAGATTCAGACCTTGCAGCCGCAGATTTTTGTAGAAGCAGACAAGCAGAAAATATCTCAGGTTTTTATCAATTTAATTTCAAATGCCATTCACTATGCCAACAGACAGGAAGCCAAAGTGATTGTAAAAACCAGTGTTTTGCGAAATAAAGTACTCATTGAAGTCATTGATAACGGAATGGGTATAAAGGCTGAGCTTCTGCCAAGGATTTTTGAAAGATTCTACAGGGTGGAAAGCAGCCGCAGCAGGAGACAGGGCGGTTCTGGTCTGGGACTGGCAATTGTAAAGCATATTCTGGAAGCACACAACGAAAATATTACCGTAGAAAGCGTCTATCTTGAGGGTACAAAATTCAGTTTTATGCTCGAAAAAAGTAAATGATTTCTGCGAAATGTAAGAAAAAAAACTTTCTAAAAAAAAGCGTAAATATTTTTGACGAAATATCAATTATTATATATTTGCAACAAGAATTTATCATAATAAATAAGGCAAAAAAGTAATTGAAATACTGATATGGTTTACAAAATCCGGGTAATATTAGATACGAAAGAAGACATTTTCCGCGATGTAGAAATCAAAGGAAAACAAACACTCTGGAACTTACATTTGGGAATTAAAAGTGCGTTCAATCTCAGCGGAGATGAGTTATCTACTTTTAATCTTCTGGAAGAAGACGGTACTGTGATAAAAAGCGTACCTCTTGAAGACATGAGTGATGATGGCGATGGCGAAATTATGTCAGACGTTTACATTGATGAAGCATTTGAATCTGTTGGCAACAAGGCTCAGTTTCAGTATGGTCTTTTAGATCTCTGGGAGTTTTTCTGTGAGCTTATTGAGATCAGCGATGAGACAAAAGGAGTAAATTATCCTATCACAACGTACAGATTCGGGAATGCTCCTCTGAAAGCTCCTGTAAAAAGCGGAAATTCTTCCGGTTCAAAAAACAAAAAATCTGCGATGCCTTTGCTGGACGATGATTTTAGTTTTGATGATGACTTTAGCGGAGGTGCTAACTTTATAGATGAAGATGATGATTTCAATGATGATGAAGACGACTTCGATGATGATGTTTTTGACGATGAAGACGATGATGATAACGAAAGATAAGCAGTAAATATACAACCCTGAAATTCTCAGGGTTTTTTTATTTCAAAAAACTAAGCCGTAAAAATCTTTATTAGTATTTTTGTTTTAAAATACGATTATGCGAAGAGTTATTTTTGCCGGAATAATTAGTTTGGGACTGATATCCTGCGCTACAAAAACAAATGTAAAAAAGATGAATTTACCACAAAACTGGAAACACACCACCAATATTTACGAAGTCAATGTAAGACAATATACTCAGGAAGGAACCTTTCAGGCTTTTGAAAAAGAAATGCCGCGCCTTAAAAATATGGGGATAGAAACTTTATGGTTTATGCCGGTTACCCCAATTGCCCAGAAAAATGAAAAAGGAACTCTGGGAAGCCAGTATGCGGCGGCAGATTATGTCTCCATTAACCCTGAATTCGGAACAATGGATGATTTTAAAAGACTGGTAAAAAAAGCCCACCGTCTTGGCTTGAAAGTTATCATAGACTGGGTTGCCAATCATACAGGCTGGGATCATGTCTGGACAAAAACGCATCCTGAATTTTACCTGAAAGACGAAACAGGTAATTTTAAAATAGCATCCGGAATGGATGATATTATTGAGCTGGATTATCAAAATCCCGAAATGCGGAAAGAAATGATTGAAGCCATGAAATTCTGGATCAGAGAAACAGATATTGACGGATTCAGATGTGACTTGGCATCCTGGGTGGAAGTAGATTTCTGGCAGGAAGCAAGACCCGAAGTGGAAAAAATAAAGCCTCTTTTCTGGATCGGGGAATTTGATGAACTGGAAAATCCTGATTATGGAAAAGTATTCGATGCAAGCTATTCCTGGAAATGGATGCACAAATCAGCCGATTATTATAAAAACAATCAGCCTATTCACGAGCTTACAGATTTGCTGAGACAATATTCGCAGATAGGAGATTCATCCATGAGAGCCTGGTTTACAACTAATCATGATGAAAACTCGTGGAACGGGACGGAATATGAAAAATATGGGGATATTGCTTTGCCAATGGCAGTTTTCTCGGTAACATGGAATGGTATTCCGCTTTTATATTCCGGTCAGGAGCTTCCGAATCTCAAGAGACTCGAGTTTTTTGAAAAAGATCCTATTGCATGGACCAACAATTATAAAATGGCAGATTTCTACAGAACACTGCTTGAGCTGAAATCTTCCAATCCGGCTTTGCGTGGAGGAGATCCTAATGTTTCCACATATCTGCTCAACACTACAGCCAACGATAAGATTTTCGCCTACATCAGAAAAAATGGTAAAAATGAAGTTCTTACAGTATTAAATTTCTCAAAACAGCCGGTAGAATTCAGCATTGAAGATGATCAGGTTTCAGGAACCTTCAAAAATGTATTTGACGGAAGCAAAAGAGATTTCAGCAACGGTAAAAACTTCAGCTTTAAAGTTTCTGATTATGCTGTTTTTGAGAAGTAACGGAGTGAAATTGAAGAATGAATAAACAGGAGATTATTGATGTTTTGCATCAAAAAACAACAGAGAAAATACAGGGTCTGGAAAAGCTCATTGATGAAACCCGTGCTTCCAACAACGATACCAAAAGTTCAATGGGAGACAAGTATGAAACAGGAAGAGAGATGCTGCAACAGCAGATCAATAATCTTCAGATTCAGCTGAATGAAGTGATGAAGCAGCAGGCTTTTCTTAAAAGTATCGTTGCAAAATCTTCCCAAAAAGTAGAAAAAGGAGCGGTAGTAAGTACAGAAAGAGGAGTGTTTTTTATTTCTGTTTCTTTGGGTGAAATTACCCTCAATGATTATAAAATCATGTGTATTTCTCCCGAATCTCCTTTGGCTAAAGCAATGAATGGTAAATCAGTCAATGATATTTTTACTTTGAACAATGTAAACCATACAATTATCAACATCGAATAATTTTTTAATGATTTCCATAATTTATCATAATTGGAAAAAACTTTTGCGCTCTTTGCGTGAAAATTAAGCAAAAACTCCATCAAGCTTTTTGATGGGGTTATTTGTATAGCTGCGTTCTGATTTCAATTAAAAGCTTTGCTGCTTTTTTCTGATCAGGATAATCAGGCAGAGAAGAATTTTCAGACAGAAAGTTTAATTCTTCGATCAGTTGGTCTGAAAACAGCAGCAAATCATTATAATCCCATTTTCCGGCTTTGATGTCGAGCAATTCTTCCCGGTTTTTTACCCGGATTTCGAGCTGATTATTCCTGAAAATATTAACTGCAGACTGTAACAGGCGAATCGTATGCATCATGTTTTTGCTGTCGTAGTTCTTTCCGTGCTGTTTATTGGTGTTGTATCGGTCTTCGTTTCGTTTGGCAACCCAATCCCAGTATTCTTTATAATTTTTGCAATATGTAGAATAGGCATCCTGGTTGAAAAACAAATAAGCATCTGATTTTTCACCTTTTGCAATAGAAGATAAACTCACCTCATTAGAATCTTCACTTTTGAAAATTCCTTTGTAGTTTTTGTTTCCTGTTTTGTCATAAAACAACGCAAAAAGACCTTTAGAGTGAGGCATTTTTACCAGACCACAAAGCTCTTGTAAGAAATTCCTTTTTTCCAGCCAGTTTTTTGCAGGAATGGAATTTGAATTTTCCAGAATCACACAGAAATCCAAAATTCCTTTTCGTTCTTTTTCAACCGGATTGACAATTTTTTTATTCAGCCCTCTCGCTTTTTGAATTTGGACAGAAGCATATCCGCCAAAAGTATCTTTACACAATTTTGAAAGAAAATGTTCCTGCTGATAAAGATCCATCAAAGGATTTTTATACAAAATACAATCTTCGGGAGTGGCGAGAATTTCCAGAATATTGGGATTGTTTTTCAGCAAAAGTTCGGTGAACCGTCCGATTTCGTAATACGTAATATCATTCGTTTCATTGGAAATCTGCGGAATATAATTGAGTCCGAAAAAATCTTCTTTCGATAAATAATACACTCCTTTTATATCGGTATCTGAGTTTTCTGTTGCCAAACCGAAAGAGCGGCTTCCGGAAATGACTTCAAAGAGGAGGAGGTTTTTATTTTTTAAATATGAAATATCCATTCTATTTATAAATTACTTCGCCAACTTTAGCATTTTTTAGTCTTTCAATTATTTCTAATCCATGTTCATAACTCTCACATAGGATTATTAATTTATTGGGTGCATTTTTAATTCCATTTAATACAGCATAATTTCCTGCCATCATCATTTGAATTTTCAAAGTTCCAAGTATTTTAGGCTTAATTATTCTCATTAATGAGTCTTTTTGGTTATTAATTTTTTCCTTTTCTTTAAAGCTAAATTTTCAAGAAAAATCAACATTATTTTAAATTGATGTTTCCATTCCTCCGCTTCTTTTTCAGTGAAGTGCAATTCTGAAGTTCCTTCCACAGAAATAAAATATGATTTTCCGTTCCAGTTTAAGAAAATTTGTTGGGAAGAAATATCACTGATACAAAGTCCTGTATCAAAAGAATATTCGGAGAAAGTGAGTTCGTTTTTATCCACATATTCGATGAAATCCCAAATCTGTTTTGGGATTTCCTCTAAAATTTCCTCCATTTCTTCTAATTGAAAACCTGAATAATACAAGGATGCTTTTCTAAAATTTTTAATAATTAACTCAAATCCAAAGAGATGCTCTGTAAAGCCATCACTAAAAGAATAGGCAAGAATATATTCTTTCTGAAGTCTTAGTTTATCATTTTCATATATTCTGAATTGTATCATAAGTAATTTTAAGATTAAATTAGAATTTTTCTTTCTAAAAAAATGCTCTTATTAGTTTCCAATGTCTTTGAGTAGGTTGTCAAGATCTTTATCATCTTCATACTGTTCAAAATGGTTGATTTCTACACAACTAGCTATTTCTGATGCTTCCTGAAGCGTTATTTCTGGAAAAACTTTTCTTAATAATCCAATCGCAACAATTGATCTTTTTCCTTTGGACAAAGCATAATAAATGATGTCGAACGGATCTTTTTTATGATATTGTAAATTGCTTATTTTGTCATAAAGGGCATAATTATCATTCTTAAAAGCTATTTCAAATTCTTCTTCCGAAAAATTAAACAAATCACCTTGAAAATCATGAAGACTTTTATATTTTGTAGTTCCGATAATCATTATTTCTTTTGCTTCTACTAATGATAATTTTGGAAAAAGTTTTCTAATGCTAAGAATTATTTTTAAAGATGTTTCTCCTTTTTTCTCAAAATCCTTTACTAAATCAAAGACATTTTTGTCCTGAATTTTTAATAATTTATATTTAAAAGAGTTATCCATTTTATTCTTCTTAATAATCTGTTTTTTTGATACAACTCTCCACAATTACTTCCAAAGCTTTCTCCGCATCACAAGCATATAAACCCGAACACCAAGCAGGATTGGCTTCAATCAAAGCCCAGCCTTTTCCTTTGATAATTCCAAAATCTAATACAATCGATTTTGGCAGCGTTTCAGAATATTGTTGTATGAAGTTTTTGAAAAAATCGAACATCTCTTTTTCCTCAGTTTCAGAAAGCGGATTGGTGTCAAAAGCATCGTTTCGCCAATAAGAAGAATGCGTTTTTATTTCATTATTTAAAATAAAACATCGTACTTCAAGCTCCCATTCCACAACTTCTGAAGTGAAAACAGGACTTTCCAAATCTAGTGTGTCAAAACCTTTGATATTGGTAACTTTATCAAAAACGCCTGCTTTAAAACTTTTAAAATCAGAACATTTAATAAAAATATTTTCTTCATGTATAAACTCTTTTAACTTTCCGTAAGCAATTTTACGTTTTGTAAATTCTTCCGAAATCTTTGAAAGCCAATTGTCATCGGGTTTTGTTAAAGTGAGATTACATTGTTCGGCAACAATTTCTGCATAAATATCTTCGCCATAAACCGCAATCACATCACTACGAAATTCTTCGGGAACATTCCATTTGGCATTGAAACGACTCAATTCGTAAGGTGAATTAAGTGATGCTTTTTTCAGATTATTACTGTCCTCCGTGTACATGGGGGAGAGGGCGATTATATTTTTCATCGTGGCAATATTAAATTATTATGTAGTTTATAAAAGGTTAGTTCCTTAAAAAATAATATATTTCTTATATTTCTCTTTCTACTTTAGCAAGTACGTAGTTATAATACTCTTTTAAAAATGTACAAGAATAGGTTGCATAAGGATCCATCACGAAATTAGTTTTTGAATGAATTGCAAAGCATAGATTTATTTCGCATTTAAAATTTTCATAATTCCCATCATATTTTTTGATTTCTATACAGATGAGTTCAAAATAACCTTCTCTTTCTTGATATTCATTATTGAAAATGCTTTTATAAAAAGGAATCAATACAGATTCTGCTATTTCTGTCAAGTTCTTTTTCTTGTCTATAAGTTCTTCTACAATTTGCTTTATCAAATCCCAATCAATCTTATTTTCGATGATAAATGAAATTTCGTAATTATCATCAGGTATTTTAGCAATCCATTCATTTTGAAATTCATATTCTTCAAATAATATTTCTCCAAATTTTGTCAATACTTGATGTTTATTCCTTTTTGTTTTCATAATTACAAATTTAGTATCTTCTGAAAAACCCTTTCCATCTCATTTTTATCCGAATTTCCAGAAGAAAGCGTTTTAGATTTTCCCTCATTATCCAATATCATGTTCTCCAAAAATTCAAACAATTCCCAGTCATTCGGATGATGGTAAGATTCTCCTTTTGTAGCTTTTAGGGCGATGAGGTTTTCTATTTTCGTTTTTGTAAAATCATCGACCAAAACCAGCAATTCACTGAACAAAACGGGCGGAACCGTACCTTTTTCTATGATCCATTTTCCCGTTAAAGTTGTTCTGAGACAATAAAAATAAGATTTTAGTTTGACTTCATCGGTTCTGCAGGCTTCCAGATATTTTTTGCTCATGCTCAGATAATGGTAAGAAACGGCTATCGGAGAAAAGCATTGATCTGCCAAAGGTTTGAAGAGTTCATAAAATCTCTCATTTTTCACATAAACGATAGGAGAGTAGAACCAGCTCAGCAAAGCGGCATTCGATTTTAAAAGCAAATGAAATGTCTTTCTTAGATCCCATCCGGAGCCGTCCAGATCGTCTTCGGTCATAAATTCTATCGTTTCATCCTTATCCCACGGCGACAGATACCAGTCTTTTTCGTGTCGATATATGAAACGTATATCGTAATCGCTGTCAGGTGAGGCAAAACCCCACGCCCGGCTTCCTGATTCTACGGCAAGAAGTATTTCTACGCCACGTTTTTCCTCGACTTCTTTTAGTTTTTCTACTATTTTGGGTGTCATTGTTTTTTAATTTGATACAAAATAATTGGTTACCTGCGCAATCTTTTTACGCATCATGTTTAATAAAGTTATTTTTTCAGCTTTTTTCCAAAGAAGTTTCAAAATATTCATCGGTTTTAGAAAAGGAAAAATCTTCAGAAGGTTTTGTGATACGAGAATGGAAGTTTACTAAGCAGGAATGTTGAATCACATCACAACAATGTAAACTTACAAGTCAACAATGTAAAACCACATCGGAAAAAAGCAAAGTTACAATGCGAAAAAGTAAAGTTACAATGCAAGAAAGTAAAGTTACATCGTGCCAATGTAAAACTACATGGGGAAAAAGTGAAAATACATCGTAAAAAAGTAAAGTTGCATCCTGAAAATGGAACTTTACTTTGATTAAATATTGAACTACTACGCTTCAATAGTGTTCAGAGGTAAACGCTGATTATTTTCTGCTCGTAAATTCTATTGCGGAGACGGTGGTGTATTCCGGGGAAGTGGCTCCGTATAGGCTTTTTACGTATTTTTTAATTTTTACAGCAATGTCATAGACTCCGGTTTCTTCTGCATAAAGAATTCTGTCGCGTTCTATGATTTTGGTGTTCAGTTCAGACTCTGTCTGGTCTACCGCGAGGGTCGCTGCTTCCAGTGAATCGTGGTAGGTGCTGAGGTTTTGTAATTTGATGCTGTCTTCATTGGGTGTGTAAGCGGGTAGGGTGGACAGCATCTGCAAAAGGAGGCCGAAATTTTCTGCCTTTGAGGTGAAAGACTGTCGGGAAGCAGATGAGGTTTTAGGCGCTTCTTTGCCCTCTTCAACCGGTGCATTACTTTTCTTAGAACTGCCCTGAATGGTCTTAACTAAAGACCTTGCCTGGTTTAAAGTTCCCTGCGGTAAGCCCACAATTTCCAACAGATTGATGATGCTGGTACAGGTAGAATTCAGATTTTTGAAAGCGGTCTGGCGGGCAACGATGGCGTTTTTATTAGCGTTTCGTTTGTCTCCCACTTCTGCCAGTTTTGCATTGGCATCGGTGTATAAAGTCTGGAGACTTGCCACTGTAATGTCGGCAACAGGGGGATTGTAAAGGCTGTACGTAGAAACTTGTTGGGTAATTTTCTGAAGGTTCGCTACATTTTTAGCGTGACCTACTTCTGAGGTGCTTGACATAATATTTGTGTTTTTAAATTAGTAATTCAAATATAGAAATTATTTTGAATGTGGGGGAGGGTTTTTAAAATATTTTGATTTTTAGGATGTTATGTTAAATTTAGGGTAATGAAAAAGACCGGAATTGCTTCTGGTCTTTTTTAATTTTGTGGTCTTTTGGAGCAAGCGGCTCGCTTGTGACTGTTGTATTAATTGGTAATGGGTACGAGCGTGACGCTTTCATCAGCGGGGGGAGGCGGTTGGCGCATTTATTCCCTATCAGATTTCAACAATTTGAGCATAATATTTATGAAAACAAAAATATTGTAAATTGTACTAGAAAATAAGGCGACATATATAGAAAATATTAAAGATTTGAAATCAATATAGAAAAAATTAAACAGTAATTTTTTATTATTTGGAAGTTCTTCGTTTATAAGTATTATGATAAATGAGAAAACAATAATTATCAAATTTTGATACAATAAAATTTTGCAGAACTTCAAAAATTCTCTATAAGTCGAGCCAGACCTGAATTTTTCAAATAGATACAAACACCCTATGAATACTCCGAAAAAAATTGAACAAACATCAATGAGCTTATCGTTAAATAAATTTGTTTCATTGGAATATTTAAAACCTAATAAATATGATATTAAAAAGAATAGCAGAAAAATAGAGTAAGGTAGGAGCTTTTTTACAAAAGCTCTCGTACGATATCTATTCATAATATTCATATTTCTTTCACTAATCATATTCTACAAATAGTTTTCTAATATAGGAAATTCTCTTTCAAATGTTACTTTTATTTGATTTAGTCTTTCTTCTTTTTGAAGATTAGAGTCTAATCTTGGTACATCAATTTTAAATTTAGTGTAGTAAACATCTCCCACTAAATTAATTGGAATTTGTTTTCCAGCATTACTATTATAACCACATACTTCTATTGAATCAATATTTTGACGTACTTGACTAAATCCTAATAGTTTTCCAAAGTTTCTGATAATTGGTTCCACTTTATTTTTATATAGTCCACCTGTTTTTTTAGGATTACGAACAGTAAATTCAATTTCTGCAAAATCACTGTTAAGTTCTGCAGCACTTTGAATTTCAGGAAGAAAATCTAAATCTACCCTATCATCTAAAGATGCATTAATCTGTGTTATCTCTCTAAGTAAACTTTTAGGTTGATGAACTTTCATTTTAAAACTTTTATATAATCCCATTTGAAGAGCTCTTTCGTATTCATTTTTACGAAATATTGTTCCAAAGTTAGTATCAAAAATAAATTCATCTTTTAGAGTTTCTGAATCATGAAAACACTTATAAATATACTTATGAAACACGTCTAGATAAATACTGTTTTTATTTATTTCATAAAATAAAACTTTCAATTTTTTAGAATAAAGTAAAACATTTCCGTATGCTATACCTTCGTCATTGTTCACATTTAAAGCTGAAACAATTTTTGTTCTTCTGTTAATTTTTGCAGGTAAATCTTTATCAATTGTACTTCTGATGAAACCAATCAAGTAGTCGTTATTATCTTCTACCACTGAAAAATGAACTGTTTTTTGATTTACAGTTTTCTCTCTGTCATTAATATCAGAATGTTTTAAAATTTCATCAAATGTAGTTTGATTACTTCCAGGGGGGAATCTTAAAGATACTGACACTACGTCAACTTTACAAACTTTAGATCTATGTCTCATTTATTATTATTTTTGATCAGAAATGTACAAATATAAATTTTATAAAAAATGCTGAAATCCGTAATTATACGGATTTTTAGAATAAACTGCTACGCAAAGTCTCCCGACTTTGAGCTATTATTCATCATAATTATTATATTTCCAAAATATTTTTGCTCGTAAATTTTTTAAAATCTCTTATCAAATCTGATAATTTGCCATCTTTTGATTGCAGTATCAGATTGCTCATGATGACGTACCCATACAATATCATTCCTTTTTCTTTTATACAACAATCTAAAGAGGAAACTTCGATGTCTTTATAAACTTTTCTTGCGAAAATATCTATCCAATCTACTACTGTACAAGTAATAAAGTGTGGTTTTTCCTGGTCTTTTATAGTATAGCCTTCTTTCATTATTATTGTTTTTAAATTTTACGCAAAGTCAGGAGACTTTCAGAAACGTGATAAATTTAAGAAAACTTTTTTAGGCTGAAATTGCTCAAAGTCGGGAGACTTTGCGCAGCGGTCAAACTAGGTGTATAGTTTTAATTTTAAATTTAGCAAATATAATTTAAGTCAATACAAAAAAAGATTACGGTAACCCGTAATCTTCTCATTATTTCCTAAACTTCTTCTTCCTCTTCCAAGGCGCATTCTTCCCCACATCACCCGCCATAATACATCCGTACGGCATCACTTCATCCAAAACTTCGCACAATCCGTATTCTTCAATCTGCGCTCTTACGTTTTTGGCACTTTTATAAGCGGTAGGAAGTTCAGAAATATCAATTTCATTGGTAAAAAATCTCACATCCAGACCTTTTGTTTCTTCAGCAAAAACTTCATCAATGGTTTTATGGGCAAGAGACTTTTTATGAAAGCTTCTGCTGAAATTTCTTCCTGCACCGTGAGGGGCGAAACCCAGATTTCTTTCGTTGGTTGTTCCCTGTACAATCAGTACAGGTTCTGCCATATTCAGAGGAATCAGTCTTGGACCTGTAATATCCGGTAAAAATTTGTCATCCAGCGGGGTTGCACCTTTCGCATGATAGAATAAATCTCCGTCCCGGAATACAAAATTATGTTCGTTCCAGTATCGGTTTAGCTTTTCGGTGTTTAATTTTTCCAACGTCGCATTGTGAATAGATTCGTGGTTTTCTTTCGTCCATTTTCTGATGAGTTGCAAAGCTTCCCAATATTGTTCTCCTTCTTCAGTCTCAAACGGGATCCAGGCATTTTCTTTCAACGTTTCCGGCGAAAGTTCCATTCTGAAACGGTTGGCTACTTTCATACCTTTATCATACAGTTTCGCACCCGGCGCTCTCGAACCGTGATGGGTTACCAGCATTGTATTTCCGGTATTTTTAGAAATTCCGACAAACAGAAAATGGTTTCCGTCACCCTGAGTTCCCATATGTGAACGGGCGATGCTGATTAAATCTTCATCTTTCAGAAATTCGTTTTCCCTGAAAGCGTCCATCAGCTCTTGTGACATCGGCATTTGTTCACCTCTTGGTCTTCCGCCGTAACCGAAATGCGTGATAGAATGGGCAGCATCCAAAACATCTTTCGGCTCCATTTTTCCAAAATCTGTGAGCATAACCGAGCAGCAAATATCTGCTGAGTGAAATCCCGGGTGAATGGCATTTTTCGCCACCACAACACCGCCCACCGGAATATGACCTTCCGGACCAGTAGGACAGGCATCGGGCATAATTGCGCCATTGGTTAATGTCGGCGTTTTCATCAGGACATTCATCGTATTGATTACTTTTTCCACATTATCATTTTCACTTTCGTGTTCTGCGCGGATGTTGATGACAAAATCTTTTGGGGCAGAATGCAGCGGAATCGGTTCCGGAGATTTGAATTGTTCCAGATAATCTTTCATTTGATTTTCGTCTAATTGATTTTCGTTAATATATTCCAAAGCTTCAGCAAACCATTTTCCCGGTCTGTATCCCAAAGCGATTAAGTCATTTCCTGTAATTGTTTTCATTTCAAAATTTATTTTTAATTATTTGGGCAGCTATTCCGCCTTCCACTCCCGCTTTTTTATTCGTCGTTCCTCCTTATAAAAAGAGCTCCGTTCAAGTCGGGCTGCGAGCCATTCGCTGTTCCAGTTTCATTGTTTGATGATGCAAAGTAATGATACAAGTGCGCAATGTTTTTGCATTGTAGAAAATTTTTATACATTTAATGAAAATTTTTTAAAAACGCAGAATGAATAATTTGAATTCAGAAATATTCCAAGCCTTTCAGACCAAGCTGAAAACCGGTAACAGAAGAGGCGTTCACCTCAATGCTATTCCGGGAAATTCCCGATACAAATTTGATTTGGCAAGGTTGTCTGAAATTCAGAAAAGTCTTCCCGAACATTTCATTATTGATCTTCTTACGCAGAAAAACATCAGTTTCAGGTTTTCAGTTCTGGATAAAAAGCAAGAACCTGCTCCTAAAACTGAAAAGAAAGACAGCATTTATCTTTACGCAGATGAAAAGGAAAATCTTCAGGAAAAAACTGTTGAAAGTTCTGATAATCCTATAGAATCCCGTTCCAAAATTCTGGAGAAACTTTCGACAGGTTTGGAAAATCTGGTATTTCAGAACGATGTCATTCAATCGGAAAAAGGGATCAATTCTTTGGGTTTTGGTTTTCCCCTGCTTATCAGGAGAGATCTGGACGGACAGATTACTTCGGCACCGGTTCTCATCTGGTCTGTAAAAATAAAACCGGTTAATGAACTTAACACCTGGGAAATCAGCAGGACAGAAGATGATCCGATTTATATGAACGAAGTTCTGGTCAATCATCTGCAGAATGATTCCGGAATTACATTAGAACAGATTCCTGAGGAAATGTTGCTGGATGGTAAAATCGACAAGCCTGAACTGCTTCAGATCTGCCAGAAACTTCTTGATCAGCTCAAAATTTCGCAGAATCTGGATTTTATTCTGAATAATTATGAGGAAATACCATTCATTAAATCAAAATCGACCTTTGAAAATCAGCTTCCTGAAAAAGGCGATGCGGTTATTGTAAAATCCGGTCTTTTTTCATTGTTTGAGGTTCAGAAACAGAATATTATCAATGATTATGAAACTCTGAAACAGGAGTACAAACCGATAGAGAATTTCGAGAAAAAAGAATTTCAGACGATAACTTCCGTAGAAACAGATCCTTCGCAGCAGGAAATCTTAGAATCGCTTCAGTCACAGTCCAAAATTCTGATCCAGGGTCCGCCCGGAACAGGGAAAAGCCAGACTCTGACTGCTGTTTTGCTCAATTCGCTGGAAAATAAACAGAAAACCATTGTGGTGTGCGAAAAGCAAACCGCATTGGAAGTGCTCTACAATGCGCTTCACAAACTAGGACTGGAACGCTATTGTATTATGATAAAAGATTCGGCGGCAGACCGCAGACTGGTTGTAGATGCAGTTCGGAATACGATAGATTCGGCAGATTTCAAAAAGACCGTTCAGCCATATTCGGTGCAGTCTCTGCAAGCTCAGCTTACGGAAATTTCTGCTCATAAAAATGTGATCAACTCGGTTCATGAACTTTTAAATCAGGATATTTTATCCGGTAAAAACCGTACGGAAATTGTGGCAAATCTACTTTCTTATCAGAATCTGAAAGAAAGTATTGATTTGAATGATATTCAGTTCTCGTTTTCGGAAGAGGAGTTCAGTGCCATTGAAAATATTCTGAAAAACGGTGAAGAGCTGTATCAGGAGTTCCAGCCTTTTAAGGGGAATTTTTTTCTCAATCCCGAAAAATTGGTTCAGAAAGATTTTTACAGCAGTCTGCAAAATCTTGATTTATCATTTCAGAATTATGAAAAAGATCTGCACGAGATTCAAAAACTGATTGCGGAATTTAAACCTGTCTTCGAATCAAAAAAGAAAAAAAAATTCTCGGAAAACATCAGCAAACTCTATTCGTTGATTGACGAAACGGAAGTAGCCACCGCTGTTTTAAATCAAAATTCAGAAGAATTTCATCCGGAAATTACGAGTGGTTTTTTCTATCGGTTAACAGCGTTTTTTTCAATATCAAAGAAAAATAAGATCAGTACGCAGAAGCGTTTGAAGGAGATCAGCGGATTGATAAAGCAGATCAGCCTTACCGAATTTTTCCCACCAGTTGAATTGTCTGATAATCTTTGGAACAATAGAAACGAGATCATCAGTTACCGTCAGAAAATTCAAAATATATCGTTTTCAATCGAATCAGATCTGGAAGAGCAGTTTGGGCAAATTGATTTTCAGAATGTTTTTGATTCTGTGATTTCAGGAAAAGAAACTGAACTTATTTTGCAGAAAATTCAACAATTAAAACAAAATATCAGCAACGAAAACTGGTTAAAAAACACCGATTTCGGAAATTCTTACCAGACTTTTGAGCAATTTTTAACGGAGACTTTTGAATTATTTAAAATTTACAGAAATCATCCTGAAAACCCTTTGCTGAAGACCTATAACTGGTATTCTTTTCATCTTCCGCTTACAGTATTCCAGAAAAAAATTACTGAGAAATTATTTGCAGTTGAGAATTGGTCGCCATCATTCTTTGCGGCATATTTTCCTTTGGTTTTGAACCATTATTCAGCTCCCGGACTTCACTTTAATGAAAAAAATTATGAAGAGCTTGCTAAGAAAATAAAACAGTTCGGAACATTTCAAAAATCATTCATAGAATATTTTTGGAATACTTCTCAGCAGGAAGCCGTGAAAAATTTTGAAAAAATCAATAAGGATATTACGGTTGCCAATCTTTATAACAAGAGAAGCAGTACTAACTATAAAAAACTGACGCTGAGACAAATAGTGCAGAAAGATATTGATCTGTTTACCAGTTTTTTTCCGGTGATTTTTACCACACCGGATGCGTGCAGTAATCTTTTCCAAGGCAGAAATTTTTATTTTGATAATGTGGTTTTTGATGAGGCAAGTCAGCTGAAACTGGAAGATAATCTTCCGGCGATGCTGAAAGCTAAAAATATTATCATTGCCGGAGATGAACACCAGATGCCACCTTCCAGTTACTTCAGTAAAGTTTTTGACGGAACAATTGAAGATGAAGAAGATATGGAATCTGAAAATGAAGTGATTACTTACAAAAATGCATTGCTGAACATTGAGTCTTTGCTGGATTTTGCAACAGAAAACCAGTTTGAGAAAAATCATCTTGATTTTCATTACCGTTCCAGACATCCTTATCTGATAGATTTTTCCAACCACGCATTTTATCATTCCAGACTGAAACCTCTGCCTTCAAAATCTGAAGACAAACCCATTGAGTTTTTCCAGACAGACGGTGTTTTTGATGAGCATATCAACAAAAAAGAAGCAGAAAAAGTTATTGAAATTCTTGAAAATATTCAGCCGAAAAAAGACGGAACGTATCCTTCAATCGGTATCGCAACCTTCAATATTACACAGCGAAATTATATCAGGAGAATGATTCTGCAAAAGGCTGCTCTGCCTGAAAATGAAGCTTTCCGAAATAAAATTCAAGCATTGGAAACCGCCGGATTTTTTATAAAAAATCTTGAAAACATTCAGGGAGATGAACGGGATATTATCATCATATCAACTACTTACGGAAAAAAGCCGGGTGGTAAATTTGTTCAAAGTTTTGGACCGGTCAATCATACGAAAGGATATAAGCTTCTGAACGTGATCATTACTAGAGCCAAGGAGAAAATTTATATCTGCAACTCGGTTCCTGAAGAAATTTTTACCCGTTATAAAGAAGCTCTGGAACTTGAAGGAGCCAACAACAGAAAAGCAGTTTTCTATGCTTATCTTGCGTATTGCAAAGCGGTGAGCGAAGAAAATGAATCTCAAAGGCAGGAAATTCTGAATACTGTGAATGTTTTTGGACATCAAAATAGTCATAAAAATGAAAAGGCAGCTGATCTTTTTATTGATGAAATTTACAGCCGACTGACCAACAGTTTTACGGATGTAAAGATTTTTAAAAACCATCATTTCGGAGGCTACGAATTTGATATTCTGATCGAAAATAAAAATGGAAAGTCACTGGTCGCCGAATGTATGAGCAAAGAAAAATATGCCGGAAATCTTGGGTATCTGGAAGATTTGCACAAGGAAAAAGTCGTTGTAAATTCAGGATTTGACTACATAAGAATCTGGAGCCAGAACTCTTGGCAGAATCTGGATGCAGAATTAGAAAAAATTAAAAAGAAAATAATATAATGATTTTAGAACAGCTTAAAAATTCACCAGAAAGTATTGATTTTAAAGACGTAATTGATTTTATAGATGAGCATTACGATTTCACGCCAACGAAATTTGCCAACGGAAATACGGTAAATGAAGCCAATCAGAATAACGGTTCGTGTAAAGTTTTCAGTTTTGCAACGCTGAATGATTTATCCAAACAGGAAACTCTTTATCTTTTCGGAGATTTTTACAGAAATGATGTAATGAAAAATCCTGAAGGAACAGATCATCAGAATATCAGAAACTTTATGAAGTTCGGTTGGGATGGGATTTCTTTTGAAGGGACAGCTTTGGTGAGAAAGTAAACTGTCATTGCAAACAGACGGGAGGTCTGCGAACCCAGTTCAGAAATAAGGAAGCAATCTCAAATAATTTGGAAGAGATTGATTTGAGTGCTTCCTTAGTAAGAAAGAGGTCATGAAAAATGGCAACTTTTACCACCCCGTCAAAAAATCCAAGATTTTTCGCCACCCCTCCAGAGGAGGGGAATTTCACTGCCTTATATTAGATTCAACATCAATCTAAATTTAAGTGTTAACCTAAAACTTAACCTCATCGTATGTCATCCAACAAAAACGCTCTCATCCGGTACAAAACACTGGACAAATGTCTGAAAAACAAGTATAAAAAATATACGCTGGAAGATTTGATGGACGAATGTTCCGAAGCTTTGTTTGAATTTGAAGGAAAAGAATCTTTCGTAAGCAAAAGAACGGTTCAACTCGATCTGCAGAATATGCGAAGTGAAAAATTCGGGTATGAAGCACCGATTGAAGTTTATGAAAGAAAATATTACCGATACAGCGATCCGTATTACAGTATCCACAATATTTCGGTGAACGAAAGCGATCTGAAAGCGATGAACAATGCGGTGCAGATTTTGAAGCAGTTCAAAGATTTTTCGATGTTCAAGGAAATGAACGGGGTGATTCAGAAGCTTGAAGATTCGATCCATTCAACGAATCAGAAATCAATTATTCATCTGGATAAAAACGAGCAGCTGAAAGGTCTTGAACATATTGATATTCTGTACGAAAGCGTTCTGCATAAAAAGGTTTTGAAAATTTTATATAAAAGCTTCAAAGCGAGGGAATCCAATTATTATATCGTTCATCCGCAATTGCTGAAAGAATATAATAACCGCTGGTTTTTGATTTGCTGGCATAAAAGCAAAATAATGAACCTGGCTCTGGACAGAATAGAAGAAATTTCGATGGAAGAGCAAACCGAATATATTGATAAAGATTTCGATGCAGATCGTTATTTCGGTGAAGTGATCGGCGCTACGGTTTCTGAAACACAAAGACCTCAAAATGTAATATTCTGCATCACTCCAAAACACGCTCCTTATGTGAAAACCAAACCTTTTCATCATTCTCAGGAGATTCTAAAGGAAGATGAGGACGGAACGGTATTTAAAATATGTGTACAGCTTAATTTTGAGCTGGAACGGCTGATTTTGGGAATGGGAGAGTGCATCACCGTTCTCAAACCGGATAAGCTTAAAAAGAGGATTTACAAAAGTCTTACAGAAGCTGTGCAGAATTATTCCGAAGATAATGACAGTTGAATTTAATTAAAAAGCTTACACCGCAAAAATCAGAGTAAGCTTTTTGATGTATTTTACTTTAGTCTTGTGAAACTGAAATAAGTACCAATCCCGCTTCCTGTAGCTCCTGTAGGACTAGCAACTAATGTCATAGATTTATTTACCGGTGCTGCTAATCCAAAATAGTAACTTGTACCAGCTGTTAGTGTAACTATACCTTTGGCTAAAAAGTATCTTGTGTCTGTGGAGTTTTCTATATTAGCTCTGGCTACCCATAAGTTAGTTGAATTACTTGCAACGCCTATTACAGCTCTCTCTGCGCTTACTCCAAAGTCATTGTCAACAGCATTGGTACCAAAATATGATGTTGCAAATTCCCATATATATACACCCGTTTCTAATGGTGTAAATAGTCCTGTAGATGTATCATATTCATTTTCAAGGTCAATCTGCTCATTGTCTATAATTACTTTAGCAATTGAATTTCCAGTTGACGGCTGTGACATGGAGAAGTTTGTTGTAATGTAGCCTCCAAATTTTATTCTTTGAAGGAAACTGGTTTTTACTACACCGCTGGGATCAATTACTAAGCTGCTAACATTTGTAGCATTTGTATTTTGTACACCTTCAAAGCGTACCGGATCTGATGTATCTACCACATGAAACTTATTTGATGGAGATATTGCACCTATGCCCATTTTACCGTCACCTGTTATCCTTGCTTTTTCAGTGCCTAGAGCACTGCTTCCCGCGCTTGTTATAAATCTGATAGGTACGGAATTAGTAGTTGCATTAGAGCCTATATCTAAAGATATGGCATCTAATCCTGCAAAAACCTGTGTGTTTGACTCTGGGAAAGCCTGCAGGCTCAATCTAGTCTCTACATTGTTGCTATTTCTATCCGGTGACACTATCAAAATATTTGAAAGACCTGTTGAAGATGAAGCTAATGATTCCTGACGAATACCTGATCCTGAATTAATGATGGTTCTTTGGTTATTTCCTAGAAAGGTTAAAGTTTTACCATCCATTGTCATTGTTCTGTTTGAGGTAAGAGTTCCATCATCTTTATAGATGTTAATGTCCGGACTAATTTTAATCCACTCCGTTCCGTTAAAATAATAATAACCTACAGATGTAATGTTTACTCTTTGTGAAAGTATGTCTCCGCCAGAAATGTCAGTAATGTATATCAATGCTCCTCTTTGATCCTGAGTATATAAAGTATTGCCTTTATTTGTAAGTTCAAGTCTCGTAAGTCTTGGAGCCTGCAAACCTGTGATATCATTTGTTAAAGATACACCATTGCTGTCAGATCTTCCGTTAACATCTAATGATGTTTTAGGGGATTCTGTATTTATGCCAACCCGCCCGGTTTGAGCAATGAAGAGTGATGCCGCAAGCAGAAGTTGGGCAGTAAATAGATTTTTTTTCATAATTTTAAAGTTTACTAATTATATAATAAAGCTTTCAGGTAATATGTTTTTTAATTTTTACAGTAATGCTTTTTTTCTAAATTGGTTCGGGGTTATATCTACGTTTTTTTTGAAAAAATTTACAAAATGTGAGGGCTCATTAAAATCCAAAACATAGGATATTTCTTTTATTGATAGATTGGTCTGCCTTAGAAGGGATTTTGCATCGTGGATAATAAGATTATGAATATGCTCTTTAATTGTTTTACCTGTTTCTGTTTTTAGTCTTCTACTTAAATAGTTGGCATTTATTTTAAGTGAATTAGCGTAAAAATTGACAGTTTTTTCGTATTTGAAGTCTTTGTTTTTCTTTTCTTTATTAAGAAGTTTTAAAAATGAGACAACAATATTTTCATCAGAGTGAGTTATTTTTCCTACAAATTGTGAATCATAGTATTGGTCATATAATTCCTTCACCTTTAACAAAATAATATGAAGGCATGAAGCAAGAACTGTCCTGTTTTTTATGCTGTATTTATTATATTCTTTATTGAAAAATTCAAAAAGTATAATTAGGTCATCTATTTCTTCAGGAAGGATTTTAATGGGAATTGATTTATCTAATTGAAAGTACTGATAGTTGCTAATTAGTTTATTCAAAAAAGGAAATTCTTCTATAAAATTTTCAGAAAAAAACACACCATACTTTATCAGTATAGACTCTTCTAATTCACAAGACACAGTTTGTCTCGGGGGACAGAGATACACGCTTGGAAACTCCATTTGTTTTTCCCAGTGTGCAATTTTTATTGTACCGGTACCTTCAATAAATAAATTGACAGCAAATAAATCTGATTTTAAAGGAGATATAGTGAGATTGGGAGCTACCCAAACCTGCTTTACTTTGTCCAACCATATGTCTGAACATTTTGGTGGCGACACATTAAGATAATCACAAACATCATATATGTTTTTGAAATAAACGACTTCTTGCTGGGAATTCATAATAATTATTTTTCAGATAGGAACAGTTTTCATATTACAAATTTAACTACAAAATTTTATTTGTAATTGCGAAAAAAAAGAATATTATTGCAAAAATCGTTTTTGTAATAAAGTATTATTGATTAAAATTATTTGTTTTATCTATTATGTTGTAAACGGAATAATGTATCTTTTACAGGTGAGTTTATTGAAAGATTGGCTTGCTTCTTGTAATGTTTTTTTAAATTTAAAATTATGAGATCAAGAATATTAAGAACAGCGCTTACGCTTTTAGCACCAATTGTGATAGAATTTTTCATTAAGAAAATTACAGGAAAAAAAGAGGTGAAAAATGCCAATAAACAGATTCCGTCGCCTCATTAAAAACTTTTCCTTACTTATAAAACCTTACTTCGGTAAGGTTTTTTTATGTATTGTTTGTGCTTCAGTCTCCTCTGTTCTGCATTTAATTTTGGGGTCATTAGATTCTGCTTTTATAAATCAGGATTTTGATATAAAATTTCAGTAAAGAGTACTCCCGAAATAACACTTCACTGTTTTTTAAGAGTCTGTTCATCAATGTAATCTGCCTGATCAGTGCTTATTCTATGATAGTGAATCCATTGCAGTCTTTCTTTTTTAGAGGAACAATAAATCATCTTTACAATCTAATGCGTTTACTATTAAATGGAATTAGGCTGAAAATATTTATCTTTTGCTAATTTGTTGTCTAATAAAGCTTTAATACGTATTCAGAACACAATACTGATCGCAGTATTTGCTATTGGCATGATTTTTACATCCAGCAAAATGTAAAATTTAAAATCAGAGTTATGAAAATGATTAAACAAACCATTATAGCAACAGGAATTTTAACTGCAGGGTTAGTAAGTGCGCAGGATGCAAGTATGAATAACATGATTAAAGTAGGAGCTACAGCAGGTTTGGCAGTTCCGGCAGATAATCTCTCTGCGGCAATAGGAGTAGATGTAGCTTATCAGAACCTTATCACTCCGGGGTTTGGTCTTGGTATCGCTACAGGATATACACACTATTTTGGCAAAGACAATAATGGCTACAAAAACAATGATGTTGGAGTAGTTCCTGTAGCAGCGCTTATCAGAGTGTATCCGAAACAGACAGGATTTTATTTCGGAGCAGATCTCGGGTACGGATTTTTGGTAGGAAATGACATGGTAGCAAGCAATTCTACCGTAAGCAGACCGGATGGCGGCTTTTACCTGAAACCTGAAATCGGGTATCACAACAGAGACTGGAATTTCTTTCTTCAGTATCAGAAAGTATTTGCAGGAAGTAATGGTGATATTGCCGGTTCGGCTTCACAAGACTATAATGTGGGAAGCATCGGAGCAGGATTTTCTTACAATATTCCTCTAGGGAAATAATTATTAAAGATACAACCAATTATTAACCAAACCTTTTCGACTTTTTGAAAAGGTTTTTTGTTAGGATACAAAAAATACCAAAACAATTATTATATTTGATAAAATTTGCGATTATGAACTTAAATCCAAAATTTCCTCTCTATTTACCAGGGGTAAAGAACAGTAATAACGACCATGTTTCTATTATCGGAGCAAACCTCAGAGAAGACACCACAACTATTGGATATTATCTTTCGGGAAATGCAGGAATAGAACTTCAGCTTAAAAAAACATATATTACAAAAGAATATTCATCTTTTTCGGATGTTCTTGCTCAGTTCATGCAGGAATCACAGCTTGAAAACATTAAAAGACTGGGAATTTCTGTTCCGGGTCCGGTCATTGATGGTAAGAGTTATCCTGTAAGACTTAACTGGAATCTGGATATTGCCGAATATCAGGAAAGATTTGGTTTTGAAAAAGTTTATATGCTGAATGATCAGGAGGCAGCTGCATATGGAATCGGTCTTTTGGAAGATTCTGAACTGGATGCAATTTATACCAGCGGACATCTTGAGAAAGGAAATGTTGCCATTATAGCACCCGGAAATGGATTGGGAGAGGCAGGATATTTCTTTGACGGAAAATACCTCAGACCTTTTGCTACTGAAGGCGGACATTCTGAGTTTTCTCCAAGAACTAATGTTGAGGTAGAATTTTATCAGTTCCTTAATAATATTTATGGAATTGTAAGTTGGGAAACTGTACTTTCAAAAGCAGGATTATTCAATATTTACAGGTTTTTGAGAGACGTGAAGAGACATCCTGAACCGGAATGGCTTTCTGAACGTCTTGCTAACGGAAATTTTACTGAAGAAATCTTTAAAGCTGCCATGGAGGAAGATGTAATGATCTGTAAAATTGCATTAGACACATTTCTGGAATTTTTAGCAAGGGAAGCAAATAATCTTACCCTAAAGCTAAAAGCTACCGGCGGACTTTTGATTGCTGGAGATATTACGCAGATTGTGAGAAATTACATTAATAAAGATAAGTTTTACGAGAAATTCAAAATCAGCGACAAGATGGAAAATATGCTCAAAAATATTCCTATTTATCTGATTAATACCGATAATATAAGCATTAATGGTGCTGCACTTTACACTGCTTACTTTACAGAATAAAATCAAGCTCCGAAGATACCGGAGCTTTTTTTAATTTATTGATGTAGATCAATATCAACAGCAGACAAAGATGATTATCTTTGCTTCGTTAAAATTTATTTAAAACATGAAAAAATTAATATTATTGGCTGTTTTGGCGACCGGACTTGCTTTTGGACAGACTAAAAAAGTAGTAAGCTCAGATGTACACTGGTGGGGCTATAAAGTAGCTAAATCTGCGGCAAGTTCGCACGATGGTACCGTGAATGTTAAATCCGGAAATCTTGTAATGAAAGGAAATGAAGTTGTGGGCGGTTCTTTTGTGCTGGATATGACTTCCATTAATGCTACTGATCTTTCAGGCGAGATGCAGGGTAAACTAAACGGACATCTTAAAAACGGTGATTTTTTTGAGGTTGAAAAGTTTCCTACAGCAAATTTTAAAATTACTTCTGTAAAGAAAAATAAAGATAAGAATTACAACCGAACTGTTACGGGAGATCTTACTGTAAAGGGTAAAACAAGCTCTGTTTCTTTTCCTGCAAATATCACGGTGAAAGATGGTTTGGTCTCTCTCACATCAGACAAATTTTCATTTGACAGACAAAAATTTGATGTGGCATACAAATCTTCCATGAAAGATGTATTTGTGAAAGATGAAGTAGATATGACTGTAAAGCTTACTGCGAAATAATTTATTTAAAAAAAGATTGTTAAAAGTGTAGAAGTTCTACACTTTTTTTTATTTTTGTTGAATTGTAAATAAAATATAATGAAAAGATTACTATTGTTTGTTATGATGTGTTCATGCATATCATTGGTTTTTGCCCAAAAGAAGGGAGATAAAGTTTCTAAGGTAATAACTTCTGAGATAAAATGGTGGGGACACAAAGTGGTAAAAACTAAGGCTACATCACATTACGGTACTGTAAAGCTGAAAAGCGGTAAGTTTAATTTTGATAAAACTGTGCTTGTTGATGGTGAATTTATTATTGATATGAGGAGTCTGATGGTTGCCGATTTATCTGGTGATGACCAGACAAAGCTTACCAATGATCTGAAAGGACCTACTTTTTTTGATGTTAAAAAATTTCCAACAGCTAAATTTCATTTAAAAAGAATCATTCCGCTGGCGAATGAAGAGTATAATTCAACAATCGTAGGTGATATTACGATAAAAGGAGTAAGAAAAACAATTTCTTTCCCGGCCAATGCATATATTACCCAATTTACGGTAGAGATAGAATCTTCGAGATTTTCTTTAAACAGAAGAGATTTCAAAGTATTTTACCAAAGCTCTGTAAAAGATTATTTTATTAAAGATGAAATGGAGATTCAGTTTAAGCTTTCTACAGAGAAAGTGGATAACGAAAGACCAAGATAAGGTTAAACTTATGATAAAAATCAAAGGACTGCTTTTCATTGAGCGGTCCTTTTTTTATTTTAGCTGATTAAAAAATGGTTTTTAAATGAAAATTTATGTAGTAAGCGGTCTTGGCGCAGACTTCAAAGTTTTAGAAAGGCTTCAGTTTCCAAAACATCATGAAGTTGTTTTTATCAACTGGCTGATTCCCGAAGCCGGGGAAAGCTTTTCTGCCTATGTAGAACGTATGAGTGCAGTAATTGATGAGTCTGAACCTTTTTATCTTTTAGGCTATTCTTTCGGGGGTATTATGGTGCAGGAAATCAATCGTATCAAGCCGGCTCAGAAAGTAGTTATTTTAGGTAGTATAAAATCCGACAAAGAAAAATCACGCCTAATAAAAATGGGAGAAATTACCAAGATTCCTAAATTTCTTCCGGTAGGTTTTTTCGGTGAGAAAACTTCTCTTCTTTACACCCGGCTCCGAAAAATGATAGATCCGAAAAATCCTAAAGTCATCCAGTATTTTCAGGTTCGGGATCCGTACTATTTAAAATGGTCTGTAGAAAGGATTTCGGAGTGGAAGTTTGAAGAAGATCCCAATGTTATTCAGATCTTGGGAGATCGTGATATTGTTTTTCCGATCAAAAACTGCAGACCGGATTATATTATTAAAGGCGGAACTCATCTTTTTCCTGCTACTAAACATAAAGAGGTTTCGCTTATTTTAAACAAAATTTTTGAATAATACCTTAAACTTAATGTTTCTTGAGGTCTTCATGAATGAAAAGAAATAATGAAATTATTATGATAAATTATTCTTCCCATTCTAAAATATTTTCCGTGTATATTTGCTTTTAGCGAAAATGGAAAATATATATGGAGTCAATATCTGTATTTGAGATTATAAAAGTAGGAATAGGTCCTTCAAGTTCTCACACAATGGGACCGTGGAATGCTGCTGCGGCATTTGTCAGAATTATCAATCGTGAAAGATCTGTTGCGGAGGTAAAAGAAGTTTTTCTGGAATTTTTTGGCTCGCTGGCAAAAACGGGAATCGGTCACGGAACCGATATTGCCGGAATGCTTGGTCTGAATGGTGAAGATTTTAAAACTATTGATACTACGAAAATTGATGAAATTGTTGACAGGATAAAAAAATCTCAGATCATCAATTTGGGAGGCGAAAAAGAAATTCATTTTATTTATGGACATCATTTAGTTTTCAATATGTCTCAGACGCTTGATTATCATCCCAACGGAATGATTTTCAAAGCGGTTTTTGAAGATGGAACCGAACTTGTGCAGGATTTTTATTCTGTCGGCGGAGGTTTCATTATGAGCCAGGAAAAAAAATCTATTGATAAGCACTGTGTGCGCACTTTATATCCGTGTCATAAATCTTCGGATATTGTAAAATACTGTGACAAATTAGGATTTGAAAAGATTTCAGATTTAATACTAATTAATGAAGAAAGCTGGAGAACGCAGGAAGAAACCAAAAAAGAGGCTCTTTATATTTGGGAGCAGATCAAAGAATGTATTTACAAAGGCGTAAATAAAGAAGGAATTTTACCGGGCGGGCTCAATGTAACCCGTCGTGCCGCAGGAATCAACAGAAAACTTTTAGGCGATAAAATTTATAAAAATAAAGATGAATGGTTTCAGCTTGTGGTTGATGCAGAAGAAAATTTCACCAATATCAACAAATGGATTTCCTGTTTCGCATTGGCTGTGAACGAAGAGAACGCTAGTTTTGGGAGAATTATTACTGCGCCAACCAATGGAGCAAGTGGGGTGATTCCGGCAGTTTTGATGTATTCTCAGGCTTTTACCCATGCAACTACTGAAGACGATATTGCACGGTTTATTTTGGTTGCGGGAGAGATCGGAACTTTATTTAAAAAGAATGCTACAATTTCAGCAGCAATGGGCGGCTGTCAGGCAGAAGTAGGAGTTTCTTCCGCAATGGCTGCAGCGGGGTTAACGGAGATTTTGGGAGGCAGCGTCGGTCAGGTTTTAATGGCGGCAGAAATTGCCATGGAACACCATTTAGGACTTACTTGCGATCCGATAAAAGGGTTGGTACAGATTCCTTGTATTGAAAGGAATACAATGGGAGCTATAAAAGCGATTACCGCTGCAAATATTGCTCTGGAAAGTGATCCTGCGAAAGCAAAAGTAAGTTTAGATCAGGTAATCCAAACAATGTGGGAAACTGCTTTGTCGATGAATGACCGTTTCAAAGAAACTTCGGAAGGTGGGCTGGCTATTGCAGTTAATGTTCCGGAGTGTTAAAAATAAAAGTCAACAGCATACTAAAAAACGTGCGCATCTTTCAAGCAAAAGATGCGCACGTTTTGAGTAAAAGATACGGGCGTTTTAGATGAAACGTCCGTATCTTTTCTACATAGATTATTTCTTATCAAAAATAAGGCTATTTCCGTTTTGAATGAGAGTAAGCTGTTTCTTTTCCGGCGTAAAGATTATTTTCGCACCGGCATTATCAGATTTAAACTGATCTTTTTCAACATATTCCAAAGGGAATTCAGGTTGATTTGTACCCTGCGCAAAAAGACTGTCATCTTCAATAAATATTTTTAAACCTAATGGAATTTCTTTAGAACTGTACTCACCTGTATATTTTTGCAAATCTGAAGCAGGTATTTTTTCATTGTTCAATTTGGGATATTCATATTCTTTATTGTATAAAAGACTCAGAACACCAATGGCAAAATTATTGGCACCAATCCGGTCTGCATTCAGAGAATACGAAAAAGAAATTTTGTCTTCGGGATTATAAACCATCAGGGAATTGGTTCCGTAAGTACCGCCACTGTGCCCGTAGTATTTTTTGGAGAAAAAAGGAACAGTTATAATTCCTTTTCCAAAATTGTCATTTCCTTTAGGCATCATTTCAGAAAGTGAGACTTGGGAAACAATTTTACCTTCAAAAATATGATTAATGATGATATTCAGCGTTGTAGGGTCGGTTGCAATATCTCCAACACCTACTACATTATTAAAATCGAAATCTTTTTTGCTTATCCATTTTCCGGTAAAATCATAAGGCAGATAAACATTAGCAGGATTTTGGCTTGCAGTATAAAAATTATTTAATTGTAAAGGGGTTGTAAATGTTTCTTTCAGATTTTCGGCATACGTTTTTTTAGTGACTTTTTCTAAAATTTTAGTCAGAAGATAATATCCTGTGTTTGAATACCTTTTGTCTGTACCCGGCTCAAAAACAGAACCCTGTTCTTTGATATGAGCCATTATTTTTGTATCATCAGATTTATTGATGAGCCACATCATATCATCTTTTCCCTGCACGTAATCTCCCAAACCTGAAGTGTGGTTCAGCATCTGGCTGATGGTAATTTTTTCTGCATTGGGAACCTCCGGGAAAAACTTTGAGAGTTTATCATTCAGATTCAGCTGTTTTTTTTCAATCAGTTTAAAAATCATGGAAGCCGTCATGGTTTTGGTAACAGAACCAATCTGAAAAGCAGAATGTTTTTCTGAGCTGGAAGGAAGATTCTGCTGCCCGAAATTTCTTTTGTAAATTTCTTTACCGTTTTTGAATAAAGAAATTTCTCCGGCTTCTGCATTGTTTTTTTCAAGGTAAGAAATGAAATCATCAATTCTTTTAATGCTCTCATTCAGATTTTGAGGCAGCTGCAAAGTTTCATTTTTCGCAGCATAATTGCCTTTTTCACTTGAAGGTTCTAATATTAGCGGAAGCGAGATACCATTTTGACTGAATGTTCCTGTAATTTTTTTTCCTTCCAGCATACCTGTGTAAATTCCTCCGATAGCTGAAATCTCAAGTGTT
This sequence comes from Chryseobacterium sp. L12, assembly GCF_056133985.1. Lineage (NCBI taxonomy): Bacteria > Pseudomonadati > Bacteroidota > Flavobacteriia > Flavobacteriales > Weeksellaceae > Chryseobacterium > Chryseobacterium sp. L12. The sequence continues at coordinate 111,315 of NZ_JBVYOF010000017.1, read as the reverse complement.
AACTTATTTTTTTCAAAAACAGTTTTGTCGACAGGAATATCTTTTACTTGCTGTAACGGGCTGTCTGCAGTAGAAGTATAACCTTCTTTATCTTTTTTGATATTAAAAATCAGTGGTAGTTTTGAACCCTGAAAGTTGAGCTCGCCTTTCCACGTACCAGTAATTTCCTGTGAAAAAAATGACGTGAAACAGATCAGCATCAGAAATATTGAAAGTTTTGTTTTCATATGGATGTTTTTATTGGTTTTTTACGAGAATCGACAATTTTCATTGGTTTGTTTCATATTATAAGGTTGATCAATTTTATTTGCTAATCAGGTAATTTAATTCCTGTTTTTCAAAATACTATAATTCAGACTAAAAATTGCGAAATCATAATCGTTATGATAACTGTAAAAGCGAATAATATAATTTTTTTCACATCTTTTGTATTCGTTGCAGTTTTAAAGCCGTTATAAAGTAAAGTGAATCCGTGGGCAACGGTGATTAATGCAAAAAATGCAAAAAAGCAGAGAATAATAAGATCTGAAGCAGGAATCTCAGGTGTTTTACTTTTTGAAAGTTCTGCAGTTGTCATGATCGCTTGCTCTACAAACGGAATTTCTCCTATTAAAATAAGCAGTAAAACCGGAATTTGTGCAATAATTACGGTATTGATGATATCAATAAGTCTTGTTTTCCTGTTGAAAATTTTTCCCAGCACGAAAAGAACAGCAATAGCGATTAGATAGCTTTTCAAAGTGATAAGCACCGTTTTCAATAGAGGATCATTCTCCCCGATATATCCGTAATGAAAAATACTATCCAGCTGAAATCCGAATAAATAGGTTACAGTAAAATTTATCAGCATAAAAATAAGACCGACAGTAAACAGCTGTACTTCACTGAATTTTGAGAAAGGATTCAAAAGAATTTTCCAGTTCATGAATTTTATTTTTTTAGTTGACTAATTTTCTGAATAAGATCGTCCATTTTATTTCTCATAGTGGGATAAGAAAGTGCAGCCTGTTTTGCCATTTCCTTGATGCTTCCGCTGGAAAGAAAGAAATTTAGGATAAAATCCTGCTCGTCTCTGTTGAGCTTCAAGAGAACCGGAAGTTCATAATCGCCGTTTACATTCGTGCCGCAGTCAGGACATTTCATCTGACTTACGTTGAGAGTATGATCACAACTGGGGCAAAATATTGGGAGTTTCATCAAAATTTATTTTTACAAATGTAATATTTATTTTAATAAAATTAAAATTTGGTTTAATAAAATTGAATAATATGAGTTTAGGGTAAAAATCCAAAAAGGAATTTTGATTAATTAAATTATATACGTAAAACGATGATATTCTTAAAGAGCAAAGATTTTTTCTGCACACATTTTAAAAAGCAATACAAAAAAAACTTGCTTCGTCAACTTTGAGAATAAAGTTTCATCAACATTTTGATTTAAATTGGCTCCTTAAAGTTTAAGCTTTAATATAAATTTGCGAAGAAAATTAAGGTGATATTTTATTGATTCAGAATTTCCCTTATTCTGTTAGCATTGACGATCAGTTCTTCCAGATATTCAAAATTATCTTTTTCCAAAGCCGATTTGAATTTTCGAAGCTGGGATATATGTTCGTTTAAAACATCCAAAACATTGTCTTTGTTTTGCTTAAAAATCGGAACCCACATTTCAGGATGGGATTTTGCCAGACGAACAGTGCTGGAAAAACCCGAACTTGCCAGCTGAAAGATGGTGTCTTCTTCTTTTTCCTTTTCCAGAACCGTATTGGCTAAAGCATAAGAAGTGATATGTGAAATATGCGAAATATAGGCAGTGTGTATATCATGATCTTCTGCATTCATATAAATGGGATGCATATCAAGATCGTTTACAATATTTTCTACAAGCTGCAATGCGTCATCCGCAGACTCTTCACGGTTACAGATTACGCCGGCTTTTCCTGAAAAACTGTCTGCAATAGCTGATTTCGGACCGTGATTTTCCGTTCCCCACATCGGATGAAAAGCTACAAATCTTGATCTTTTTGGATGATCTTTTACAGAATTTACGATTCCTGATTTGGTAGAGCCAACATCCATTACTGTTTGTTGATCTGAAATTAAATTTAAAACTTCCGGCAGAATCTTTCTTGCAGAGTCTACAGGAATTGCAATGATAATCAGATCTGAATTTTTTATTCCTGTTTCAAAGTCAGCTTTTTCGCTGATAATGTTTAAAGATAGAGCTTCGTTGAGATTGTCTGTATTGTTGTCTATTCCGTAAATATAATCTACGCTGTTTTTCTGTTTTAATTTTAATGCAATCGAACCGCCAATTAATCCTACGCCAATAATGCTTATTTTCATATAACTGTTTATGTTTTATTTGTCATGGAAGTTATGCCTTCTTTGAAGCTTAAATTTTTCGATCATGACCATTTCATTATTTAAATTTAAAAAAAATAAACTCCGCCAAAAAAAGTTTTTTGTTTTTTGACATCAATAAAATTTAATATTTTTACGCTATGAGTAATTTTATAGATTTTAATGCAGCTAAGAAGCTCCACGATAAGCAGGAAAATAAAAACAGACTTACCGAGCTTTTTAAAATACAATATCCTATCATTCAGGGCGGAATGATCTGGCATTCCGGATGGCGTTTGGCTTCTGCAGTTTCCAATTGCGGAGGATTGGGAATGATTGGTGCGGGAAGTATGTATCCCGATATTTTGCGTGAGAATATTCAGAAGTGCAAAAAAGCTACAGATCGACCTTTTGCCATCAATGTTCCGATGCTTTATCCTAATCTTGAAGAAATCATCAATATTATTTTGGAAGAAAAAATAAAAATTGTTTTTACATCTGCCGGAAATCCAAAAACTTATACTGAAACATTGCAGAAAGAAGGAATAAAAGTAGCTCATGTGGTTTCTTCTACAAAATTTGCTGTAAAATGTGAAGATGCAGGTGTGGATGCTATTGTTGCAGAAGGATTTGAAGCCGGCGGACATAATGGTAGAGATGAAACCACAACGCTTTGCCTCATTCCCAATGTAAAGAAACATATTTCTAAACCATTGATTGCAGCGGGTGGAATTGCATTAGGTTCTCAAATGAAAGCTGCCATGATTCTCGGGGCAGACGGTGTACAGATCGGAAGCCGTTTTGCAGCCACTGTAGAAGCGAGTTCCCATGATAACTGGAAAAAGAAAATTACTGAGCTTAACGAAGGAGATACTCATCTTACGCTCAAAGAATTAGCACCTGTAAGAATGGTAAAAAATAAATTTTTCAATGAACTGGAAGAAATTTACAATACCGGAAGAAATACAGAAGCATTAATAGCTTCTTTAGGAAGAGCGCGGGCTAAAAAAGGAATGTTTGAGGGTGATATGGAAGATGGTGAACTGGAAATTGGTCAGGTCTCCGCTTTGATAAATGAAATATTACCCGTTGAGAAAGTTTTTGAAAATCTTCTGAAAGAGTTTAATGAAATTAAAAATCCTGTTTTGTAAACAGGGTTTTTAGTTTAAGTTTTTTAGCTCGTCCATTATATTTTTCCTTGCAGTTGCTTCGTATTTTTCACGGAAAAATTCTGTTTTGTAAATGTTTTCCAAATCGAGAAAATGCTGTAAAACTTTCTTTCTGCCCGGTTTGTAAACGAAGTCGGGATAGATTGAATATTCTTTTCTTATCTGTTGTATATATTGACTGTAAATTTCAGAATTCTTGCCAAGAACACATAAATCAGCATCCAGAAGATAATTGGTATCTGAATCATCTGATTTTTGATGAGATTTTGTTGCTAAAATCTGGCGGCAGATGACTTCAACATCGTTTGTATTCAGGTCTAAATCAGTCAGTCTTTTTGCAGCATAATCTGCACTTTTTTCTTCATTGGATTTTGAAGTTGCACTATAGACCACATCATGATAAAAAATTGAAAAAGAAATAATTTCAATTCTTTTTATGTCTTGTTCTACCTGCTCAATTTCTTCAAAAATATTTTCAATATGCAGGAGATTATGATAGTGTCTTGACTTTTCAGCATAACTTTTACTGATCTCTGTCCATAGTTTTTCTATTAATTTCTGATCATCAGAGTAATGAAAACAGAGATTTTTAAATGTTTGTTCTAAAATCATATTTTATTGAAAAAAAAGGAACCTGAAGTTCCTTTAATATTTACAGTTGAGATTTCAATTCTGCCCAGCCTCCGCCGTTATATCCTTCTTTCAGACCTTGCGAGTTCAGATATTCCAAAGCTTTTCCGCTTCTGTTTCCGCTTCTGCAAAATAGAATTACAGGCTTTTCGATAGATAAAATCTCATCTTTTCTGTCTTCCACTTCTCCGAGCGGAATATTTTTCGCACCTTCTATATTTCCGTCCATTTCCAGTTCCATGGGTTCACGAACGTCGATTAATTCATAGTTTCCTGATTGTAATACATCTGCTAATGACATAATGTTTATTTTTTTATTAAAATTAACGATTTAAAATGACTGATTATTCATGACATTCAAATTCAAACAAATTTATAAAATAATCTTAGTTTTGCAATGCGAAATCTATGAATTCAAAAGCCGAACAATATTCCCAGCTCATTAAAACCAAAGCCAGAAGTTTTGGATTTCAGAATTGTGGAATTTCGAAAGCTGATTTTTTGGAAGAAGATGCAAAACATCTGGAAAACTGGCTCAAAAGCAATTACCAAGGCGAAATGAAATACATGGAAAATCATTTCGACAAAAGACTTGATCCGAGATTGCTCTTAGAAGGTTCCAGATCAGTTATTTCTCTTTCTTACAATTATTTTCCCGAAGAAAAAATTCCGTCTCTGGACAATTTTAAAATATCTAAATACGCGTATGCAGAAGATTATCATGAGGTCATTAAGGATATTCTGAGAGAAATGGTCGCCGAGCTTCAGAAAGAAATCGGTGAGTTTTCGTTCAGAGTTTTTGTAGATTCTGCTCCGGTAATGGAAAGAAGCTGGGCAAAAAAATCGGGAATAGGATGGGTAGGAAAAAATGCGAACCTGATTACTAAACAAAGCGGATCATTTTATTTTCTGGCTGAAATTATTTGTGATCTGGAATTAATGGCAGATCATGAAACAACAGATCACTGCGGAACGTGCAGAAAATGTATTGATGCGTGTCCAACAGATGCAATTGTCTCAGATAAAATTATAGATGGAAGCAAATGTATTTCTTATGCAACCATTGAGCTGAAAAGTGAAATACCGGATCATTTTAAAAATAAAATGGAAGACTGGATGTTTGGCTGCGACATTTGCCAGGATGTTTGTCCGTGGAACCGTTTTTCAGTTCCGAATTTTCAGAATAAGTTTAAACCGAATGATCAGCTCAGAAATTTCAGAAAAGGAGAGTGGAGAGAGCTTACACAAGATCTGTTTTCGGAAATATTCAGAAAATCACCGGTGAAAAGAACCAAGTTTTCAGGATTGAAAAGAAATATAGATTTTCTTGCTCAGTCTGAAGAACACAAACTTTAATTCAGAAAAAAACCGGAAGATAATTTCTCCCGGGTCTTGGTTATTAGTAATCAGTCTGAAGTTTTCAATTTTCTAAAGGTTCAAAATCACATACTGTAAAATTACCCCTGCATTTCCGATGTTTCCGGTAGCATGATTGTGAAAAGTGGTATAATAGATATATCCGCTGTTGGTAGTTCCGGTGCAAGAGCCTACAGTAGCTCCTAAAGCCACAAGATAAGGTACTGCAATTTGTGGAACAGAAACACTGATTTGAATATTGCCGGGAAGCGTTATACAAACTGTGGTAAAGGTCGAGTTGGAGGCATTCCCGATAGGTGTATTGGGAAGTCCTGTTGCTGTAAATTGATTGGTTCTCAGCATTAATGCATCATTGCTTCCTGCATCTTTTACCAGAACTTCCCAGTAATTTGCATCATAATTGATGATTTTCTGCCATGCTCCCATGTCATAATCAATATTCAGAGTATTGAAGCCTAAAGCGGTTGATAAACCCGTATTATTAACGGATGCAGCAACCATTCCCGATGAGCCGGTGTTTTTAGAACAAAGTTTTGAGTCTGGAACAAAACCTCCAGGAAGCGCACAGTTGTTGGTATTGTCATTACCTCCTACAAGATAAGAGACATCCCAGTCTGAAGCATAAATACTTCCTCCGTTTGCCACAAAAATAGCTAAATTATTGTCTATAATCGGATAAAGAGAAGCATTGGTGCTGTATTTTCTGGATCCGCAGTTAAGGAAAATAATGTCGTACTGTGCAATAGTAAGCATATTGGCAAGATCTGCATTTGTAATTTCAGTAGCGGTATAACCAAGATTTTGAATAATATCTTCAATTTTATCGAAACTTCCCTTTACATAAGCAATTTTAGCAACCTGATTGAGTTTGGTCTGGGCAGAATTGAGACTTAAAGTTTCATTTTCTTTAATTGTTGCAGAGATCTCTGTGCGGAAATTACTTCCGTTACCGGTCTGAATGTAGATGGTATGATTTCCTGCAGGGGCGTCCATTGTAAAGTTTCCGCTGGCATCAGAAGTGGTATGATAAATTTTATATTTATCGTCGAAAGTAAAAACAGAAGCACCACCAATTGGTTTGTTTCCGTTTTGTGACATGACTCTTCCGGATATTTTTCCGGTTTTTACTGTGTTTTCTACAACGGTTTCTACAGCTGTTTCGGTTTCCGAACGGCAGGAAAATACCGTCAATAGAAAGATTAATAGAAAAAGAAGATTAAGCTTTCTCATAAATATAAGTTTTTTAGGTTAGGATTACTAAATTAGTTAATTTTTTATTAAGTTGTTAATTTTATTATGTTATTTTTATTATTAAATTAATTATTTTTAATTTTTATTAATAATAATGAGGGTTTGATGGAAGCTTAGCGGCTGATAATTTAGTAATTTTGTACAGTAAAATATTCAGAAATATTTTTTCATTTGTTATGAAAGGTATGATTATGGGTGTTTTATCTTGATAAATAATTTTTTAGGATGAAAGATGAAATAAAAGACACCAAAAGTTTTTTTCAGGAGATGAGCGAGCAGCTTTATGTATATATTATTAAAGTAACTCCGGATGGTGCTTCGTGGATATTTCATATAATTGTAAAACTTGGGCTTCTTCTTGCCATTTTTCTTTTTCTGGACTTTCTTTTTAAGATTATCATTAACTATATTTTCAGGTTTTTCAGAAATGAAAATAAATATCCGATTATTAAATCGGTTTATCAGTCAAAAATTACCAATTCGGTAGCACATTTTATAGCTTTGGCATTCATAGGAAGCATACATGAGTCTATCTTTGCTGGTGCTTTGCGGCAAACTACTATTTTTATTATCAGATCAGTGAATCTCGGGTTGGTATTTATTCTGGCAGGAATGCTGTACAGAGCGCTTACCGGATTTAGGTATTATTTCACTATAAAACAGGATTATTATAAAGTAATGGCAATTAACGCAGTTTCCGAGACTATTAAAATTCTTGGGATTTTTGTGTTTTCTGTGGTTGGTATCTGTGTAATTTTCGGAATCAAGGGGACAACTATTGTCGGAAGCTTAGGAGCGATTACTGCAGTGTTGGTTTTGGTATTCAGAGATACAATTTTAGGATTTGTTACCGGTATTCACGTAGCAACATCCAAAAGTCTGAAAGTTGGCGACTGGATCGGAATTCCGAAATATAATATTGAAGGAAATATTTTAGATATAAGTCTTTTAACAACAAAAATTGCCAATTTTGATAAAACGATTTCTTCTATTCCTACTTACGATCTGCTTACAACTGAGATTAAAAATCTCCAGGTAATGTCAGAATCCAATACCAGAAGAATAAAAAAATCAATATTCTTTAATATTAATTCGTTTAAATTTCTAAGCAATGATGAAGTTGAAAAATTAAAAGAAATCAACCTGCTTTCAGACTACCTAAACCATAAAACTTCTGAAATTAATTTCGAAAAAGAAAATATTAAACATAAAGATAAAATTATTAACGGAAGGCAGCTTACCAATATTGGTGTTTTCAGATATTACACACAAAAATATCTTGAGCAGGATCCGCAGGTAGATAAAAACAGCCCAATTATGGTACGTCAGCTAGAAATTACTACACAAGGTCTTCCAATGGAGGTCTACTGTTTTGCCAATGACTCAAAATGGGAGCATTTTGAAGAAATCCAGGCTGATATTTTTGATCATTTACTGGTAGCTTCCAAAGAGTTTGATTTGCAGATTATGCAGATTGGTTTGCCAAAATAATCATCATTTTTGTGATAATAATTTTCATTCATTCTGAGATAAAAAGAACTTTATAAAGAGACTTTGAAGAGGTTTCTTTATTTTTGTATACTAATAAAAAGAGGTAGTGATCATAATCCTCAAATTTTAAGTAAAAATGACAAAACTAAGTGTAAATATTAATAAAATAGCTACCTTAAGAAACGCAAGAGGCGGAGAAACGCCCAGTGTAACAGAGGCAGCAGTTAAAATTCAGGAATTTGGAGCGCACGGAATTACCATTCATCCCAGACCTGATGAAAGGCATATTACGAGAAAGGATGTCTATGATCTGAAACCTTTGGTTCATACCGAATTTAATATTGAAGGAAACCCGCATCGTAAATTCATCAATATGGTTTTAGAAATAAAGCCGGAACAGGTAACATTGGTTCCTGATGCTGATGATGCTATTACCTCAAATGCAGGTTGGGACTGCGAGAAAAACCTGGATTTTCTGAAATCGGTTATTGCTGAATTTAAAAACGCGGGAATCAGAACTTCTATTTTCCTTGATCCGAATCCGGAAATGGTGAAATTTGCCGCAGAAACAGGCACTGACAGAATTGAATTGTATACAGAAGCCTACGCTAAAAATTACTCTGTGAATAAAGAACAAGCGATCAAGCCTTATGTTGAAACTGCTGAAAAAGCGGCTGAATTTGGTTTGGGAATCAATGCAGGACATGATTTGAGTTTAGAAAATTTAAAATATTTTTCAGACCATATTCCAAAGCTCCTGGAAGTTTCTATCGGACATGCTTTGGTTTCTGAAGCTTTGTATATGGGAATGGAAAACACGGTTCAGGCATATCTGAAAAGATTGGCAAAATGGTAGAATTAGAAACTAGATGTTAGAAATTAGAAGTTAGTTTTGTGTATTGTTTACTAACCTATAATTTCTAACCTCTAAAATCTTAATAAAAATGGAAATTTTACATTCAAAAATATTTGGCGAAAATTTATCGTCAACACCGCTCTTAGTGTTTCACGGATTATTCGGAATGCTTGATAACTGGGGAAGCTTTGGGAAAGAAATAGGCGAAATTATGCCTGTTCATTTAATAGATCTGAGAAATCATGGCAGAAGTTTTCATTCCGAAAATATGTCACATGATGATCTTGCAGACGATATCGCTAATTACATGAGCCATTACGGTATACAAAAAGCGCACGTTTTAGGACACTCATTAGGCGGAAAGGCGGTCATGCAGTTTGCTGTCAATTATCCCGAAAAAGTTGAAAAACTTATTGTTGTAGATATTTCTCCAAAATCCTATCCACCACACCATCAGGGAATTATAAAGGCTCTGGAAACGGTAAATTTTGATGAGATGAAATCTAGAAGTGAAGTAGAAGAAGTTTTGAGTCAGTATATTCCTGAAAAGTCTACTATTCAGTTTTTGGCTAAAAATCTATATTGGGAAGAAAACGGCGATTCTAAAAAGCTGAACTGGAGATTTAATCTTAAAACTTTAGCAGAAAAATACAGTCAGTTTGTATCTAATGCCATTAAATTTGGTGTTTTTCAAGGTGAAACTTTATTTATTGCCGGGGAAAAATCAAACTATATTTTACCGCAGGATGAGTTTTCCATCAGACAGCAGTTTCCTAAGGCGCAGTTTGTGAAAATTAAAAATGCGGCGCATTGGGTTCAGGCAGATAATCCTGTTGATTTTGCGTTTATAGTAAAAGATTTTTTAGATTTAGCAAAAGATTAAATGGCGGTGAATTATAATGTTAAAATTTTCTTAAATAACGTATTTTGCTTTTATTGATCACTAATAATTATTACCTTAGTAAGGTCAAATCAATAAAAATATTTCATTATGGAAAAGAAAAAATTAAAAAAACCGTTTTTTGCTTCGTTTTTAGAAAATCAAATAAAAGATACTAAAGCGGTAAAAGGAGGTGCATCGGGAACAGGACTTACAACTCCTTTGAAAGATACGGTTACTAAGCCTGTTTATGATACCCATCAAACAATGAAGTATCCGTCAGACGGAGATGAAGGAAGTGATATTTAAATTTTCTCTTAGAAAAGCATATTAACAACTTTATATTGAAAGGAAACTTAGACGTCAAGTTTCCTTTTTTATTATGATTAAAGATGATTCTCTGTATCACTCATTCTCAGGACTTTTACAATATTGATCTTTTTTTTGAATATCTTACATCGAAAAATATTCCTTTTTTTCGGTTAAATTCTGACTGTTTCAACCATCAGATGAAATTAAGTCTTAATACTAGTTCGTTTACAATAACGGATGAATCGGGCAATCAAATCAGTTCTGAAGATATAAAAGCGGTCTGGCACCGCAAAACCTGGAGTGTTAAATTCCCCGAAGATCTTGATGATCATTACCGGTCTATTTTTTTAAATGAATATCAAAGCTTAAGATTAAATGTTTTCACGACACTCGAACATCTTCCATGGATCAATCCTTTGCAGCCTGAAAGAAACATTGAGTCCAACAAGATTTTGCAGCTGAAAATCGCCAAAAAGAACGGCTTAATAATTCCTGAAACACTTTTTTCAAACAATGAAGATGCGGTAAAAGATTTTTTCCGTAATTTCTGTAATGGTAAAGCAATTGCAAAACTTCACGGAACGATTTCTGCGTCTATGGATGGTCAGGAAATGATTTCGACTATAGTTTTTGATGAAAATAGTCTTGAGCATCTGTCTGATATTGCTTCTTGCCCAATGATTTTTCAGCCCTATATTCACAAGCAGTATGAGCTGAGAATTGTGTATGTAAATGGTGATTTTTTTACCGGAAAGATCAATAACAGCATTTACGCTGACTGGCGGGTTTCCCGGTCAGACTTTTTCTGGGAAAAATATGATTTGCCGGAAGCTGTAGAAAACAGTTTAAACTTAATGATGAAAGAAATGGGTTTGATTTTTGGAGCGATTGATATGATTAAAAGTACTGATGGAAATTACTATTTTCTGGAAGTAAATCCGCAGGGAGAATGGGGAATGCTTCAGAAAGAATTAAATTTTCCTATTGCAGAGAGAATCGCAGATTATCTTATAAACAGAATATACACCAATGAACAATAAAATATTAATCATTACACATACACAAGACAGTTTTTCCTTAGAAAAAGTTACAGAATTTATCGCTCAGAATAATTTCGAGGTTATCCGTTTTGATGTAGATCTATATCCTTTAAAAAATCAACTTTCTACTGTTTTTGAGAATGGAAAATGGATATCATATTTAAAAACACAAGACACCAGAATCAAATTAGATGATCTTTCTGCAGTTTGGTACAGAAGAGCTTACAATATAGGGACTGGCTTAAAAGAAGAGCTGGAAGCTAAATTTTTTGGTCCTGCTATGGGCGAAATCAGACATACACTTTTTGGTTTTATAGAATCTCTGGATTGCTATTCATTAGGAAAGCCAAGTGTGTACCGCAGAATCGACAGCAAAGAAGAACAGCTTAAAATAGCACATAAATTAGAATTTAAAATTCCTGAAACCTGCATTACGAATGATCCGGAAGAAGCTAAAAGATTCATTATGCAGCATCAGAATGTTGTTGGGAAAATGCAAACAGGTTTTGCAATCTACGAAGATGGCGTTGAAAATGTAGTTTTCACCAATGTTATTGATGAAGAAAGCCAGGAAAGATTAGATTCACTGGTATATTGTCCGATGCAGTTTCAGAAGAAGATTGAAAAGAAAAAAGAACTGCGGATTACGATAGTCGGGCAGGACGTCTATGCGTTTGAAATTGATTCGCAGCAATCTGAAGATGCAAAAATAGACTGGAGAAAAGATGGCATCAATTTAATTGACAAATGGAAAAAAACAAAAATTCCGGCAGATATTGAACAGAAACTTCTGAATTTACTTGATGTTTATCATGTAGATTATGGTGCCGTTGATATGATTGTTTCGCCCGAAGATGAATATTATTTTATCGAAATCAACGCCGCAGGAGAATTTTTCTGGTTAGATAATCTTTTGGATGATCATGCAATTTCAAAAAGCATTGCCGATGTTCTCTGCGGAAAAGTACCCAGAAGAAACAATATGGTTTTAAAATAAATTTTTCGTGGCAAAAATTACCTTTTACAGGCAGCTCGATTCGATGGATTGCGGACCGACATGTCTTAGGATAATTACAAAATATTTCGGAAAGAATTTTTCAGCGGAATATCTTCGCCTGATTACGCTTCAGTCCAGAACAGGGGTGAGCTTTCATGATCTCATTTCTGCTTCTCATGAACTTGGTTTTGAAACTCTTGCGGTTGAAACTGATTTTGAAAAGCTGATGTCTGAAGCTCCTAAACCCTGCATTTTACACTGGAAGAATGAGCATTTTGTGGTTTTGCCTCCACAGCAAAAAACGGATAAAATTCTGATTGCTGATCCTGAATATGGGAAAATATTGCTCTCTGAAGATGAGTTTAAAAGCGGTTGGCTTCAGAACACTGAAACAGGGAAAGCTCTTTTGCTGCAGCCTGCTCAGAAATTTTATGATAAAAAAGAAGAGAAAATTCAGGAAGGCTTTGGTTTTCTCTTCTCATACCTCAGGCCTCACAGACAATCTTTGGCTATGTTGGTTTTTACTTTGCTTTTGACAAGTATAATCACGCTTGCTTTTCCTTTTCTTACACAGAATCTCGTAGATAAAGGAATTAATTCTAAGGATAAAAATCTGGTTCTGATGATCATTGCTGCGCAGATTTTTCTTTTTTCCGGAAACAGTTTTATGGAATTGATAAGGAGCTGGATTATGCTGAAAGTCAATACCCGGGTAAATATCAAACTGATCAGCGATTTTATAGAGAAACTGATAAAGCTTCCCGTTTCTTATTTTGAATCCAAAAAGCTGGGTGATATTCAGCAGAGGATATTAGATCATCAGAGAATCAATTCTTTTCTTTCAACCAATACGCTTTCAATTCTTTTTTCATTTTTAAACCTTATTGTATTTTCAGTGGTTTTGGGAATTTATAATCTCATTATTTTACTGATATTCTTTGTTTTGAGTGCGCTTTCGGTTATCTGGATTTCTGTTTTTTTAAACCGGAGAAAAATTTTAGATCAGAAAGAATTTGTACTTAACAGTAAAAATCAGAATATTCTGAACGAAATGGTTTTGGGAATGTCTGAAATCAAAATCAATCAATCAGAAAATTTCCAGAGAACTAAATGGGAAAATCTGCAACATGATGTATTTGAAAGAAATAAAAAAGCGCTGAAGCTTTCGCAATATCAGATGATTGGGGCGGGTTTCATCTCTCAGCTTAAAAATATTCTTATTACAGGATTTGCAGCCTTTTCGGTTATTGATGGCGATCTTACTTTGGGGATGATGCTTGCCATCAGTTTTATTGTTGGTCAGATGAATTCGCCTTTCGATCAGCTTCTGTATTTTATAGAGATTTCTCAGGATGCAAAATTAAGCCTGGAAAGAATTGCTGAGGTTCATACCAAACCGGTAGAAAATACAGCTCAGCATTTTAAAGAAATAAAGAACAATAATGATATTGTACTCAATAATGTAAGCTTCGGTTTTGGGGATTTTGATATTTTGAAAAACTTGAATGCCGTCATTCCGCATGGTAAAGTAACGGCAATTGTAGGAGAAAGCGGAAGCGGGAAAACTACACTTTTCAAGCTTCTTCTTCGTTTTTACGAGCCAGATTCAGGACAAATTGATTTTGGCGGAACTTCATTATCGGACATTTCACTTAATGAATGGCGTAAGATCATGGGAACTGTTCTGCAAGAAGGTTTTGTTTTTTCTGAAAGTATTCGGAGAAATATAACTTTGAAGCAGGATAATATTGATGAAAATCTGCTGGATTATGCTGTAAAAGTTGCAAATTTGCAAAAACTGATTCAGCAGCTTCCGCAAGGTATGGATACCATTGTCGGAAACGACGGAATAGGTCTGAGTACAGGGCAAAAACAGCGTATTTTGATTGCAAGAGCCATCTACAAAAATCCGTCTGTTTTTCTTTTGGATGAAGCAACGAGTGCTTTGGATGCGCAGAATGAAAAGGAAATCATGAGCAATCTTTTTGATTTTTTTAAAGGAAAAACGGTGATTATCATTGCACATCGCCTTAGTACGGTAAAAAATGCAGACCAGATTCTTGTTCTCAATGACGGAACTTTTATTGAAAAAGGAACTCATGCCGAACTGTTGGAAAAGAAAAATTTTTATTTTAATTTAGTAAGTAATCAAGTAGGAATATAATTAATGGTTTTCGTAACAGGTGCTACAGGGATTTTAGGCAGGGTAATCGTTCTGGAACTTTTGAAAAAAGGGAAAAAGGTACGGGCAGCCAAAAGACCTACCAGTAATTTAATTGAGGTAAAAAATTCTTACCGTTATTATACTGAAAATTCTGATGATTTTTTCAGCAAAATTCAATGGGTAGATATTGATTTTGAAGATATTCTTTCTGTTGAAGCTGCATTAAACGATGTTACGGAAGTTTATCATTGTGCCGCCAAAGTAGGGTATAACCCAAAAGACAGTAAAGAAATTTATCGTACCAACACAAAAAGCACTGAAAATCTTTTATATGCATGTGAAAATTCCACTGTTAAAAAATTTCTTCATGTAAGTTCTACTGCAGTCTTAGATTTATTCAACGAAAACGGAGAGCTTGACGAGAGCTCAGATTTTAATCCTAAAGAAGATCATTCTGCATATGCGATTTCAAAACATATTTCAGAAATGGAAGTCTGGCGCGCTTCTGCGGAAGGATTGAATGCCATCATCATCAACCCCGGAATGATTATAGGAACCGGAAACTGGGGGAAAAGCAGCGGAGATGTTTTTCCTACTTTTGAAAACAACAACTTTACATTTTCCGGAGGCACAAGCTATGTAGATGTGAGAGATGTTGCAGAAATTGCTGTACACCTTATGGAGAAAGAAAAGTTCGGTGAGCGTTTTGTGATTGTATCAGAGACTAAAAAATATGCTGAAATAGGAGAGCAGATAAGAAAAAAATTAGGTCTGAAAGAAGCTAAAATTCTTTCAAAGAACATTCTTCAGATCGGCAGAGTTGCCAATGTATTGTTCAGCTGGCTTATTCCTCAGCTGAGAATGGCAACTAAAACTAATATAGAAGCTGTTTCAAACCTCAATTTTATTTCAAATAAAAAAATAAAAGAAAGACTGGGATATCAGTTTATTCCTGTTTCAGAAAGCATAGACTTTCATCTTAATAACTATATTAACGACAAAAAGCTGAATAAAAAGTAATGAATCTTGCAGAGGCTATCATCAGAAAAAATGTAGAAAAACATCCTTTAAAATCAGCAGTCGGCTTTAAGAAAAAAGATTCGGGATGGAAGGAACTGAGCTGGAACAAATTCAGTGAAATTGTTTACAAAACCGCCAATGCACTGAAAAATTCAGGAATTGGAGAAAATGATAAAGTTGCGATCTATGCAGACAATTCAGCAGAATGGATGATTTTTGATCTTGCTGTATTATCTGTAGGAGCCATTACCGTTCCTATATATTCAACCAATAATGGTGAACAGACAGAATTTATCCTTAATGATTCGGGTTCGAAAATGATTTTGGTGGGAAATCAGTCTCAGTATGATGCTTGTCTGGAAATTTTACAGAAACAAAATACTCAGCTTGCAACCATTATTGTTTCTAAAAAAGCAGTCTGGATTAAAAAAGAGTTCAGCAGTTTTTATCTTGAAGACTTTATTGCTAAATCGTCTCCAAAATTTGATTTTATCAATAAAGAAGATGAGGACACTGCAACATTGATCTATACATCAGGTACAACGGGAACACCAAAAGGGGTGATGCTCTCGCATGGTAACTTTATCAAAGCTTTTGATGCACATTTTGATTATTTTAAATTCAGGAATTTTGAGGAAGAATTGTCGCTGGCATTTTTACCTTTAACCCACGTCTTTGAAAGAAGCTGGAGTTTACTTTGCCTTTACGGCGGTGCAAGAGTTTATTTTCTGGAAGACCCGAAAGATATTGCCAAAACTCTGGAAGAGGTAAAACCGACGATGATGTGCGCTGTTCCAAGATTTTTTCAGAAAATTTATGCAGGCGTTTTAGAAAAAGCAGAGGAAGGCTCTTTGAAAAAGAAAATTTTCAGTTGGGCACTGGAAACAGGATGGCAAACTGCAGAATTAAGAAGAAATGAAAAAGCTATCCCTTTTGGATTAAAGATAAAAGAAACTTTTGCCGATCTTCTGGTCTTTAGTAAAGTAAAGGAAAAGATGGGTGGCAGACTTTGGTTTCTTCCATGCGGAGGAGCATCTTTGTCACCTGAAGTAACCCGATTTTTTGAATCTATCGGTATTCATGTAACGGTTGGTTACGGCTTAACAGAGACAACCGCAACATTAACGGCTCTGCCTTTTACTCGTTTTGAACACGGCAGTTGTGGAAAGCCTTTGCCCGGAGTTGAAATAAGAATTGGAGAGCAAAACGAAATTCAGGCAAAAGGTAACGGTATTATGAAAGGTTACTACAATAAAGCTGAAGAAACCGAGAAAGTTTTTACTGAGGACGGCTGGTTTAAAACCGGTGATGCAGGAAGATTTGATGACCATGGAAATCTTTTCATTACAGATCGCATCAAAGATCTTATGAAAACTTCCAACGGAAAATACATTGCTCCGCAGCAGATAGAAAATCTTCTTACCAACAATAATTTTATTCAGCAGATTACTTTAATTGCTGAAGGACGCCAGTTTGTTTCTGCTCTGATTGTTCCGAATTTTGAGTTTTTAACAGAGTTTTTACAGAAAAACGGCATAAGTTTTACCAATTGGGAAGAAATTGTCAACAAAAAAGAAATTATAGATTTTTATAAAAAGAAAATAAATGAACTTCAATCTCATCTTTCAGATTTTGAAAAGGTGAAAAAGTTTACTTTAATGCCGGCTGAATTTGAAATTGGCAGTGGAGAGATTACTCCTACTTTAAAAGTAAAAAGAAATGTTGTCTTGAAAAAGTATGCTGATGTGATTGAAAAAATGTATTGATATTTTTATAAGAAAGCTCCAAAAGGACAAAAATTACCAAGAACAGGTTAATCTGATTTAGAAAATAAGCAAAACGATGAAGCCCTGACAAGGCAAATAAAAATTATGACAACAAACGAATTTTTAGGAAAAGAAAATTTCACGGTAAAAAATATATCAGTTTCGGAGAGCTGTCCGTCAAATATTGCTTTAATAAAATACTGGGGCAAATATAAAGACCAGATTCCGGCAAATCCGAGTATCAGTTTTACTTTGAACCATTGTAAAACCAATACTGAAATAGATTTTTTTGCTAATGAACCATTCTCTGTTCAGACTTTTTTAGCAGGGAATGAAGAAATTAAATTTGCTGAAAAAATAGAAAAATATTTTAAGAATATAGAGCAGTATTTGCCTTGGGTTTTAAAAGGAAAATATATCATCAGAACAGAAAATACATTTCCTCACAGTTCGGGAATTGCAAGTTCAGCTTCCGGTTTTGGAGCTATTGCAAAATGTCTCATGAAATTGGATGAGTGTTTTTCTTCCGACATTCAGGATCCATCATTTATAACAAGAAAAGCTTCATTTTTGGCAAGATTAGGAAGCGGAAGTGCATGCAGAAGTTTGTATGACGGATTGGTTGTTTGGGGAGCAACTGATGAGGTGAAAGATAGTTCAGATCTGTTTGCAGTTAAATATTCTGATGCTGAAATTCATCCTGTTTTCAAAGATTTTAATGATTGGGTTTTATTAATTCATGAAGGTGTAAAAAGTGTTTCTTCCACTGTGGGTCATGGTTTGATGAATACTAATCCTTATGCTGAAAGGAGATTTCAGGAAGCCCGTGAGAATTTTGTTCCGATGAAAAAAATACTGAAATCAGGAAATATGGAGGATTTCATTAAACTTGTGGAGCATGAAGCATTGACCCTTCATGCGATGATGATGATGAGCGATCCGGCTTTTATTTTAATGAAAACCGGAACTTTAGAAGTTATCAATAAAATTTGGGATTTTAGAAAAGAAACAAGTTTGCCATTATTTTTTACTTTGGATGCAGGAGCGAATGTTCATTTATTGTTCCCGAATGATGGTTCCGAAGAGCAAATTAAAACATTTATTGAGTCTGAATTGCTGCAGCATACTCAAAACTATGGAGTTGTGAAGGATGTGATGAAATGGTAATAAACTTCCATATTAAGAAGCGGCGAATGTCTAGAATCAAAAACCATTTTTTTAAGGAGCAAATTCCGGATAAAGTTGTGATTGAAAAAAGTAAAATTTCGTACGCACAATATTTCATTATTCCATCAATTTCTACTTTTGTAGGTTTACAATATTTTAAACAAAGTGATTATAATCCTACTTTTTTGTTTTTGATTCTGCTTGGTGGTTTATTTAGTTTTGGATTGAATATTTTTCTAACAAGAAAATTCAGAAAAAATCCCGAAATTGTTTTAAACAAAAAGGGAATAACTTTCTCAGACAGTCGAACAATTTTTTGGAATGAGATTGAATTCTATCATCTACAGCATAAAAATTCAATTTTGAGAATTTTTTTAAAATGTAAAAATGAAGATTTTGCTTTTGAATTTAATTATTTACCAATTTCAAAGGTTAAATTAAAAGTTCTGTTGAACTCTTTTTATAGAAAATCTAACAATCAAAAACCTGCTTATAAGCCCATTATTAATAATGTTTTGCAAATCAATGATGTAAAACTTAATAATTATTTAGATTAAACCTGTAAGATCGTTTTCTTAAAGCTTTTGTAAATTCTCAATCGCTTTTTCGAGCGTTTCATTCTTCTTTGCAAAGCATAATCTGATCACATTTTCATTCATCTTGTCTTTGTAGAAAGAAGAGAACGGTACGGTTGCCACTTTATAATTAATGGTAAGTTCATGGGCAAAATCAAAGTCTGTTTTATCAGAAATTTTATCGTATTTCACTGCCTGAAAGTAGGTTCCTTCACAATCCAGAAGCTCAAAAGACGTGTTTTTAAGACCTTCTCTCAGAAAGTCACGTTTTTCCTGGAAGAATTGACTGAGTTGAAGGTAATTGTTTTCATTTTTCATGTAATCTGCTAATGCCAATTGTAAAGGTGTGTTCACACAAAAGACATTGAATTGATGTATTTTTCTGAATTCATCAGTCAGTGATTTTGGTGCTGCGCAGTAGCCTATTTTCCAGCCGGTAATATGAAAAAGTTTTCCGAAAGATGCAATGAGAAAGCTTCTTTCTTTCAGTTCGGGATATTGGCAGATGCTCAGGTGCTGATTTCCGTCAAAAACCATGTTTTCATATACTTCATCACTGAGGATTAAAATGTTTGTGTCTTTTACAATTTTTATTAATTCCTGAATGTCATCTTCCTTTAAAATCTTTCCGGAAGGATTGTTGGGATTATTCAGAATGATGAGTTTTGTTTTGTCTGAAATCAGATTTTTAATTTCATTCCAATTGATGGTATAATCTGGTGCCGTCATCCTGAATCTTTTAACAATTCCTCCGAAAAGCTCTACGGTAGGTTCATAGCAATCATAAGCGGGTTCGAAAATAATTGCTTCATCACCATCTTTTATGATTGTGGCAATAGCTGTGAAAATTGCCTGTGTTCCGCCTGCGGTAATGGTGATTTCTGTATCGGGGTGATAAACAGCACCGTGAGAATTTTCAATTTTTTGTGCAATTTGCTCTTTCAGCGGTAACATTCCGCCTAGTGGTGCATACTGATTAAATCCATTTTTGATATAATGATCTGCAAGACTCAAAAGTTCAGGATCTGCAGGAAAGTCAGGGAATCCCTGAGATAAGTTAATGGCTTGGTTTTCATTGGCAAGCTGGGTCATCAGGCTGAAAATTGTGGTTCCTACATTAGAAAGCTTAGATAAAGGAAGTTGTATCATAGATCAATATGGATTTATATAACTAAAATAGGTTATTTTTAGGATTAAAATTGAATAAATTAAAAAAATAAAATTATGAATAATCACGAAATTGATTACAAGATTCACGGCGAGGAAATGCAGTGTGTTGAGATTGAACTTGATCCACAGGAAAGTGTGATTGCTGAACCGGGAAGTTTTATGATGATGACAGAAGGTATAAAAATGGAAACCCTTTTTGGTGACGGCAACGAAAAAGGATTGATGGGTAAACTCTTCTCCGCCGGAAAAAGGCTGCTTACAGGTGAAAATCTTTTTATGACTGTTTTTACCAATATTGCTCATGGTAAAAAGCATGTTACTTTTGCAGCTCCTTATACAGGTAAAATTATTCCTTTGGATTTAAGCCAGCTGGGCGGGAAAGTAATCTGCCAGAAAGACTCATTTCTTTGTGCAGCAAAAGGCGTTTCTGTGGGAATTGAATTTCAGAGAAAATTGGGAACCGGGCTTTTTGGTGGCGAAGGATTTATTATGCAAAAGCTTGAAGGAGACGGGATGACATTCGTACACAGTGGTGGTCATGTTATTGAAAAAGATTTGCAGCCAGGAGAAATTCTTAAAATAGACACAGGCTGTATTGTCGCATTTACAAAAACCGTTGATTATGATATTCAGATGGTTGGCGGAATTAAAAATACTCTTTTTGGCGGAGAAGGTGTGTTTTTTGCCCAGCTTTGCGGACCGGGAAAAGTATGGATTCAGACACTCCCTATTTCACGTCTTGCCGGCAGAATTCTTCAGTTCGGAACCGGACAGCGGAAAGAAGAAGGCGGGATTCTCGGAGGTTTAGGCAATATTCTTGACGGTGACCGTTTTTAATACAAAAAGACATAACTTTTGGTTGTGTCTTTTTTTGTACCTCATTATTTATAAAGCTTTTAATTGTGATACTCTGAGAAAAAACATCTCTTAAAATTCGTCTTTTTTTGTTCTAATTCGTATTTTTGTCTGTTTACTGAATTTATATATGTCACAAGATTTACAGCCCAACTATTCCGAAGAAAATATCAGAACCCTCGATTGGCAGGAACACATCCGTCTGCGTCCCGGTATGTATATTGGGAAGCTTGGTGACGGCTCTTCTGCCGATGATGGAATTTATATTTTGCTGAAAGAAATTCTGGATAATTCAATTGACGAATTCAGAATGAAAGCAGGAAAAAGGATTGAGATCAAAGTTGATGAAGGGAAAGTCCAGATTCGTGATTTCGGTCGCGGTATTCCGTTGGGAAAAGTTGTAGATGCGGTTTCAAAGATGAATACCGGAGGTAAATATGACAGTAAGGCTTTCAAAAAATCAGTCGGTCTGAATGGGGTAGGTACAAAAGCTGTAAATGCCTTATCAGATTATTTTCGGGTACGTTCTTTCCGTGACGGAAAAATGAAAATTGCAGAATTTTCCCGAGGTTTAATTACAGAAGAATTTCCGGAAAAAGAAACTTCAGACAGAAACGGAACTGAAATCTCTTTTACTCCGGATGCGGAAATTTTTCTTCACTACAAATTCAGAAAAGAGTATATCGAAAGAATGCTCCGCAATTATGCATATTTGAATCCTGGATTGAAAATTATTTTTAACGGTGAAACTTTTTTCTCGGAAAACGGTCTTAAAGATTTGCTTGATGAAGAGCTTGAAAATGAGACGCTTTATCCGATCATTCATTTGAAAGACAATGATATTGAGGTAGCCATTACCCACACCGATAAATCTCAGACGGAAACTTATTTTTCTTTTGTAAACGGACAGAATACAACACAGGGCGGAACTCACCTGAATGCATTTCGTGAAGCTTTTGTAAAGACAATACGGGAGTTTTTCAACAAAAATTTTGATGCTTCGGATGTACGGAAGTCAATTGTTGCTGCTGTCTCTATTAATGTTGAAGAGCCTGTTTTTGAATCTCAGACCAAGACCAAACTTGGTTCAAATGATATCGGACCGAATGGTCCGACTGTGCGTACTTTCATTATTGATTTTCTTAAAAGCAAATTAGATAATTTTCTACATAAAAATCCTGAAATTGCAGAAGCAATTCAGAGAAAAATTTTGATTTCTGAAAGAGAAAGAAAAGAGCTTTCCGGAATTCAGAAATTAGCGAGAGAAAGAGCCAAAAAGGTTTCGTTGCACAATAAAAAACTCCGTGACTGCAGACAGCATTACAATGACCAGAAAGCAGAAAGAAAAGCGGAGACACAAATATTTATCACTGAGGGGGATTCTGCTTCCGGATCTATTACAAAATCCAGAGATGTAGAAACTCAGGCTGTATTTTCACTAAAGGGTAAGCCGCTAAACTGTTATGGCTTAACCAAAAAAGTGGTATACGAAAACGAAGAATTCAACCTTCTTCAGGCAGCTTTGAATATTGAAGAAAGTCTTGAAGACCTGCGCTACAATCAGGTCATTATAGCTACGGATGCCGATGTTGACGGAATGCACATCAGACTTTTGATGATTACATTTTTCCTTCAGTTTTTCCCTGATGTAATCAAAAACGGGCATTTATATATTCTTCAGACTCCGCTTTTCAGAGTAAGAAACAAAAAGGAAACAAGGTACTGCTATACAGAGCAGGAAAGAATAAAAGCTTTAAACGAATTGGGCAAAAACCCTGAAATTACGCGATTCAAAGGTTTGGGAGAGATTTCTCCTGATGAGTTTAAGCATTTTATCGGGAAAGATATTCGTCTGGAGCCAGTAGTAATTGGGAAAGATCAGACGATTGAGCAGCTTCTTGAATTTTATATGGGTAAAAATACTCCGGACAGACAGGTTTTTATTCTCGAAAACCTTGTGGTGGAAGATCCCGATATTGATAAGAAGGAAATTTTGGATGAAATAGAAATTTAGAAAGATTTAAAACAAAAACACAAATAGAATGAGACTTAGCAACAAAAATAAAATTCCTGTTTATAACTTTTTCAATACATTATTATTAATGTTGTTTTCGGCAGGAATTATCGGCTTTATTTTTAATGAGCTTAAATTTGATATTTTAGGAAATATAAGCTATGTACTTATTGCGGCGCCGATGTTATTACTGGTTATTTTTCACCTCGTAGGACGCCAGATTTTTGAGTATGACAGTGATGGTGAAGCTTTAAACTTTAAAAACAGAAACATCATTCCGTTTATACATAAAGAGCTGAGTGATGAGTTTCCTAAATATAAACTGATAAGATTTGAAATTGTTGCTATATTTTTTATTAAACGGCTGTATATTACGGTATCAAGTAAAAATAATGGTGCCACACTTCTGAAATATGAAATTTCATATTTGACCAGAAAAGAAATAAGTGATTTAAAAGTTTCTCTCAATAAAGTGGTGAAAGCCAATCAGGAGAAAAGACATCAAAAATAGACAATGATAGAAGAAAACGCTCACGAAGGCGAAAGCTTAAAAAAAGTTTCAGGACTGTATAAAGACTGGTTTCTGGATTATGCATCTTATGTAATTTTAGACAGAGCAATTCCGTCTGTGTATGATGGTTTTAAGCCAGTTCAGCGAAGAATCATGCATTCTATGCGTGAACTGGAAGACGGACGTTACAACAAAGTTGCCAATATTGTAGGAAATACAATGAAGTATCATCCTCACGGTGATGCTTCTATTACCGATGCAATGGTAGGAATCGGACAGAGAGAACTTCTGATTGATACGCAGGGAAACTGGGGAAATATATATACAGGAGATTCTGCCGCAGCTGCAAGATATATTGAAGCCAGGCTTACTCCTTTTGCGTTGGAAGTGGTTTTTAATCCTAAAACAACCATTTGGTCTAAATCTTATGACGGAAGAAACAACGAACCCGTAGATTTACCTGTAAAGTTCCCTTTGCTGTTGGCACAAGGTGTTGAGGGAATCGGAGTTGGTCTTTCCACAAAAATTTTACCGCATAACTTCAACGAACTGATCAATGCATCCGTTGCTTATCTGAAAGGGAAAAGGTTTGAGATTTTCCCGGATTTTCTTACAGCGGGTTATCTTGATGTTTCTGAATATAACGACGGTGCAAGAGGTGGTAAAGTAAGAGCAAGAGCCAGAATTTCTCAGGTTGACAAGCATACTTTGATGATCACTGAGCTTCCTTTTTCCAAGAATACCGGCGATCTCATAGATTCTATTCTGAAAGCCAATGAAAAAGGTAAAATTAAAATCAAAAAAATTGAAGATAATACTTCAGATAAGGTAGAAATCCTCATTCATCTTCATAATGATGTCTCGCCAGACAAAACGATTGATGCTTTGTATGCATTTACAGATTGTCAGGTTACTATTTCTCCGAATGCATGTGTCATTGTAGGTGATAAACCTATGTTTATGAGTGTATCTGAAATTCTTAAAATGAATACAGATCATACTGTTTCCTTACTTAAAAAAGAGCTTGAAATAGAACTTCACGAGCTTCAGGAAAGCTGGCATTTTTCGTCTTTGGAAAGAATCTTTATAGAAAACAGAATTTATCATGACATTGAAGAAGTAAAAAGCTGGGAAGAGGTTCTGAAAACTATTGAAGAAGGTCTGAAACCACACACTGCACATCTTTTAAGAGAAGTAACACAGGAAGATATTCTGCGATTGACGGAAATCAGAATTAAAAGAATTTCCAGATTCGATCTGGATAAATTTAAAGAAAATATTGCAGCTTTAGAAGGAAAAATAGAGCAGGTAAGATTTAATCTGGCAAATTTAATTGCTTATGCAATAGATTATTATACCAATATTCAGAAAAAATACGGTAAAGGAAAAGAGAGAAAAACCGAATTAAGGATTTTTGATACGATTGATGCTACAAAAGTAGCGGTTGCCAATGAGAAATTCTACGCCAATTTCGAGGAAGGTTTTATCGGAACTTCACTTAAAAAAGACAAATATCTTTTTGACTGTTCAGATATTGACGATATTATTACTTTCCGAAAAGACGGAAGTATGAAAGTAGTAAAGGTAGAAGCCAAAACATTTATCGGAAAAGATATACAGCATGTAGCAATCTGGAAGAAAAATGATAAAAGAACGGTATATAATATGATCTATCGCGAAGGCAGAGAAGGACCATACTATATGAAAAGATTTTCTGTAACAGGTGTTACCAGAAATACAGATTACCCTTTGGCATCAGACAAAAAAGGTTCTGAAATGCTTTATTTTTCGGCAAATCCGAATGGTGAAGCTGAGGTGGTAACTGTTCTTCTGAAACCTAATCCAAGAATCAGAAAAAATAAAATGGAAATAGATTTTTCTGAATTGGCAATTAAAGGTCGTGATTCTAAAGGAAATCTTGTAACCAAATATTCCATAAAAA
The DNA here is from genome assembly GCF_056133985.1 of Chryseobacterium sp. L12. NCBI lineage: Bacteria > Pseudomonadati > Bacteroidota > Flavobacteriia > Flavobacteriales > Weeksellaceae > Chryseobacterium > Chryseobacterium sp. L12. The sequence continues at coordinate 85,786 of NZ_JBVYOF010000017.1, read as the reverse complement.
AAGTGGATCTGAAAGAAGAGGGTGTTTCTACTTTGGCTCCAAGAAAGATTTGGTTTGATGACACAGTACGAAGGCTGAATGCCGATGCAAGAGGAAGTTTTCTGGGGAACTTCAAAGGTGATGATAAAATTTTGACCATTAATTCTCAGGGAGAAGCCAAACTGGTAAGTTTCGATCTTGGCAATCGTTTTGATGACGAATATATTGTCCTGGAAAAATGGAAACCGCAACAGGCTGTCACCTGTATCTATTATGATGGTGAAAAAGATATTTATTTTATAAAACGGTTTTTACTGGAAAACACAACAAATATTCAGACCTTTATGCCATCTGAACATCCGAAATCTTTTATAGAACGTATTATTGTATCTGATAATGCAACGGCAGAAATTATTTTTGCAAAAGATAAAGGAAAAGAGCGTGAGCCGGAAACGGTGAATATTGACGAATTTATTTCTGTAAAAGGAATAAAAGCCATTGGAAATCAGTTTACCAAATTTAAGGTTAAGAATATTAATATTACCATTCCTGAACCTGTAGAAGAGGAACCGGAAGTATATGAAGAACCTGATTTCGGATCTTCAGCTGATGATGAAGGAGGAACAATCGGAGACTTGTTTGAGAGTGGAGCTAATCAAGAAAATTAAGAAATGAATATTATTATATTAATTATTGCAATTACAGCTATTGTAACATTCATGGTTCCTAATGGGAGCAGTAATTTTGAGAAATACAAGTTTAATGTAGGGGCGATTATGTATAGAAAAGAGTATGTAAGATTGCTTTCATCGGGCTTTTTGCATGCAGATTTTATGCATCTTCTGTTTAATATGATGACGTTGTATTTTTTCGGACCTGTCATCCTGCAGGGGTTTGGAAATTTAGGATTTCTTTTAATCTATTTTGGGGCGATACTTCTGGGTAATATTTTCTCTTTATTTATTTATCAGAAGCAATCCTGGTATTCTGCAATCGGAGCGAGCGGCGGTGTTTCAGGGATCTTGTTTGCAGCAATTGCATTAGCTCCTCAAATTGGAATTTATTTCTTTTTTATACCAATTCCTATTCCCGGTTTTATCTTTGGATTATTATATTTCAGTTATTCTGTTTATATGATGCTCAATCCTCGAATGAATGATAATATAGGTCATGCAGCCCATTTGGGCGGAGCATTTTTCGGATTGGTGTATGCGATTATTATTCAGCCAGAAAGCGCAATTCAGAATTCCTTATTTACAGGTATCATGTCTCTTCCGCTGATCTATTTGGCTTACGAAATATTTATAAAGAAAAGAATCGGTTAGTTTTCTAACCGATTCTTTTTTATTGTAACTTTTTTTGGATTATTTTCTAACAGTAGTAATTACTAGAGTTTTTGTCCCGTTTACTACATCTACTTTCGTAGAAGCAATCATATCGGCATAAATCATGGTTTCGGTATCTTTAAATTCGTAACCTTCAATTATTACCGGAGTTTCTTTCGGAAGACCGTGCTGAGAATTATACATAGCAAGAGACATGATATCCAGAGTTCCTACATCTTTTTTAAATTTTACTTCAGCCAAACCATTGTCTGCCAGATAATCAAATTTTTTAAGGTTTTGAGGGATGTTTGCCTTTGTTTTGAAAACATTTACACTTTGCACAAATTCCTTGTGAGCGTCAAACATGGCAACCGTACCTACAGCATTATTGGAAATGGCAAATTTTACATTAGAATTTTTTTGTGCAAAAACTGTTGCAGATGCACAAATAAGGATAGAATATAGAATTTTTTTCATAGTAAATAAAATAACTGTTAAAAACTTGATAAATATACTTATTTTTTATAAAATTTCATTTAAAAAAATGAATAATTTAAAAATAATAAACAAATAGTTGGTTTTATTGATATTTAATCATATTTATATTTGTTCTCTTTTGTCTTTCTCTATGAACGTCTTTACCAGGTTTTTAAAATACTGAAATAGAAATGAACTTATCAGTAAAATGATTCCTAATATTGTAAAAGCAATAATTCTTGACAGGTGATCCATTTGCCATACATCATAAATGTAAAGTTTTATAATGGTAATTCCAAGCAATACAAAACCTATTTTAAGCCATTCTTTTTGGTCCTTTTTTAAGCTTACATAAATAGCAATACAGGAAATTATTCCCCAGATAATGGTCAGGTAAAGTATTCCAAAATGCTTTTCAAGAGGAGATATTTCCGCAAAATTTACCGCATTCAGAAGAATGTAAGATCTGTATAACTCAAAGCTTATCGTTGTAACGATGGTTAAAAATACAATCCAGGATGAAAATTCCTCTCTAAGGAAAGATGATTTTGGAATAATGCTTCTTAATAAAACAACAAAAGGTATGATGTATAGTAAATGTATGAAATAAAAATCTGAATCTATTTCCTTTCTGTAGACTGAATTCAAGAGTTGTGATGTGACCGCAAAAATAATATAGAGAAACAAAAGAAGATAAATCAAAATTCTCTCAATATTTTTATCTGTATCAAGTTTTTTTCTAAATATTAACAGCAAGGTAAAAAAGACAAAACTGTACAAAAAACTATAAGTGTAAACTGCTGTTAAAGGCTGAGCAGAGATCTGGAAAATGATTTCAAAGAGAATGGCAAAATAAATTACTGCAAAAAACAGAATTTTAAAAAACCTTTCAAACAAAGAAACAGGATGTTTTTTTGGTGAATTGTTTTTAAACATTATCAGATTAAAAAAACAGCTTGCAATAACTACAAAACTGGTCAGAAATACAGAGTTAAAAACAACTATAAAGGTTTTATGATCTAAATATTTTGTCCACGTAATCATTTGTGAAATAATGACCATTGGAAATAGCACGTAAAAAAACAGCTTAAAAATGCGGTGATCAGTTTTTCTCCAGATGAATAGCAGAAGAGAGGCTTCTACAGCCCAAACGCTGGTAATAATGTGGGTTTTAAATTCTAAAGCAATGGCAATGGTAAAAAGACTTATCGCAATACCTGAAAATATGGAATAGTTTCGGTCGGGTTTGTTATTTTTAAATTCTTTAAAGACAAAATAAAAGTTTATTACTGCAAAGCTGAAAGGAAATATGCTTAAAGGGCTGTAATTTAAAGTATTAAATAAATAAACGAGTCCGATAATACTCGAAAAATTGATGAAAATAAGCATAGCAATATCAGACACGGTAAGTTTTTTAGACTTGAAGTAATTCTGTAAAGCAAACGCATAAAAAATAATGTAGGTTATGATGTAGAAGATAATACTTTTAATATCAGGTTGATTTGCCGTCCAGAAATATAGATAAACTGCAGTAAAGAAAAAAGCTATCCAGCCGACGCTTTTCCAGTTTTTCAAATAAACCATTATCAGCATTCCTGCATTCAGAAGTGTAAGATAGGTAAACAGAAAAATATAATTGCTTTGTCCGGTACTGATCATCAGTGGAGCTAAAAAGCCGCCAAATAATGAAAATATAATTAAAGTTTCACTGTGATAACGGTAGGACAGAACTATGGAAAGTATAGTAATAAAGCAGGTAATAATAAATGCTGTATTCTGTAAAAACAGATGGTACTCTCTGAATGCAATGGTAGTTGTAAAATAAAGAACAGCAATGCCTCCTCCGGTTATGATTGAAGCAAAAATTGTGTATTTCTTTCTGATAAAATGCGCGGCAATCATCAAAACCACTCCGGAAACAAAACCTATTGCCGTTCTGCTGTTTTCGCCAACCCAGTTTTTATCAATGGCATATTTTACGAAATATCCTATACCTAAAACCAATGTGAAAATTCCGATTATGGTGAGGATATTCTGTTTTATAAAATCAAAAACAGGATTTATCCAGTCTTTTTCAGTAACAGGTATATCGGTTTCCTTATGTGCAGTATTTTGGTATAAATGATCTTGTGCAGCTTGGTCTGAAAGAGAAATTTCTTCCGGAACATCATCTTTATCTGGTGTTATGCGTTTTTTCTTTTCATGTAATTCATCATTCAGTTCAGATACCTTCTTTTCCAGAATCCCGATTTTTCTGTAGAGATTCAGATAAAAGACGATCATTAGAATGACTAAAATGATGAACCAAAGATTATTCATGAACTGGATTTAAAACCAAATATAGGCAAATTTGTTCTTTGAAGTTATACAATTCCGGCATTGTATTTTTTAATCACTCTTTCCAGTTCTTTTCAATCAATTTCATAAGAAAGTCGGGACATTTGATGATTTTGCTGTTTTCTGCATTCAGAAAAAAAAGAGTAGTAGAAGCCTCTGTAATTTTTATTTTTTCCTCATTGTAGATTTCATATTCAAACTCAATTCTCACTCCAGGAATTTTTTTAAGGTAAGTATGGATTTCCAATTTCTGATCGTATAATGCTGGTTTTAAATACTTAATTTTATAATCTGAAACAGGAAGCCAGATTCCCTGTTTTTCAATTTCATCATACGAGATTCCTATGCTCCGGAAAAGCTCTACCCTCCCGAGTTCGAAGTAGGTTGCGTAATTTCCGTAATATACATATTTCATGGGGTCTGTTTCTGCGTAACGTACTCTTAATGAGTGTGTTGAGTGTATCATTCGAAGTGGTAAATTATTCATACAAATATATTTTTAAATAATCAATATGAGAAATATTTTTTTTTGAAAATAAAAAATTAGACCTTTGTCTTCCTTCTAAAAACGAATAATCATAGTATAAATCAGGGCATAAAATATGGATGAAAATTTAATGATGGTTTGGCAGAAATGCCTTCAGTTTATGCGGGATAATCTTAACGCAGCCGAAGACAATTCTGATCTTAAAAAGCTTGAAAAATCGTTTGATTTACTGTTTGATAAAGTTCAGCCGATTTCATTGGTTGAGAATAATCTTACGTTGATGGTTCCGAGCGATTTCTATAAAGAATATATTGAAGATAATTATCTGTCATTGCTTTCTGCTGCCCTGAAGAAAAACATTGGCAAAGGAGTGAAACTTTGGTATTCTGTGATGGAAAACAAACCGGCAGGTCTTGAAAAACCTGTTACGATGAATATGAAGGGGAAATCTGTTCCTACGCCAAAGGTTCAGGAAACTATGCCACAGGGTTTTTCATCCAATATTGTCAATCCTTTTGTTGTGCCTGGAATTAAAAAAGTAAATATTGATTCTAATCTTAAGGCTGATTTTTCGTTTGACAACTATGTAGAAGGTGAAAGTAATAAATTTGCGGCAACTGTAGCAAAATCTATTGCTAAAAGACCCGGAGCAACAGCTTTCAATCCATTATTTTTATACGGAGGTTATGGAGTAGGGAAGACGCACTTGGGTCAGGCTGTAGGATTGGAAGTAAAAAGTCAGTTTCCGGATAAGGTGGTGCTTTATCTTTCTTCAGAAAAATTTATACAGCAGTTTATTTCAGCAGCAAAAGCCCATAAACAGACAGAGTTTGCTAATTTTTACCAAATGGTGGATGTTCTGATTATTGATGATATTCAGTTCCTTTCGGGGAAATCTGCAACACAGGACAGCTTCTTCCACATTTTTGATTATCTGCACCAAAACGGAAAACAGATAATTCTTACATCAGATAAGGCTCCTGTTGACATTATGGATATTCAGGACAGAATTGTTTCTCGATTCAAATGGGGACTTTCTGCGGAAATTAAATCTCCGGATCTTGAAACAAGAAAGAAAATTATTGAAGATAAACTGAGCCGTGACGGAATTGTACTCACAGAAGATATGCTGGATTTTCTTGCTTCGGAAGCCAAAACCAATGTAAGAGAGCTTATTGGGGTCATTAATTCTGTAATTGCGTATTCTACGATTTACAAATCTGATCTAAGCTTGGAGTTGTTGAAAGAAACAATCAATAAAATTGCAGCCAATCAGAAGAAAATTATCAATATTCCTTACATTCAGGAAGTGGTTTGTGATTATTTCGGAATTAAAAGAGAACAGCTTTTATCTAAAACCAGAAAAAGAGAAATCGCTCTTCCAAGACAATTGGCAATGTATTTTGCAAAAGAGTTTACCAATGCAACATTCACCAAGATTGGTGAAGAAATGGGCGGTAAAGACCATTCTACTGTGATGTATGCCTGTGAAACTATTAAAGATGTTTCTAAAATTGATAAGGAAGTAAAGAAGTATGTGAAAGAACTTACTGAAAAGATAAAAAGCTGATTGCTTTTTTGCAGATATATAAAAATGGAGGATAAGATTATTCTCCATTTTTTATTTAGTTTTGTGTTCAATTAGTTTTAATAAATTTTTTTCAATGAAAATTTTAATGGTCTGCCTTGGGAATATATGCAGAAGTCCGCTTGCCGAAGGAATTTTAAAGTCTAAACTTCCTGATAATTTTGAAGTACACTCCGCAGGAACAATCAATATGCATGAAGGAAGCAATCCAGATAAAAGATCTGTTGAAATTGCGTCTAAAAACGGAATTAATATTTCAGACCAATGCTCAAGACCTATTAATCCGGAAGATTTGGATTATTATGATAAAATTTACTGCATGGATAAAAAAAATCTGCAGGACGTACTTTCTCTGGCTAAAAATGAACAGCAAAGAAACAAGATAAGTTTATTAATGCATGGCTTAAATCTTGAACAATATCCTGATGAAGTGCCGGATCCTTATTGGAGCGAGGCAGAAGGTTTTGAGAAAGTTTTTCGTCAGATCAATGATGCCTGTGAAATTATTTCAAAAAAACTTATCCGATCTCAGCGTTAATTTTAATCTTGTTATAAGCCATAATTATGTTATTTTTAATTCCCGCATATCTTTCAGAAAATACTTCTGTCAATCATTTTGCACCGGTCATCAAAGATTATATCATGCAGACCAATTATTTTTTCGTGGAAAATGAAAAAACAGCAAGAAAAGTAGTTAAATTTTTTGCTCCCGAAAAAAAGCAGGCAGATCTCAAGCTTTTTCTTTTAGATAAATACACAGAGAATTCAGACATAAAAGAAGCGCAGCAACTGATGCTTCAGGGACAGGATTTCGGGCTGCTATCAGAAGCCGGGCTTCCGTGTATTGCAGATCCGGGAAATTTGATGGTGAAATGGTGTCACGAGAAAAATATCAGGGTGATTCCTATTTCAGGACCTTCGTCTATTATTTTGGCCTTAATTTCCAGTGGTTTTAATGGGCAGGAATTTACTTTTAACGGATATCTCCCTATTGATAAATCAGAAAAGAAGAAACAGATCCTCCAATTGGAAAGTTTAATTCAGAAAACAGGATATTCACAGATTTTCATGGAAACCCCGTATCGTAATAATCAGCTTTTGGAAGATTTGGTTAAATTTTTATCACCGAATACCAAGCTTTGTATAGCAGCCAATATTAATGATCCTGAACAGGAAATGATTAAAACAAAAACGATAAAGGAATGGCAGAAACAAAGGCCTGAACTTCACAAAATCCCGGCTGTATTTGTATTGGGAAAATAATTTTAACAACTATTAACATTCATTTTGCATTATTCTTGTCTTATCACGGCATAACCAAAATCAAAATATTATGTCAGAAAAAAGATTAGCAGGAATCTGGATGGATAGCCGCAAAGCTGTTGTTGTTAAAAATCATGATGCGCAAAATGCTTTTAAGTTCTTTTTGTGCAGTCCTGTAGAAGCAGTTGTACAGCACGGTAATTCGAGTGAAAACGCAGGAAATAATGCCGAACAGACCAATAAAGCCAAATTTTTTAAAGAAATTGAACATCTTCTGATTAATTCCGAAGAAGTTTATATTACAGGACCGGGAAACATTCAGGAAGAGTTTAAGCATTATCTGCATGACACGGCACAATTTAAAGACCTTAATGTTACGCTGGATACAGCACAGCAAATGTCAGATGAGCAGGTTTTAGAAACGGTTAAAAATCATTTTAACGCTTCTTAGCTCCAAATAAAAAAATCCGAATCTAATTTTTATGATTCGGATTTTTGCTGAATATTACGCAAGTTCCAGAAGGGTAATTTCTGGTAGAACACCTACTCGTCCAGGATAGCCAAGGACTCCGAAACCTCTGTTAACATACAGTAATTTTCCTTCACTTTCGTACAAATCTGCCCATTTCGGATACCGATACTGTACAGGTGACCATTTTATATTTTTTAAATCTAATCCAAACTGCATTCCGTGTGTGTGTCCGGATAAAGTTAAGTGAATATTGGAAGGATGCTTTTTCACAACAAAATCAAAATGGGTAGGGTCGTGGCTCATCAATATTTTTGCAGCTTCTACAGGAACATTTTCCAAAGCATCATCAAGCCTGCCAAATTGCGGAAAGGGCTTTAATCCCCAATTTTCAACTCCTAATATATAAAGTTTTTCGCCGTTCTTATCAATGATTCTATGCTCATTACGAAGCATATCAAATCCTGCCTCTTTTTGGTAATCAATAAGTGTCTGAAGATTATTTTTCTTTTCATCAAGAGATTTCCAGGTAACATAATCACCGTAATCGTGATTTCCCAAAACAGAAAACTTACCGTCTTTTGCCGAAATTTTTGAAAAAAGTTGAATAAATGGTTTAAACTCATCTGCAACATTATTCACCATATCTCCGGTGAATAAGACCAAATCGGGTTTCTGTTCGTTGATTAAATCAATAGCATGAGCTAATTTATTTGGGTCATTAAAACTTCCGCTGTGAATATCCGAAATCTGGATGATTTTATATCCTTTAAAGCTTTTCGGAAGATTGGCAATCTTTACTCTTACTTTTCGCACTTTGTGGCGGTATTTACCAAAAGCTGCTCCATCAATAAATAATGCAGAAAGCACTCCTCCTAATCCGAGTCCCATTAAACTTAAAAACTTTCTTCTTTCAGGGAAGAAATTTTCTGATTCACGGGTAAATCCTACAAGATAGCTTCCGATTCTGAAAATATCATCTACCAGAAGAAATAAAATAACAAATAACTTAGGAATTATAAACACCAGAAACAAAATACTGATGATGTGCGCTCTCGTTGCATCGCGGTCGCTTCTCTGGAAATTCAGAATTTCATAAGTGAAAAGTCCATAAATGATAAGGTAGAGGAGTATATAACTCCATCGGATCCATGAATTATCGGTTAATGTTCTGATTGCCTGATAAACGTAGATTTCCAGAAGAATAAAAATTCCGGTAATAATCAAAAAGTTTCTTTGCATACAATAAATTCTATAAAAAAGCACAAAAGAATAACTTCCTTTGTGCTGCTTTATCTTTAATTAATAAATATTCTAAGGAAATTTGTAAACAATCGCATTGATGTTCATTCCTGCACCAACAGAAGCCATCACGATGTTGCCTTTATCTTTAAACGAATGACCATCCATTTTTCCTTTAATTATCAAATCAAACATGGTAGGAATAGTCGCAACCGAAGAATTGCCAAACTCCTGAATCGTCATTGGAGAAATAGAGTGATCGTAATTTTTTATATCATAAAGCTTGTGAAGTCTTTCGATCATCGCATAATCCATTTTTGCATTAGCCTGATGAATAAGAATTTTATCAATATCAGTAATAGAAAGCTGCGCATCATCAATGGTTTCCTTTATTGCAGGAGGAACATTTTTCAGAGCGTACTCATAAATTTTTCTTCCCATCATTCTGATATATACACTTCCATCATTGAACTCCTTATTCAGAGAGCAGCCGTTTCTGAGATATTCAAGCTCAGGACCATTGTCGCAAATCGTATTATGGGCAATGATTCCTACATTTTCCTGTTCTGTAGCCTGTACAACAACAGCGCCTGCTCCGTCTGCAAAAATCATTTTATTTCGGTCGTAAGGATCTGTCACACGGCTTAATGTTTCCGAGCCAACTACCAAAATTGTTTTTGCCGCTTTTGCTTTGATTAGCTGATCAGCCAGTATCATAGATTCAACCCATCCCGGACAACCGAAAATCATATCATAAGTGATGCATTTTCTGTTTTTTATTCCTAAATGATTTTTTACTCTTGCTGCCATATTAGGCATAAAGTTAGTTGCCCCGCTTATGCTTACTTCTCCAAAGTTGCTTGCATAAATGATATAATCCAAATCTTCACCATCAATATTCGCATCTTCCAAAGCTATTTTAGCTGCTTCATATCCGATTTTTGAGTTAGAAAGATCATCTTCAATAAATCTTCTGTTTTCTATTTCCGTAATTTCTACAAATTTCGAAATGGTTTCTTCAGCAGGCTTGTCAATCTTCAGCCCATCTTCTGTATAGAACTCTGAATCTAAGAAAAAATCTCTTCCGATAACTCTGTTCGGAAGATAAGATCCGGAACCTATAATGATTGTATTCGGCATTCGTTTGTATAATTTTTTAAAGATGCAAAGTTAATAATTAATATTAATAAGAAAGAATTAAAAATATTATTAAATTTGCAAAAATTGTTTCAGACAATCTATGAAAAACAACCCTTCATTAAAAGGCTTACTTGTTGCAATTCTGGTATTTATAGGTGCTTTTGCGATCTATTATTTCTTTTTGGCAAAAAAAAATTATTACCTTGTAGATAATCCTACTCCTGATACGTATTATTTCAGGATAAATAACGGGAAAGAAAACATTATCTCAGGTGGTCAGTACGTTCAGGTAGATTTACAGAAAGGCAAAAACTCCATTAAAGTTTTTGATCAGAACAAAAAAATGCTTTACGATTCTGCCTTTGATGTAAACAAGATTCGCGGGCTTATCAATATTGCTCATAAAGATTATTACATCAATGATCAATATTATGGCTACAATCTTAAAAAAGATTCATTACTTTTGGCATTGGATAAAACCATGATAGACGGAAAACCTTATTTTGGCGGGGCAAAGCATTTTAATAAGCTGTATACAGAAGATTTTTATTACAATATTGATGAAGATTATGATCAGCTGATCAAAAATATTCAGAAAGTAGAGTCCAGATCCAAGATTTTCCGTAAGCAGGATTATCTCAATTATTACAAAGAATATTATAAGTTTTAAGTTTTGACAAAAGATACTACACAAGTTACGCCCTACAATTCTGACTCCAGTAAAAAAAGTCAGGTAGAGGATATGTTCGACAATATTGCACCCAAATATGATTTGCTCAACCACGTTCTGTCTATGAAAGTAGACGTGTTGTGGAGAAATATTCTGGTAAAATGGATGAAGCAAGACAACCCGAAAGAAGTTTTGGATGTGGCTACCGGAACCGGAGATTTAGCTATTGCCGTAGAAAAAGGTACTGATGCAAAAGTTGTAGGATTAGATTTATCGCAACAAATGTTAAATGTTGGCGTTATTAAAATAAAAAAACTTAATTTAGACGGCAAAATTTCCATGCAAAAAGGAGATGCGGAAAATTTACCTTTTGAAGATAACAGATTTGATGCAGTTTCCGTAGCTTTCGGTGTAAGAAATTTTGAAAACCTTACCAAAGGTTTGGCAGAGTTAAGAAGAGTGGTAAAAGAAAATAAAAGTGTTTATATTCTTGAGTTTTCTAAAGTAGAAGGTTTTTTAGCGCCTTTTTATATGTTTTATTTTAAAAATATATTGCCGGCAATCGGCAGATTGGTCTCTAAAGATAACAGGGCGTATACTTATCTTCCTGATTCTGTAAATGTTTTTCCGTATGGAGAAAAAATGAAACAAATTCTTATAGACACAGGATTTAAAAATGTAGAATATAAAAAGCTAAGTTTAGGTATAGCCACAATTTATAAAGCAACAAAATAACCTATGAATAAATTTCTATTAAAAGCTCTGGTTTTAGCCTCAGTAAATATTGCAATTTTTGCAGATGCTCAATTTAGAACCCGTAACAGGATGGATAAGCTGGAAGATTTTGACCAGCAGACATTCAGCTGGGGTTTTTATTTGAACGGAAACAGGCTGGATTACCGCATTGTTCTTGATCCCAGATACGGAATGTTTGAGAATCATAATTTGGTAAAATCTACAGAAAGCTACAGTTTCGGAGCCGGTTTAATTGCAAAATTCAGATTAAACGATTATCTGGATGTAAGACTGGAGCCAGGTTTGCAGTTTGCTCAGAGACAATTGACTTTTAATACTCAGACCAATGATATTTATAGAGACGGAAGTTTGACTAATGCTCCGTTTATTCCTATTGCACTTCAGGATAAAGACAGAATAAGAGACATAAAATCTACATTGGTAGATGTTCCTGTTCTTCTGGAGTTTCATGGTGACAGATGGTACAATTCCAGACCTTACGTGGCGGCGGGTGTAAATTATATTGTGAATTTACAGTCAAACTCAGATTCTCAGGATGATAATTTGCAGCAGACTTTCAGGTCTACAACTCACAATTTTGCCTGGTCTGCAGAAATGGGTATTCAGTTTTATTTTAATAAATTTAAGCTGACTCCTGCAATCAGAGGTACATTTTTTATGAATAACGAAATGGTGGCAGATAATCCCACAACACCTCCTTATTGGTCTGCAGCAATTTCTACTTTACAGACAAGAGCAATCATGTTTGTACTTAAGTTTGAATAAAAATAACAGAAAAATAATATAAAACGGGGTTGCATGGCATCTCCGTTTTTTGTTTTTGTCAAAATATAGAGACATTTATTTTTGTTGATGGTAATATTTTCCTATTTTTGCTATTAGTTAGAATAAAAGCCTGAAATGCTTCAAGAATTAGAAACTCAATTTTCAGAACTGGAAAAAAAGATTTTGAATCTTCAAAAAAGTTATCAAAGTCTGTCTGATAAATTCTCTGATCTTAGCACGGAGCATCAAGCGCTGAAGAAGAAATATGAAGAGGAAAGAAAGAAAAATCAGGTTTTAGCAGAAGAACAGAAAAATATAAAATTGTATTCAGCAATATCAGGGAATCCTGAGCACAACAGACTCATGAAAAACCATATCAACAGATTGGTAAAAGAAGTAGACTTTTGTATTGCACAGCTTCAAAACAGCGGATTATAATGGAGGTAAGGAGAATAACCATCAATATTGCAGGAAGAATATATCCTCTGAATGTACCCGCAGCTGAGGAAGAAACTTTGCGTAAAGTGGGGAAGCAAATCGAAAATATGATTAAAGATTTTGAACAGAATTTTGATGTAAGAGATAAACAGGATGCTCTGGCAATGTGCGCCCTTAAACTGGGAACCAATGCTGAAGTTGTTGCTCTGAATCATGAAAGAAATATAAAATCTTCCACCGAAAGGCTAATAAAGATTAATCAGTCGCTGGAAGAATTCGGAAAATAATTTCCGGGAAAATCTGCCTACAGTAATTCTAACACATTAAAGGTAAACTCAACGCTAAACAATTACCGAACAAATGTCCATTGAATGGCGTGCCGGTTCGTCCGGATTACAGACAGTGGAAATCAGTTCAAATCGTGTTGATTAGGAGTTTACTCTAAATCATTGGATTGCTGTAGGTTTTTTTATGGATTATTGTTAAAAGAAATAGCGGAATTTATTAACAGGTTTATAATGATTAATATTTTTCCAGTATCATTTTTTTAATAGTATGAAAAGATAGTTAGACAATTAAAACTCAATATATATTATGACAGCAACCGCTATTATTATAGGCGTTATTTGTCTGGTAATAGGAGCTGCAGTAGGGATGTTTTTCTCTAAAAGCTCGCTCAATACCAAGGCAAAATTTATCATAGATGATGCAAAGAAAAATGCAGATAACTTATTGGAAAAAGCCACAGTACAGGCAGAATCCATAAAGAAAGAAAAGCATCTTCAGGCAAAAGAGAAGTTTTTGGAGCTTAAGTCTCAGCATGATGCAGATATTCAGGTTAGGGAAAAGAAAATGCAGGAGGCAGAAAAGAGAATCAAAGACAAGGAAAATAAGCTTAATGATGAGCTAAGCAAAACCGGAAAACTTGAAAAAGATCTTGACAGACAAATTGCAGATTATGCAAAGAAGAATGAGATTTTAGATAAAAAACAGCAGGATCTGGATTCTGCAACTGCCAAAAAGGTTGAAATGCTGGAGAAAATCTCCAACTATACTGCAGAAGAAGCCAAAGCAGAATTGGTAGAGACAATGAGAGCTGAAGCGAAAACAAGAGCTCAGGCGCATGTTCAGAGCATTATGGAGGAAGCTCAGCTTAACGCAAAAAGCGAGGCTAGAAAAATCGTTATTCAGACAATTCAGAGAATCGGAACAGAACAGGCAATTGAAAATTCGGTTTCTGTATTTAATATAGAATCTGATGAAGTAAAAGGACGAATCATTGGTAGAGAAGGTAGAAACATCCGTGCTTTGGAATCTGTAACAGGAGTTGAAATAATTGTTGATGATACACCGGAAGCCATTCTTCTATCATGCTTTGATCCTGTAAGAAGGGAGATTGCGAGACTTTCTCTTCACAGATTGGTAACGGACGGAAGGATTCACCCTGCGAGAATTGAAGAAGTTGTAGAGAAAACCAGAAAGCAGATTGAAGAGGAAATTATTGAGGTTGGTAAAAGAACGATTATTGATTTAGGAATCCATGGTTTGCATCCTGAATTAGTTAAAATTGTGGGTAGAATGAAATACCGTTCATCTTACGGACAAAATCTTTTACAGCACTCACGAGAGGTTGCAAATATTGCGGCAACAATGGCTGCAGAATTAGGCTTAAACGTAAAATTAGCTAAAAGAGCAGGTCTTTTGCATGATATAGGAAAAGTTCCGGAGCAGGAATCTGAACTTCCTCACGCTCTTTTGGGTATGCAGTGGGCTGAGAAATTTGGTGAGAATGCAGAAGTTGTGAATGCAATCGGAGCTCACCATGATGAGGTTGAAATGACTTCGCTTTTATCACCAATTATTCAGGTTGCTGATGCTATTTCAGGAGCGAGACCGGGAGCAAGACGCCAGGTTTTAGAATCTTACATTCAAAGACTAAAAGATCTGGAATCTGCAGCATTAAGCTTTGACGGTGTTTCTTCAGCATACGCAATTCAGGCAGGTAGAGAATTGAGAGTAATGGTTGAAAGCGGGAAAGTAAACGATGAAGTTGCCTCTCAGTTGTCTTACGATATTTCAGAAAAGATCCAAAACGAACTGACGTATCCGGGACAGGTGAAAGTAACGGTTATCAGAGAAACAAGAGCGGTAAATATCGCAAGATAATTTATGCTCTTTCATATAAAGAATCCTTTCAGAGTAATTTGAAAGGATTTTTTATCTTTAAATAAAATATTACGCTTTGTTAAAAATAATTTTATTGAATAAATTTTATGATGAATAAAATTTAAAATTTGATATTTTTATTTGCGTAATTATTTTCTTTTCTTTAATTCTTTTCTTTATTATGAAATATCTTTTTTTTATTTTATTATTTGCTGGTTTTTCTTCGTTTTCACAATCAAAGAAAGACTCAGTTATAAAGAAAAATCTTGCAGAAGCCGAATACTATTTAGACAATTTTGATGATTATAAATGCTTTGCTAAAGCTTATGAAGCTTATAATCTGGCGAAAAATAATAAAAAATATACTGCAGAAAGTTGTATATATATGGCTTCCAGCAGTGTAAATTTAAATTTATACAGTCTCACCCTAAAATACACGAAAATTGGATTGCTAAATTGTAATGATGAAGATTATTTTCGCAAATCTTTATTATATAATATCGAAGGTGCTACATATTATGATTTAGGAATGTTTAATCAATCATTAAAAAGTTTACACAAAGCAATTGCTATTTTAAGAAATACTAAAGATGATTATTTGAAAACGTCTAGTGAGATTAGAAATTATCAACATCTTATAGTGGTTCATGAAAAAATGAATAATATAGATTCTATAAAGCTATATGATTCTAAAGAACGTAGCCTTATTGATAAACTTCCAATAAATACGTTTGCAGATCTTCATGTAAACTCTCATTATCTAAGGGTTCTAAGAGCTTTGAATTTTAATAGAAGATCAGAAGCGTTACAATCCTTAAATAGCAGTTATGATATATGCATGAAATATGATGATAAGTCTTTATATATCTATTACCACGGTATGGGCAAATACTACGCTTCAATAGATAAAGAAAAAGCCCTGAATTTCTACTTAAAATCAATAAATGCGATGGAAAAATATAATATTCAGGCTGGTTTTTCAGAACCGTACCATGATGTTTCAAAGCTTTATGAAGAACTTGGAAATAAAGCGAAACAAAACCAGTATCTCAAAAAATATGTTTATTATCAGCAAAGAGAAAAGGCTATTAAGGATAGAAATGTTGATTTGGTATTAGAAATGACATTGAATGATCAGAAAAAGAAAGACACTCAATTACTTAAAAACATCATGTGGCCTGCAATATTTTTACTTTTGATTATTACGATTGCCGTTACTTTTTTTATTAGAAAATTGAAACTCAAACAAAGCAAATTGAAGAACCACCTTACTGAAAAATATAATGAAGTAGAAGAGTTACAGGTGAAAGCAAATGTATCTTTTTCTGAGGTTGTGGAATATGCAAAAAATAATGATCCTCTTTTTTGGGCAAGATTCCAAGAGTTGTATCCTAATTTTTTAAATAAAATGCTTGTTTTAAATTCTAAACTAAAAGTTTCTGAGCTAGTTTTGTGTGCTTATATCTATTTAGGGTTTTCTAATAAAGAGATTGCAGAATATACTTTCAGATCTTTAAGAACAATAGAAAACAACCGTTACAATCTCCGTAAAAAATTAGACTTTTCCAAAGATGAGGATTTTACTGTATGGATCAGAAAACATATTGATTCTGATTAATTATTTGATTATCAATTGTTTAATAAATCAAGTACTCGTTGAGTAGTTGATTTTTTTTGTTTATACAGCTATTACTGTTTCTTTGCTGTCAGAATATTTATGTTCCCAAATACGATATAATTTAAAGGTGAGCTGCATGATTTAGTTTCTCACAAATACAAAACAAAAACAAAGAAACAATGCCAATATTTGATAATGAGAGAATTTGTTTCTTGTGTAATATTTAGAATTAAAATGGATAATTTAAAAATCAAAAGTTTTTTTTGTATTCTTATCATTATTTTTTCGTTTTCTTGCGCCTCAGAAGATGAAACGCAGACTATAGATCCGCCTGTTTGGATTCTTGGAAACTTGGCAGAAAAGAGTTTTATAAGATACCGCTTTACCAATAACGATTTTATTACGATAGATAGCAACGGAAAAGATTATAGTTTTTCCAGCTATCTTACAAGAGGTAGATTTTTTCTGAAAACTAAATCTGATACTGAATATGCTTTTTCTTTCAGAGGAAACATTGTAAACGGTACAATTGGCTCTCATAATATGCCAAACTCAAACTTTCAGAATCAAGAAGATTTTACTTTTTACTTTAAAAAAATCAACGAAAATACAATTGTTGATGCTCAGGGAAAAGTTTATGAAAGATTTCCGTGATCAATTAGAGAGTTAAAAAAGACTTCATAGAAGATATATAAAACAATGATTAATAAAATAGCTTTTGTTATAAGAATAAATAGTAACAGTAAGTATAGGATACTTATTGCTGTTTTATTATTGTTAATTGGGAATAATTTTTTTGGGCAAGTTTTGTATGTTACAGGTCATACTTTGGTGCACGGCGAAAACAATATCACAATAATCAATGCTGATTCAATTCAAAGCCCAATAGTTGATACTTATGCTGAAGTACAAATAAAAAAGGTTTATTGGAAAACCAATGATCCAAAGAAAAGATTGCTAAGAAAATTAGCCAATATTACAAAAAAGGATAAGATAAACGAGGTTTCTCAATCTATCAAAAAGCAAACAAGCAATTATACTATACTACCGTCTAAAACGAATAGTGACTTTTCGTTTGTATATCTTTCATTATCAGAAAAAGGATGCGTAACAGACCAATTAAAGAGATACCAATCAGGTACTCTAAATAATTATAGCAAGCTTTTTATTCATTTTTCCGGCTACTCTGTATTGCATTATCTGAAGTATCAAAATAATTTTGCTTCAGTAAACCATCGCTCGAGTTTTTCAGTAAGACCTCCGCCATTTTCATAATTTCTTTTATGGTGCATATATCTTCCCAGTTAATGCACTTTTTACATATTTGTAAATCATTGCAAGGCTTTTTTATTAAAAAATAAGCACAGTCAACTGTTGTCTATTGTTAAATTATTTTTCATAGATCTACAATAATAGTTAGACTTGGCTTTTATTTCAAAAATGGGTTATTAATTTATACTCTAAAGAATTGCTAAAATACTGAACACAAATGAAGAAGTTATCAATAATTGCAATAAGCATCTTGCTGTTATCCTGCAAACGTAACGAGCAATCAAAATCATTAGAAATTTCCAGAAATACTAATATGATTTCATCTGGAAATATTATTCCTGATGATTTAAAACACGATACTTTAACCACCAACAAAGGGTATCTTGTGAATATAGTTTTCAATAATGCTACCAATACGGTTTCAATATTTTATGAAGGAGCTCATGTTGAGCTTAAAGGTCAGCAAACAGCTTCAGGAATTAGATATACCGGTAACGGTTACGAATTACTAGGCAAAGGAAATGCTCTAGAACTAAGAAAAGACAGTATAAACATTGCAAAAAAACAATAAACATAATCTTTTTAAAATTTAACACAATGAAAAAACAATTATTAACAGTAGCAATTCTTGCTACAAGTCTTTTTTATGCGCAAGAGGGCAGAGTGGGTATCAATACCACTGACCCTAAAACTACACTTGATGTGAGAGGCAAAGTGGGTTCCGATGGTAAATCTGCTTCAACTGAACTTACGGGTTTGCAAGCACCAAGATTAACCAGAGAAGAATTGACCAATAAAGCAAACATATATGGTAACGACCAAAAAGGTGCATTAATATACATTACAGATATTACAGGAGGAAACGCAGATGCTTCTTCTCCAAGAAAAAACGTAACCTCTGTAGGATATTACTACTTTGATGGATCAGAATGGATAAAAATAAGCTCTGGTTCTGGAACAGCTAGTGTAACGGCTGATAATGGTCTTACGATGTCTACCACGAACAATGCGCAATTAGGAGGTACACTATTGAAAAATACAGATGTTGCGTTAGGTAATTTTAAACTTAATTTTACTGAAACAGCCACAAACAACGGAAGTATTCTTGTCGGAACTTCTGCACCTACAGGAACGGGAGGTGTAGGTGCACCAACCGAAAAGCTAAGATTAGATGTAGATGGTATGACCAGAACTGATAAGCTTACTGTAGGAGGTTCTACCTCTCTTACAGTTGCTGCTGCGCATATCAGAAATGAGAAATCTTCTGAGCCCATTTTGGTACTAACAGGAACAAATTCTAATGCTTCAATAAATACAGGACTCCCTTTAAGAAAATTTGAGGTAACAGATGATGGTAAAGTAGGGATTGCTGCGCCAAACAGTTGGATTCAGACCTCTGGAACAACTCGCCCAACAGAATCTTTAGATGTGGGTGGAAATGTACGTTTTAGACAAGTGCCTTCTGGTACAGAAACAGCAGGAGACAAAATGATGGTGTTGGCTTCTGACGGCACAGCTAAGTTATTATCACTGCCATCACCATCAACAAGCTTAAATATATCTCCTGTAATTACAGCAGGTAGTGCAACACCTGTTTCAGCAACTTACGATGTTTTATTATTAGATATAAATGTCCCAACTCAAACAGTTACTTTACCAACATCTGCTAACGGTATTGCTGTTGGTAAAGTTGTGTATATATCACAAAAAGGCAGTGCGACAGTTACTATTAAGCCGCTTGTAAGAGAAGGAAGTCATGCAAATTTAGATGGTAGTTCAGGGGGTACTTATATTTACATAGGAGGTACGGGAGATGGCTCTTGGATTCGTGCTTCAGGTTACTAATTCTATTGATAATCATTCAATTAACAACATAAAAAAATGAAAAATAATTATATTAAAATAAAATTTTTAGTTTCAGGTCTTATTCTTGCCACAGCAAGTTTGTCGTATGCACAAGTTAGAATTGTAAATACTACTACACTTCAAGAAGCAGTTAATAGTTCTGCTTTTATTGATGCTTCATCCAATTTTACTCTAAATGAAACTCCAAACATTGGAAAAGGTATGCTTTTTCCCAGAACAGATTTATCTAGATTTACTTCTTTTGGGGGTGCGCCTATAGGAATTGGAAACTCTTATCCTACTCGTTATGACGGATTGATTGTCTATAACATTAAAGACGGTGGTAAAGCAGGGGTAGGTGCTACTGAAGGCGAATTAAAGCCGGGTTTTTGGTTTTATGAAAACAAGTCTACAACAACCAATGGTGGTACTTGGAAGCAAGTAAATGGTCCTACTACCAATTTGCTTACTATCGCAGGAATTACACTTACCAGTACCGTAAATGGTGTTACTAGTACAGTTACTTTACCTGCCGCAAGCAGTGGAGTAGATAACCCGGCTAACAACGGTCTTAGCAAAGATGGTACTACTGTGCAGCTTGGTGGTAATCTGCTAAAAGATACTTCTATTGAGCTAAATGATAAGAGCTTAAATTTTACTGGTGCACAAGGAAAAATTGGGGTTGGTACTAACAATCCATTATCTAAATTCAATATTCAAGGAGGTGCTTTAAGTATTGGAGACCTAACAAATTATTCTGGTGGTTTACAGGTGGTGAACCAAAATGCTGATAGAGCTATTATGCGAGTTTATTCGTCTAATAATACAGAAAGATTTACGATACAAGAGAACGGAAATATCGGTATAGGAACTAATAACCCTACTAGAAAATTACATATTGATGGTAATATAAGGATAGAAAATATGATTGAGGGTGATGTAAATAATGGAGACAGAGTCCTTGCAATAGCTACCGATGGAAACGTGAAAAGCGTAGCTGTTAACGAAATTCTTAACAGTGAACCTATATTTATCAATGCAGGGAATATAGAAGGAGAAAGAGTTGTAGCAGAAGGGGTAACCAATCTAATTGATGGCGCACAAATTAATGTAACAGTACCTGCAAATACAACTTATAAAGTAGTAGTTTCAGGAAATGCTGTAGTGCAACACCCAGTAAAGGTTAATGATCCTCAAGCGCCAAACTTTACCTATGGAAGTGGGCAATTTCAACTTAGAGTTAATGGGTCTACTGTAGCAACTGTAGGTACAGGATTTTCAACACAGAAAATAACCGAGTTAAATCCTACTCATTGGCAGTCTACAGGTAATGCTACTACATTGAACCACGTTATCGAAATCAATAATACAAGCGGTTCTCCAATAACCAGAACCATCAATGTTCATTATTGGGCAAAAAATACTACTACAGGATTAGCTAATAAAAATCATCAAGCATTTTTTAAAGGAACTTTCCAAACGTATAGAATGCCATAAATCAAAAATTAAATAACGCTGTTCCTGCAGTCGGTATTGTAGGGACAGTTGAGAAAATATGTATAATTAATTTTTATTTATATTTTAATTATTTGTATTAATTTAAGTGTATATTTTGTAATATGTGGTATTTATTTTTTGTTTTTTAAAAATTATATTGCTAATTTTACATCTAAATTATAATGATTATATGTTTTTATTATTAAGACATATATATAAACAAATAGGTTAATAATATGAATTTATTCGGTAGAAGAAATAAGAATGACCTATATAGCTGTTTGCATAAATAAAAATTTAATCTTTTTTCTAAAATTTTTATTAGTCTGTATAGTATTTCTTATTCAATTATTTTGAATTGTAATGATACGTCTAATTAAAAATTTGAGAAAAATGAAAAAAGTTTTATTTTCAATTATGTCATTAGTATCTGCTTTATGTTTGGGACAAGAAGGCAGAGTAGGTGTTAATACCACAGATCCCAAAACTACAATGGATGTACGAGGCAAAACAAATGCCTTAGGAGTTTCCTTAGCAACAGACATTACGGGTCTGCAAGCACCAAGATTAACAAGAGAAGAATTAACCAACAAAGGAGAACTGCTCTACGGAACAGATCAAAGTGGCGCTTTAGTTTATATTACAGATGTTACAGCAGGTACAGCTTCAGGACAAAGAATTAACATGACTACATCCGGTTATTACTATTTTAATGGATCGGTTTGGGTGAAAATAGGAGCAGGATCTCCTGCTCCAGAAATTAATCTTTACAAAGATGATGGCACTCTTACTAATAACAGAACGGTAACACAGAATGGAAATAGCCTTGCCATAACAGGAACCAACCAAAGAACAGTTTTTTCTCCTAATGCAGGAATTTCACAAGAAGCTCTAGCTAGCTCAACCACTGGATTGGCTAACATCATTATTACTTCTCCCGATAGAAATAGTAATGGAACAGTCTCTAGACTTAGTTTGCAGTCTTTTCCAGAATCCAATGCACAAGTATTTGCAGGATTGGATGCTTCCACATTAGATGTGGGTTCAAACGCAACTACTAACCCTGTTCCACTTCGTTTCTTGACGAGCTCGGGATCTGGTGCATTAGGCACAGAAAAAGCAAGAATTGGCGCTGATGGCAGAATGGGCATAGGGGTTACTATACCTTCAGAATTATTAGACGTAAATGGTAATGTAAGATTCAGAAGCGTACCTACAGCAACTGCCTTAGCAACTGGCGATGAATTTTTGGTTCTATCATCAAATGGAACTGCAAAAAAAATTACCAATCCGGCAGCCAGTAGCATTGTTGATGCTCAAAACGGACTCACAAAAACCCCAAGCAACTTCGTAGAACTAGGTGGTGATTTAACCAGAACTACAACGGTTTCTAATCTTTCTGCAACCAATACAATGAAATTTACTGGTACTGGTATCAATGCTTTTTCGGTTGACGGCACTACTTTTTCTGTAGATGCAGATGCAAATAGGATCGGGATAGGGACTGCTGCTCCTACGCAAGCTTTAGATGTAAGAGGAAATATAAATGTAGAAAATGCAAATGCGGGAGTGGTGGTTAACTCAACAGATTCTACACCTTCTAGATTGGTTCTAACAAGAAGCAATGGAGGAGTAAATCTTGCTGCAAATGATGAAATAGGCAGAATTAATTTTAATGGGAGAAGAAATGGAGCTGTTGCCACACTTAGCACAATACTCTCTACTTATGAAGGAAACGGAACT
Organism: Chryseobacterium sp. L12; assembly: GCF_056133985.1. Taxonomy (NCBI): domain Bacteria; kingdom Pseudomonadati; phylum Bacteroidota; class Flavobacteriia; order Flavobacteriales; family Weeksellaceae; genus Chryseobacterium; species Chryseobacterium sp. L12. Next base: position 62,709 of record NZ_JBVYOF010000017.1, on the reverse strand, counting down.
ACTAATCTTACAGGATATGAATTTTACAATAGCGGTATTCTCACTACACCATCTTTGGTGCTTCGATCTACAGGAAATCTCGGTGTAGGTGTTGTTTCTCCTTCTGAAAAATTAGATGTTAACGGGAACATCAAATTTTCTGGTGCCTTAATGCCTAATAATGATCCTGGAACAAATTTTCAGATCCTAAAAAGTACAGGTTCAGATAGTCCGCCTGTTTGGTCACCAGATGTTAATACACTTGGAAATGGAGCAGGCCGGGTAAGTTCTGCAAATGGGGTAAGCACTACTATTACACCATGTAATACTTCAGCAGCAAATAAAAATGTTACTTTAATTAGAGTGTTTTCTAATTTAGATGGTCTTAATAATGGATTGTACCTTGAACTTCTAGTTACAACGGGAGCCAATACGGGTGTTCAGGAGTTGCATAACTTGAGGTTTAATGGTGGTACAACTACTGCTGATACATCTACTGCGGGTACTTGGACGTATAACTTAGGAAATGGTATTTTTAGAGTTATACTTTCTGGTACAAACAGACCTTTTACGGTTAGATTTGAAGGCGCATCGTTTGCAGGAAATATTGTTTACGAATGTTTGAGATAAATTTTTTAAAATAGTCGCTTAATAGCATTAAAATTATCTTATACAAAATCAAGCCCATTGCATTTGTGATGGGTTTTATTATTTGTTAATTAGTCTTTTATGTTTTTTTATTCCAAAAGTATAAACGGAAAACTTAAGTAAAATACCTTGCAGTCATCTGTTTTCACTCTTAAATTATCCGTATTTTTGCAAAAATTATAGAATCGTGATTAATAACGACCAGATAAAAGAAGTACAGTCAAGAATTGAAGACCTTCATAGGTATTTGCAGATTGACAAAAAAAAGATAGAAATCTCAAATGATGATGAAAAAACTGCTGCTCCGGAATTTTGGGACAATCCCAAGACTGCCGAAGTTTTCTTAAAACAGCTTCGCTCTAAGAAAAAGTGGGTGGAAGACTATGAAGAAATCAATACACAGTTTGAGGATCTTCAGGTTTTGATGGAATTCGCTAAAGAAGATCCTGATTCTGAAAAAGAGCTTGACGAAACTTTTCCAAAACTTTTGGAAAAAATCGAAGATCTTGAGTTTAAAAATATGCTTTCTAATGAAGGCGATGAGCTTTCGGCAGTTCTGCAAATTACAGCAGGAGCCGGAGGAACCGAAAGCTGTGACTGGGCTTCAATGCTGATGAGAATGTATACAATGTGGGCAGAAAAACAGGGGTATAAAATTCGGGAACTCAACTTTCAGGAAGGCGATGTCGCCGGAGTAAAAACGGTGACACTCGAAATAGAAGGTGAGTTTGCTTTCGGATATCTAAGAGGTGAAAATGGTGTACATCGTTTGGTAAGAATTTCACCGTTTGATTCTAATGCAAAACGTCACACAAGTTTTGTTTCCGTATATGTTTATCCTTTGGTAGATGATACGATAGAAATTAATATCAATCCTGCAGATATTTCTTTTGAAACCATGCGAAGTTCCGGAGCAGGAGGACAGAATGTAAACAAGGTGGAAACAGCGGTTCGCCTTCGTCATGCCCCAACAGGAATTATTATTGAAAATTCCGAGTCCCGTTCTCAGCTTCAGAATAAAGAAAAAGCAATGCAGTTGCTTCGCTCCAGATTATACGAAATGGAACTGGAAGAAAGAATGAAAGCACGAAATGAAATAGAAGCCAACAAAATGAAAATAGAATGGGGAAGCCAGATAAGAAATTACGTAATGCATCCTTATAAATTGGTAAAAGATGTGCGCTCAGGATATGAAACTTCAGATGTAGATGCAGTGATGAACGGTAATCTGACTCCGTTTCTGAAAGCATTTTTAATGGCAGATGGAACAGCAGTTTCAGATAATGATTTAGACTTATAAACTTCATGTCAGAATTTTCGTTAAAAAGTGCTAATATATTTCCTTTTCAAAAGGATTAAGCTTATTTTTGCTACTTATCATTACATATGGAAGATATCAATAGCTGGAAAGATTTATTAAACCCGGAACTCTACATTAAAATGGGTGGGTTTTGGCTGATTTTATTTATTGTTTTTGCTGAAACAGGCTTGTTTGTAGGGTTTTTCCTCCCCGGAGATTCACTGCTTTTTGTTTCAGGAATTTATGCGGTAGAAATCATCAGAGAGACTTTCGGTTCTACCGGTAGTGATTTTTTAGATACTACATTACTGGCAACAGCCGTTGCAATTGCTGCCATTGTCGGGAATCAGGTAGGATATTGGTTTGGGCGCAAAACAGGTCCTGCTTTGTATAATAAGAAAGATACCATGCTTTTCAAGAAAAAATATTTGTATCAGGCGCATGATTTCTTTGAGAAAAACGGAGCTTTAGCAATTATCATGGCAAGATTTTTACCGGTCGTAAGAACTTTTATGCCGATTGTTGCGGGAATTGTACAGATGGACAGAAGGCAATTTGTAAGAGATAATGTGATTGGAGGTATCTTATGGTCTTTTATTCTGATTTTTGCAGGGCACTACCTGAATGAGCTGTTTAGAGCACAATTTGGAATTGATCTGAAAGATAAACTTGAATTTATTATTATTGTAATCGTATTAATTACTACTGTTCCGGTAGTTCTTAAATTTGTATTTGGAGCACCAAAAGGAAATCCTAAACTGGAAGATGAAAGATTGGATGAATTGATTGATAAAGAAGATTAATATAATTTAATAGCCTGCATTTGCAGGTTATTTTTTTATCCATTCCAAAATTGCAGGATAAATGATGCTGTCTCTCTTTTTACGGTTGAAAAATCTTGGAGCGTGTCCCGTTTTATCCATAAAAACCAATTGGTGCGAAATATTTTTTTCAGTAAGTACAGAATCTAATGCTAAACCTTGTCTGTAATTAACCAGAAAATCCCGATTACCCTGAAACAGCAATGTAGGAACATTACTTACATTTGCAATCGGACTGGCTGTTTTAAATTCTTCAGAAAGATTTTTTCGGTTAAATTTTGTTCCCACCATTTTCTGTACAGTTCCGGATGTGTACCGGGAATAAAAAGAGTTGAGATATTCGTCTGTATAAAAATCTGTTGGACCGCTGAGTGAGATGATTTTTTTTATTCTTTCGGGGTTTTTATAACCATAGAGCAAAGCCAGATGTCCGCCTGCACTTTCTCCTAGAATAATGTAGTTATCAGGATTGAGTTCTGCTTTTTCAGATAGCGAATTAAATTTTTCAATGGCTGACTGTATATCTTCGAGCTGCTGTCGGTAAGTAATGCTTTTTGCAACAAGCCTGTAATTTATATTGATACTTGGGATATTGTTTTCAAAAAGGAGCTTCTGAATTTTAATCATGTGTTCTTTTCTTCCGTATTTCCATGCACCACCATGCACCATAAGTACCACCGGAGAATCCTTCGGATATTCTGCGGGCAAAAAAACATCCATTTTCTGGCGTTTATGTTCGCCGTATTTCAAATTGTAAATTTTCTGACTATCGTTTCCCACCCAAACCCGGAATTTAGTGTTACAAGAATTAAGAATAAAACCAATAAATCCAAGAACAAAAATAGGGTATTTCGGGATTAGTTTTTTCATACAGTAAAGGTAAGGAGAAATATGAATCTATTGTGATCTGCAAAATAGTTTTCCGGAAAATAAATCTATCCCGTCATATATTTATATACCGAAAAATATATACTTTTGCATCACTTAACAAAGATTAAAAATTTATTAAAATATGGCATCAGGTTTTTTTGCGATTTTAGATGATATTGCTGCTTTGATGGATGATGTAGCCGTTACAAGTAAAATTGCGACTCAAAAAACAGCAGGAATATTGGGAGATGATCTGGCTGTAAACGCAGAGAAAGCAACAGGTTTTCTTTCATCCAGAGAAATTCCGGTGTTGATGAAAATTATGAAAGGCTCCTTCATCAATAAGCTTATTATTGTTCCTTTTGTTTTTCTTTTGGAGTGGTTGTATTCTCCGGCGATTAATATTATTTTGATCATAGGTGGATTTTATCTAGCTTATGAAGGTGTAGAGAAAATTGTGGAATTTTTATTTCACAGACAAAAAAAAGGGCATGAGGTAATTGAGGAATCTGATGATATTGTTGAAGAAGGCGAAGTGGCAGAAAAAGCTAAAGTAAAATCTGCGGTAACCACTGATTTTATTCTCTCACTGGAGATTGTGATTATTGCTCTTGCAGCTGCCAAAGATGGATATGATGCTTTGAAATCACAATTTGATCCTTTGCTGGTAGAAATTGTTACTGTTTCTGTGGTTTCAATTATTGCAACAGTAGGTGTTTATGGTATTGTAGCATTAATTGTGAGGATGGATGATGCAGGTTTTAAATTAATTAAAAAAAGTAATGATAAAGGCTTTTTTGCAAAATTAGGGCATTTGCTTGTAAAAGCACTTCCTTGGGTTATTAAAGCTTTGGGAGTAATTGGTACTATTGCGCTGATTTTGGTTGCGGGCGGAATCTTTGACCATAACATTGATTATCTGCATCATGCATTGCCAACTTGGAATGAAATGCTGAAGCAAGTTATTTTCGGTTTAGCGGGTGGCTTAATTGCTTTATTGATCATCTCAACGGGAAAAAAAATATATTCTTTTGCAACTAAAAAAGCATAGAATTATTTTAATTGAAATATCATCCTCTTTCCTTTTGGTAAGAGGATTTTTTTTGCCTTAATTTTAACTAATAACTGGTAGGTCATATCTTGTTATAACTAAAAAAATACCCTAACTTTACAATTTTTTTTAATTAAAAAGCTAAGAAAATTACATGTATTTAGTTTTTGATACCGAAACAACAGGATTACCTAAGAATTTCAACGCACCGCTTTCAGATTCAGATAACTGGCCCAGAATGGTTCAGATTGCATGGCAGCTGCATGATGACGACGGAACTTTAGTTGAAAATCAGGATTATATTATAAAACCGGAAGGGTACGATATTCCCTTCAACGCTGCCAGAATTCACGGGATTACCACGAAAATTGCCAATGAAGAAGGTCGTGATCTTGAGGAAGTTCTGAATGAGTTTGCAGAAGTTCTTCAGAAAGTAAGAGTGGTCTCCGGACATAATGTGGAGTTTGATTACAATATTGTAGGAGCAGAATTTTTCCGCAAGAATATAAAAGACAATCTTCAGGATAAGCCAAAAGCAGATACCATGATTCTGGGAACAGAATATTGTAAGCTTGGAGGCGGAAAAGGCGGAAGGTACAAATCTCCAAAACTGGAAGAATTATACGAAAAGTTATACGGTCATAAATTTGATGAAGCCCACAATGCAGCAGCCGACGTAAATGCTACAGCACAGGTTTTCTTTGAAATGATGAGAATCGGCGTGATTCCTGCTGAAGTTTTAAAGATTTCTGAAGATCAGCTTTCTTATTTTAAAGCACTTCATCCGGATCCGGTCAAGCCTTTTAATATTGTTATCAGAAGGCAGGTTGCAGATTTTAATAATAAGAAAAAACAGAAAGATTTCGGAAGTATTGATGAGATTGATCTCGGAAAATATTTCAACTTTGATAATCACAGTGTTTTTTCCACTTTATCGGCGACTTCTAGTATTAATGATTTGATCAAAAAAGCTACAGATGATCAGTTTCCTGCGGTCGGAATGGTCGATCTGGGAAATATGATGGGAGCTTTTAAATTTGTTTCGGCAGTAGAAGCCGCAAATGGCGACAGAGCAAAAAAACATAAAGAATATTTAGCCAAAAAGCAGGAAGCAGAAGAAAACGGAATTGAGTTTAATGAACCTGAACCAGTTTCTGAACCTTTAATTCCGGTAGTAGGCTGCGAGTTCTATATTTCAGACCGTTATGAGCAAAAACAATTTACCAAAGACGATCCTGACCGCAGAACACAGGTTGTTTTGCTGGCAAAAGATTTTAACGGATATAAAAATCTGGCAAAACTTTCCAGTATAGGATTTTTAAAGGGTTTTTACTTCGGTGTTCCGCGTATCAGCCGTGAATTAATTGCTGAATATAAAGAAGGAATAATCGCATTAACGTCGGGAATTAACGGAGATATTCCTGATGCGATTTTAAATACCGGTGAACAGAAAGGGGAGGAGCTTTTCAGATGGTGGAAAGATACTTTTGGTGATGATTTTTATGTTCAGATCCAGAATCATAAGCTGCCCGAAGAAGAGCATTTGAATGATGTTTTGCTGCATTTTGCAGATAAATATAATGTTAAAATATTAGCTCAGAACGAAACTTTTTACACCAATAAAGACGATGCCAATATTCAGGATATTGTAAGCTGCATTAAAGATGGTGAAAAACTGACAACACCTGTTGGAAAAGGTTTTGGAAAAAGAAGAGGATTGGCAACAGGAGAATATTATATCAAAAATGCAGATGAAATAAAAGAAGCTTTTCTGGCTTATCCTGATGCATTTGATGCTTACGAAGAATTTACATCGAAATTTAAACCTTATACTTTAAAAAGAGATGTTCTTCTTCCGAAATTTGATATTCCACAGGAATTTGTTCATCCTGAAGATGAGATAGACGGCGGAAAACGAGGTGAGATGGCTTATTTAACCCATTTAACCTACGAAGGAGCCAGAAAAAGATATGTTGAAACCGGAATTACAGATGAAATAAAAGAGCGTCTGGATTTTGAGCTCGAAGTTATTGCCAATACAGGTTATCCGGGTTACTTCCTGATTGTTCAGGATTTTTGTAACGAAGCTAGAAATATGGGCGTTTGGGTTGGTCCTGGTCGTGGTTCTGCAGCAGGTTCTGCGGTAGCTTACTGTATTGGAATTACCAATGTAGACCCTATTAAATATGATCTCCTTTTCGAGAGATTTCTAAATCCTGAAAGGGTTTCCATGCCCGATATTGATATTGACTTTGATGACGAAGGTAGAGACAGAATCATCAAATGGGTAATTGATAAATACGGACAAAGTCAGGTAGCACAGATTATAACTTATTCTGTATTGGGAGGAAAGTCTGCGATAAAAGATGCAGGAAGAGTACTGGATGTACCAATTCCAGATACGAACAATATTGCAAAGCTGATTCCTCCGAGTCCGGGAATGAATATCGCCAAGGCTTTATCAAAATATGATAAGCTGAAACCAGAAGAGCAGCAGCTCGTGGATGAAATGAGACTTGTTTTAGACAGTCCTCACGATCCCCGTCATGATGTTTTGGCAAGTGCGAAAAAAATGGAAGGCTGCATCAGAAATACCGGAATCCACGCATGTGGAGTAATTATCACACCGGAAGATGTAAGTAATCTTGTTCCGGTCACAATTGCCGCAAAAGATGCAGATATTCTGGTTTCTCAGTTTGATAACTCAGTAGCGGAAAGTGCCGGTCTTCTGAAAATGGACTTTTTGGGGTTGCGAACTTTAACCATTATAAAAGATGCATTAAAACTTGTAAAAGCCAGACATGGGATTGATATTAATCCGGATGAAATCCCGTTGGATGACACAAAAACGTATCAGTTATTCAAAGAAGGAAGAACAGTCGGAATTTTCCAATATGAAAGTCCCGGAATGCAAAAATACATGAGGGAGCTTAAGCCTACGGTTTTTGCCGATCTTATTGCCATGAATGCATTATATCGCCCTGGTCCTATTAAATACATTCCTAATTTTATTAACAGAAAACACGGTATTGAGGAGATTGTCTATGATTTACCAGAAACTGAAGAATATTTAAAGGAAACTTACGGAATTACTGTTTATCAGGAGCAGGTAATGCTTTTATCCCAAAAACTGGCAAATTTCACCAAAGGTGAAGCTGATACGCTTAGAAAAGCAATGGGTAAAAAGCAGATTGACGTTCTTAATAAAATGTACCCTAAATTTATAGAAGGCGGAAGAAAAAATAACCTTAATGAAGAAAGATTAGAAAAAATCTGGAATGACTGGAAAGCATTTGCCGAATATGCCTTTAATAAATCTCACTCTACCTGTTATGCATTGATTGCCTATCAGACAGCATATCTTAAAGCCAATTATCCTGCGGAATATATGGCGAGTGTGATGAGTAACAACATCAACAATACAGATTCTATTACCATGTTCATGGAAGATTGTAAAAGTATTGGTGTAGATGTTTTAGGACCGGATGTAAATGAATCTCAGTATAAATTTTCAGTAAACGAAAAAGGACAGATTCGTTTTGGTCTGGGTGCGATTAAGGGAATTGGCGAAGGCCCGAGTGAAGCGATTACGAAAGAAAGAGAAAATGGAAGATTTAAAAATATTTATGATTTTTTTGAAAGAATTCTGCCGTCTCAGATGAATAAAAGAGTAGCTGAAAGTTTGGTTTTGGCAGGTGCCTTTGATGAATTGGATTCTTATCATCGAGGACAGTATTTTGATATTGATATGTCGGGAAGAACAAATCTTGAAAGACTGATCCGTTATGGACAGAGCTTTCAGGAGAGTAAGAATGAAATGGAAAATTCTCTATTTGCTGATTTTGCTGAAGAAGTTCAGATCGAACAGCCTAAGTTGCTGCCTTGCCCTGAATGGCCAAATATGCATAAACTAAATAAAGAAAAGGAAATTATCGGATTTTATCTTTCTGCACATCCGCTGGATGAATTTAAATTTCAGTTTCAGTTTATACAGGGAGAGCTTTCAAAAAAAGCAGTACTCGAAAAAGGGGATGATGTAAAAGCAGTCATTGATGAAGTGCCGATTCTTGAACAGGAAGCACCGGAAGATGTAGCTGATCTAATAGAAATAGTTTCAGATGAAGTCTTGACAGGTGAAGAGGAAATTGTTGAAGAAATCGTGAAAAAAGCTGAGCCTAAAGGAGTGTTTGGTTTTCTGAATCTTGATGAAGTAGATGCATACAAGGAACAGGCTTTTGCCAATAAGCAGGAGGAATTGTTTGAGGAAAAGAAAAAAGACTGGAAAACCATACAAAAAGAGAGGGAAAATGGTGGCGGAGGAAAAGAATATACTGTGGCAGGTTTGATTACAGAATATGTTGTAAAAGACGGCTTTCGAAGTGGAGAAAAAGTAGCATTTCTTACTTTGGAGGATTACTCAGGATCATATTCTTTCAGGCTGGGAGACCGGGATTATATGAAATTGAAAGAAAAACTCGAAATACAGCGTTTTGTGATTTTAAAAATAAAATTTGCTCAGGTAAAAGACGGAAGGGTATTTGTAAATGTGGTGGATGTGATAGAACTTCAGGAAGCATTTGAGCGTTATGCAAAAAGTATTTCTTTGGTAATGGATGTAATGGATTTCCGTCCTGAAGATCTCAATTTTTTCCGTAGAGTTTTAGAAAAAAATCAGGGATCGCAAAAAATCAGATTTTACATTAAGAATATTGAAGATGACTCACAAATTGAATTGCAGTCTATGAAACAATCAGTAAATCTTAACGGAGAACTGATAAAGGAAATTCAGCTGTTAAATAAATATGAGTTTTATCTGAACTAAATCTTTATGCGTTAAGATTTCTTTGATCGTACTTTGTCTGAAGTGCGATTTTTTTATGTACTCAATAATTGACTATTTTGTTTATTTCGTGAGTCGAATTTATTGTTAAATGTAATGGTGAAAAAATAAATTAACTTACTGATTATAATCATGTTATTTGTTTTTTATTTTAAGTATGAATATATTCAATTAAATGTATGTTTAATTATTCTTATTTTTATTAAGTATATATTAAATATTTAATAAAAAAAATACTCTGTTATATGTATATTTAATGTTAATATTTATTAATTTTACTCCCTAATTTTAATTATACTGAATATGAAAAAACTTTCTTTTGTGAAAGAAAAGCTAAAAAGAAACAGTAGGATTTTATTCTTATCTGGATTTTTGTTGGCTTCTTTTACGAGCTTAAAAGCTCAGTTCGTTTCTAATTATAGTTTTTCGCAATCAAGCGGAACCTATATTCCAATTACTGGAGGAAATAATATGGTACTGTCACCTACTGCTACTGCCGGTTGGGATTCTGAATTTTTTCACAACGGTGCAAACGGTACGAATGGAACAACAAGTGCTGGGAGTTTTGCAGCATTTCCAATTGGCTTCAATTTTAATTACAACGGTATCGTATATGATGGTTTCTATATGAGTACCGATGGAGCTCTTAGGTTGGCTTCTACTACACCAAGTGCTATAGGTTCTTTAGGAGCTTCTGTGCCTATAAGTTCTACAACGAGTACGGCTATTAATTTGATATCTGCTTTCGGAGCCGATTTATCGGGTAGTTTAAGAGCTGCTTCTGCAACACGTACTTCCGGATCTCCTACCTTTACCCTTACAGGAACCAGTACTGTTTTAGCTCCGAATGTTGCTGTTGGAATGAGAATTCTTGGGTCAGGTATACCTGCAGGAGCTACTGTGACGGCTATCTCTGGAAACAATATTACCATGTCTGCAAATGCTACTTCAAGTTCTACTTTTGCAACTGCTTTTTTTGTAGAACCAGATAATATTTCTTACCAAACTTCGGGAACCCCAGGGTCGCAGGTTCTTACTGTACAATGGAAAAATGTTCAAAGATGGTCTGGTAGTGGAGATAAATTAAATTTCCAAATTAAACTGTATGAAGGAACTAATGTTATAGAAGTAATATATGATGCTATAGCTTCTACACAAGTTACTACAGCATCAGCAGTACAAGTAGGCTTAAAAGGTGCTTCTAATACAGATTTTAATAATAGATTAGGTACAGGAGTAACTGCGTGGTCAGCGTCAACTTCAGGTACCGCAAATAACTCGACAATTGCTTTTCAGGGGACGGCTGCTACAGGCGGAGAAATTGTTCCGGCAAGTGGGTTGAAATTTATCTGGACTCCTCCAATGGCTTGTACTGGTGCGCCTATTGCAGGTGCTGTTTCACCAGCATCACAGTCGCTAATGCCTGGACAAACACCTGCTAATTTAGTACTTTCTGGTTTTAGTTCAGGTGTTGCAGGTTTAACTTTCCAATGGGAGCAATCTAGTGATAATAACACTTGGTCTAACGTCGTTGGCGGAACTGGAGCTACGACCACAACATATACACCTCCAGCTTATACGGGAACTGCTATTTATTATAGATGTAAAGTCACATGTACTAATTCTTCTACAGACTCTTTTACTACTTCTGTGTTGATAGGATCATGCGCAGCGGTATCTGTTCCGTTTTCTGAAACTTTCAGCGGAGGAGTTTTACCATCTTGTTGGGTTAGTCAAAATCCTACATCTACAGACACAAGCGCAAATGTTCGCTGGAAATTTACTGGAAATGCGGATTATGGAGCTAATTTAGCAAATAATGGGAGAGCGAGTGGTACTTACGCATGGGTTGATGCAAGTTCTCCTTATGCAGGAATAAAAAATGTAGAACTTTTAACTCCACAAATCAATTTGACTGGTTTGGCTGCTCCTTATGTTTCTTTTGAGTGGTTTAAAAATCATTCAACTTCAACTTCAACAACTGTTTCTCCTTCAACTTATGATGATAACAAATTAACTGTAGATATAAATGATGGAAATGGCTGGGTAACAATTTTTACGAATACTACAAATGCTCAAGCATGGAGAACAGAAGGTATTGCCCTTGCATCATCATACATTGGTGCAACTGTTCAACTAAGATTTACTGTAGATAAAAATGTTGGAACAAATCCATATTTTTATGATGATATTTTATTGGATAATGTTGAAGTAAAAGAAGCTCCTGTATGTTTTGTTCCGCAAAATCCTACTATAGTTTCTGTGACGAGTTCATCAGCAAATATATCATGGACGGCTCCTTCTACGGCTCCTTCTAACGGATACCAAGTGTACTACAGTGCTATAAATACAGCTCCTACTGCAACAACGGTATTGGATGCTACAAACTCAGTTACTAGTACTACTAATACGGCAACAATTTCTGGGCTTACAGCAAATACTACTTATTATGTTTGGGTAAGATCAAATTGTGGATCTGGTTCTACAAGCTCATGGTCATCATCATTAAATTTTTATACCGGATATTGTACTCCTGCACCAAGTAGTGTAGATGGAAATGGTATTACTAATGTCACTTTTGGTAATTCGCCTAATGTTGTTAACAATACTACTGTTGCTGAAACTGGAAATTATGGAAATTATTCAACAATGATTGGAGACCTTCCTGCCGGTGTAACTTCTCAAGTTTCTGTTACTTATGAAACAGGGTATACTTATGATACTAAAATTTGGGTAGATTTAAATAATAATTTGGTTTTTGAAGATGCTGAAGCTCTTTATACTGGTACTTCAACAAGCACTAATCCAACAACTTTGGCTGCGAGTATCACAATTCCTGCTTCAACACCTCTAGGAACTTACAGGATGAGAGTTGGAGGTCAGGATGTTGGACCTGTTACACCTTGTTATAACGGTACTTATGGTACTTTTGAAGATTATACAGTAAATGTAACTGTTGCGCCATCATGTTTACCTCCGTCTGGTTTGGCTTCATCTTCTGTCGCTTCAACTGGAGCAACAATTTCTTGGACAGCTCCTTCTGTAGCACCTGCAAATGGTTATGAGTATGTGTATTCAACAACAAATACTGCTCCTACAGGTAGTGGAACATCGACAACAGCAACTTCAGTTCCTTTATCTACATTAAGCCCGTCAACAACATACTACTATTGGGTAAGATCTAATTGTGGTGGTTCTACGAGCACTTGGGTTTCAGGTAGTTTTACTACGCTTGCTACACCGCCTGCAAATGATGACTGTTCTGGTGCGGTTTTATTAACACCAGGGGCGACTTTTGCACAAAACCCTGTGACAGGAACGACAATTGGAGCTACTCTTACAAATGATACAACAGCTACAACCGCATGTCAGTTAACAAGATTTGCAGATACTTGGTATTCAGTAGTTGTACCAGCAAGTGGAAGCATTACTATCGAAACTAAATCAGCAACTGGTTCAGCTGTCACAGATACAGTTTTAGGTGTTTATACAGGATCTTGTGGTGCTTTAACTTCTGTAGGATGTAATGATGATGACGGTGATGGTAATTTCTCAATGCTAAGTCTAACTTCGGCTAACGGTATTACTCCAGGACAGACTTTATTAATTGGTGTTTGGAATTATAGTTCTACTAACAACGGAGCTTTCCAAGTTTCAGCATATGATGCAAGTTTATCAACGTCAGAGGCTGTAATAACTAAGAATGAAGTCAAAGCTTATCCAAACCCTTTCTCTGATGTATTAAACATTTCAGATATCAAAAATGTGAAATCAATCTCTGTTATTGATCTTGCAGGTAGAGTGGTTAAATCTTTTGATAAGCCTTCTAATACTCTTCAGTTAAGTGAATTAAATTCAGGAATGTATTTAGTGGTACTTAATATGAATGATGGTACTAAACAAACTTTAAAAGCTATAAAAAAATAATTTTTTAATTTTTAAATCAATTGAGAAGGTGGTCTTTTTGACCACCTTCTTTGTTTTGTATTCTCTCTAGATATTCTGTATTATTTATTTATTACTTAAAAATATATCATATTGCTTGTTGATGTTGTATTTATTTTTTATTTTTAACTATTAAATTAAAAACTTGTAAACATGAAGAAAACTTATCTTTTGTTTGTGCTTTTTTCTGCCATCTGGATGAGTGCACAAACTTATTGTACGCCCAACTATGCAAGTGGCTGTGACGGCGGAGATCAAATTAATGATTTTAAAATTCCTACCGCAGGTTATAGTCATTTGGGAACAGGATGTTCAGCAGGGACGTATGGTGATTTTTTTGCAACGCAAACAATAACCTTATCGCCAGTAATTCCATACGGTTTTGAAGTAATGCATGATTATGCGGAGCAGTATGTCAGAATTTACGCAGACTTTAATAATGACGGAACTTTTGATGAAACTTCAGAATTGATTGGTTCAGGCAATAGCGGAACAACCATGATTACAAACGGAACAATCAATATTCCTTCAACAGTTACTCCCGGAAATTATCGAATGAGAGTAGCAGACAGATGGAATACCGCTCCTACATCTTGCGATACATCAGGTTATGGTGAGGTACATGATTATAAACTTACCGTAACTGCACCACCTTCTTGTATTGCTCCTACTTCGCTTACTACATCGGGCATTACAGCGACCAGTGTTACTGTTTCTTGGACAGCTCCTTCATCAGCTCCTTCATCAGGATATGATGTGTTTTATTCAAATACTGGTGTTGTTCCAACAGCTTCTACTGCCCCCCTTTTAAATACTGCAAGTACTACAATCACTATTACTGCACTTATGCCTGGTAGCAATTATTGTATTTGGATTCGATCTAAATGTACAGCTACAGAAGCAAGTAACTGGGTGAATGTTTGTGTTGCTACCAATTGTGTTGCTGCGAATGTACCTTATCTTCAGGATTTTGAAAGTGCAGCAGCTCCTGCAATGCCAAACTGCACATCGGCAGTAAATGTAGGATCTGGTAATGACTGGATTATTCAAAATAATCCGGGGAACGGATTTACAAATAAAACACTCACCTATAAATACAGTTGGCAGAATAATGCTGATGCATGGTTTTTTACTAACGGAATTAATCTTACGGCAGGTACAGTGTACAGAATTAAATATACTTATGGTAACAATAGTGATGTATATGTAGAAAAAATGAAAGTTACCTATGGTACATCAGCTAATGCGGCTTCACAAAACACCATTATACATGATTATCCTAGTATCGTTAATGTACTGACGCCTCAAACGGATTTTTATACATTTACTCCAGCATCTACCGGAGTTTATTACTTCGGGTTTAATGTTTACTCTGATGCAAATATGTTTAATCTATATGTAGATGATATTATCGTAGAAGTAAATCCTACTTGTATTGAGCCTAATGCTCTTACATCAAGTGCCATTACGCCATTTACGGCTACAGTTTCTTGGGCTGCTCCTGCTTCAGCTCCTGCAAACGGATATGAATATTATTTATCCACCAGCAATACTGCACCTACAGCAGCTACAACTGCAACAGGTACAGCAACATCAACAACTGTAAATCTTTCATCACTAATGTCATCTACACAATACTATATTTGGGTGAGATCTTTGTGTAGTACGACAGACAAGAGTTCTTGGTCAAGCATTGCTACTTTTACCACAGAAAACTTTTGTCCTACAGTCACTAGTCCTGCAAACGGAGTAAGCGGAACATCACTTACACCAACAATCACATGGGATGCTATGAGCGGAGCTACAGGATATAAAATTACGGTAGGAACTACTTCAGGAGGATCAGATGTTGTAAATAATGCAGATTTGGGTAATATGACAACTTATACATTTGGTACTCCGTTAGCTTATAATACCACATATTATTACACTATTAATGCATACAATGCCGGATCAATTTCCAGCAATTGTTTAGTGAGAAGTTTTACCACACAATGTGATGCTATTACTCCAACTTATACCAACAATTTCTCATCAGTCAATACAGCTTGCTGGAATCAAGGATCTGGAGGATCTGTTGCAACAGGACCTTCAGGAAACTCAACTTACTGGTATGCTGATGGGTTTGCAAACGTAGGAAGTACTGGGGCAGCAAAAATCAACTTGTACAGTACCAATATCACAGGATGGTTGATGACTCCTACATTCAATTTAGCAGGTGGAGTTTATACAATTTCTTTTGATTATGCAATGACAGAATATAGTTCAACTAATGCAGGTAGTCTTGGTTCTGATGATAAAATTGAGGTTCTTATGTCAACAGACAATGGTGCTACTTGGACTTCTATTCAGTCTTGGAATGAGTCTACCAATATTCCGAATGTCTCTACTACATTTACGTATACTATAACAGGGGCAACAGCTCAGACAAAGTTTGCATTCTATGGTAGCTCTGGAACTGTTAATGATACCGCAGATAACGATTTCTTTATTGATAACTTCTCAATAACTTCTACATTATCAACCGTAGAGAATTCATTAGATAGAAATAAAGTTCAGGCATATCCGAATCCGTTTGTTGATGTCTTAAATATTTCAGACATTAAAAATGTAAAATCTATTTCTGTCATAGATATTGCCGGAAGACTGGTTAAATCATTTGAAAAACCAAGTAATATTCTTCATTTAAGAGAATTGAATGCGGGAGTTTATCTTGTTGTTCTTAATATGAACGATGGTACTAAGCAAACCATTAAGGCGATTAAAAAATAATCTTTAAATAATAGTTTAAATAAACAGAGCAGAAATTATTCTGCTCTGTTTTTGTATTCGACTGATTGCCGTATTTTATGCTGATATTTCACACCACAAAAAAAACTGATATATTTGTTTAAAAGAATAAACCATTATGGAAAATGTATTTGACCCGAAAGATGCTCAGAATTATATTAACAGAATCAATAATTTGGTAGAAGATACCCATGGTTTGTGGGGTAGAATGACGGTCGACCAAATGCTGGCTCACTGCTCTGTAACCTACGAAATGGTTTATGAGCCTGAAAAACATAAAAAGCCGGGCGCAATAGCCAAGTTTATCCTCAAAACATTTGTGAAACCCAAAGTTGTTGGAGAGAAATCTTATCCTAAAGATTCTCCCACTGCACCACAATTTTTGATAAAAGAAAGAAAAAATTTTGATGAAGAAAAAAGGAGACTGATTGGTTTTATTCAGAAAACTCAGCAATTGGGAGCTTCGGCTTTTGATGGCAAAGAATCTTTTTCTTTCGGAAAACTTACTTCCCAGGAATGGAATAATATGTTTGCTAAACATCTTAACCATCATTTGAGCCAGTTCGGAGTTTAATATCCGGTTTCATTGAATAAAACAAAACCCTATGAAAAATTTTTTATTCTTCTTATTATTCATGCCTTTTATTAAGGGGATAGCTAATTGTAAAATAATATAAGAATAGAAAAAGGCTCAAAAAAGCCCTAAAATTAAAGGTTTTTGATGTTTTAAGCTTTTTGAATGGATGAATCAAAATGTAAATATTGTTCCATTAACTACAGTTATACTACCGTTAAAAAGCGGATAAAGAAGCCATTTAAACCAATTGTAAGATATAATACAACCGAAACGCCAAATAATACTATTAAAAGCCTTAGAACGATGTTTTAAGGCTTTACTATTGGTTTAATTTTGATGAAAAATCTAAAACTTTAATGCTGAAAATATTCTGCTGAAAATACCTCTTTTTTTGAATGGATTACCAAATGGATTACCAAAAGGCAGTTTTTTAAAGCCTTGAAACGACATTAGATTATCAAAAAAAACACTCAAACAGCATAAAACAACGTTCAAACTATCGTTAATTACAAATAGATTTTATTCAATCGTGTATTTAAAACATTGATAAACAATGTTTTATAATTATATTTTGAAAAGATTTATTTGAAAAGATATGTGTAATGCTGTATTTACGCTTACATTCCTTGTTTTTGCTACAAAAGAAAACAGCCGTCAGTTAGTTATTACTGTACGGCTGTTAGTGTTCTGCATATCTGTATAACAATGTGAATATTTCTAAAAACTATTTATTGATATTCATCGACAATCTCAATATTTAAATGTTTTGAACTTTTTAAAATCAAATGATTTATAAAACCGTAACTATCGGAAATAATCCTATTTAAATATTCAAAATTTTCTTCATTTGATAATATTTTACCTGTTTTTAAATCATAAACAAATTTCTCTAAACCTCTATAAAATTCTAAGCTTGATAATTCTTTAGTATTTAGTGAGCAGTTTTCTTTATCTGCCAAACTAACAAGAAAATTAATGATTTTCAGATTGTTCAAAAGTGCAGTTGTTACAGAGAAAAGCTTTATTTGGGTGAAATCTGCTGTATTTGAATTTCTTTGATCAATTTCCTGAATACTTTTATTTAGCATATCTCCATCACCAGATATTAACCATTTTATATTAATATCCGGGTAGGCTTTGAGTATATAATCTAACTTTGACACACCAATATCTTTTACTTTGTCTAAAAATCCATTAGAAAGACCAGTATCTTTATAAAATTTGCTTTTTGTAATGCCTTTATAATCAATTATTTGAAGAATCCTATCTATCATAAATATGTTAAAATTAGATTATTTACTATTTTTATTGTAAGTTATTAGATTATTTACTATAAATTTGTTGCATAGTTAAAACATAAGCTAATGCAAAATAACAAAATTATTGAGATTAAAAATAATCTTCCATTAGGTGGGATCAATAAACTTATTGAACGTACAAAATTATCTGGAATAACAATCAATAATATTCTCAAAGGTAAGCCTTGTAGAATGAAAAATATGGAAAAGGTTATTACAGAAGGAAATAAGATTATTTCAGAATATAAAGAACTTACTGAAGGTAAATCAAAATAAACAAGCTTATAATATGAAAACATTTTACACAACAGTTACAGGAACGTATTTCAGATTGTATAGTGATCTGATAGAAGAAAGAACAAATCATTTTTTGTTTTGGGGTTTGTTGTCATTTACAACAAAAAGAGTGTACAGAAACGAAACTGCATAACGATGCCAAAATTTTGGAACAATACAAATAAAATAGCTGTGATGGTTAATGAACTGGTTCCGGAGTTTTGGAGTAGTCAAAACGTACTTTCAAAGGATATTAGCAGAAACAGAAATTCGCAATACGGTGTAAAAGCGTTACAACGTGGATGCAGGAACAGAAAACTAATCATTGATTTTGATTCTTTGCCTTTACACGTTCAAGAAGCTTTAGGAGATCCACGTAAAATTGACCACAATTTACAGAATTGGTACAGAACAGATTCTGTAGCGGTTGATTTTTACACAATGTTTCGCCGTCCGGATGGCAATTCCTTACTGCCAGTAGAACAGCAACGATACATTACAAACGCCAGTGTTCTTATTGCAGTTTTACAATTACGAGAAAAGCACATTACTGAACGGATTAAACTCGGATTGTCATTAAAAGGTCTTATGTCATTTTTATGTAATGAAAGCAACACATTTAACGAGTATTTGGAAAGAAGAAAAATGCCTACACATAATCTGCCAACCCACCCAACAAGGTTTAAAGAAGCTTTAAACAGCTTTGAAACTGAATTTAATTATAATGGAAAATTATTCCCTTACAATTATCTCGCAATCGTAAAAGATGTTGACGGAAAAAGAAAAGTAAATTCTTTAAAGGTTGATGAAAGCGTTTTAAATATCTTAAATGGTCTTTTTGCCTCTCAGTCACATAAACCGACCGCAACGGAAATACACGGTTCTTATGAAGCTTTTTTAAGTGGATACGCAGAAGTGTATAACGAAGTTACAGGCGAAATCTATAACCCAAAAGAATTTCCCAAAATTTCGGAATCTACAGTTAAGTTCTATTTGTCCAAATGGGAAAACAAAGCAGCTACTTACAAAAAAAGATCGGGCGACCGTCAGCAGTATATGTCACAATTTAAACCACATCATCAATTAGAACGACCAACATTTGCAGGATCTATATTTTCAATTGATGACAGACAACCACCGTTTAAGGATCTTACAGGCAAAAGAGTTTGGTTCTACAACGGTTTAGATGTCGCATCCGGATGTATTACCGTTTTTGTGTACGGAAAAACTAAAGAAGAAATCATTTTAAAGTTTTACCGTCAGATGATCCGAAATTATACAGAATGGGGCTTTAATCTGCCCTATGAACTTGAAGCGGAAAGCTCATTGAACATGCCATTTACCAAAACATTTTTACAGGAAGGATATTTATTTCCGGAAGTGAGAATAGAAGCAAATAACGCACGTGGAAAGCGAATTGAAAGAGATAACGGGATATTGAGATACGGAATTGAAAAAAAACGTATTGGATGGATTGCCCGACCGACTGCAAAATCTGAAAGCAATCAGAAAGGTTCAGAAGAAGTTCCGGCAATTCCTTATGATCAGATCATTGATAATGCGATTGAAGATATTTTCGAGCTTAACAATTCTGCTCACATGGATAACGAGGATAAAACACGATGGGAATATTTTATAGAAAATCAAAATCCTGAATTACAACCCACCAACTGGCAGAAAATACTTCCTTATTTAGGATATAAGCAGGAAACATCTTGCAATGTAGGATATATTAATCTACAAGGCAAAAAAAGAGCAATAGCAATGAACGGTGAAATTTCTTTAGGCGAAAATCTGATTAATATAATGAAAGCCATTGAAGGAAAAGATATTACTGTTTATTGGTTGGATGATAACCAAGGGCAGGTTTTAAAAGCTATGGCTTTTTACAAGGATCGTTTTATCTGTGAGGTTCAAGAAATGCCCAAATATAACAGGGCTACGATTGAACAGACTGAAAATTGTAGAAAAGCAAGACAAATTCAGAGTTCATACGTTGCAAGTGTTGAAGGATTTATCAGACAGCAAGAAAAATCACTGCAAAAGATCAATATTGTTCACAAACCAAAACCGAAACCTCAAAACGGCTTTTTTATTCCTGGAATGAATCGCAAAACTTTTGTACCGTCAGATTCGGAAACTGTGGAAACTGTAGATATTCCGGATGGCGATTCCTTTCCGGTTCTGCCATCATCATCGCCAAGTTGGAAAAACTCATTTTTTAAATAATTATTATGGCAAATAAGGGATTACAAAAGCTTAGAATAAACAATAAACTTACTCAAACTCAATTAGCTGAAAAACTTGGAGTAAGCCGTTCTACAATAGCAAAAATTGAAAACGGCAAATTGACTTTGACTGTAAAGATGATTGAGAATATTAAATTTCATTTCAATATAGAATTGCACTATACTAACAATTATATGGAGGATTACAGTATCATCTTTTTGAAGAAAACAGGAAAATATAGCATCTATCAAATTCCCGAAACCGCAGTATAAATTATCCATTCATCAACCAATTAAAACCGCAATTATGATCACAGCAGAATATAGAGAAACCGTAAGAACCACCCTTTTAAGCCGTCGCACAAACTTTGGCGGAACAAACGCACAATTCGCAAAGATTTACGGTTTGTCCGGTGCAATTTACAGCAGACTTTCAAACGGTGAAACTGAAAGAATTATATCTGATAGTCTTTGGATCCAAATCGGACGTGAATTACAGATCAGTTCTAAAACTTCAAATTGGAAAGTAGTAAGAACAAAAGTTTACACAGAGATTGAAGACAGTATAAAGTTCTGCCAGGGGTTCGGGGCTTCTATGGTTTTGGTTGATGATTGCGGAATAGGAAAAACTTTCAGTGCAAAGAACGTTGTAAAAACGCTTAAAAATGCTTTTTACGTGGATTGCTCGCAGGCTAAAAGTAAACAGTTATTTATTAAGCTTTTGGCTAAAACAATAGGTCTTGACAATAAAGGCAAATATGCAGATGTAAAAGCAAATTTAAAATACTATCTGAACGAATTGGATAGTCCGGTAATTATTTTGGATGAAGCCGGAGATCTTGAATATACAGCATTTTTAGAGTTAAAAGAACTTTGGAACGCTACAGACGGTTTTTGCGGTTGGTTTATGATGGGTGCAGATGGTTTGCAGTCTAAAATTGAAAAGGGAATCAATTCTAAAAAAGTTGGTTTTGCCGAAATATTCAGTCGTTTTTCTGATGAATTTATAAGACTTACACCCGTTGGAACTTCTGATAAAAAAGCTTTCAGATACGAATTGTTAAAACAGGTTGCAAAGGCTAATCATTCAGGAACTGTTCCGGTAGAAAATCTTGTAAAGCAATGTTTAGACAAAAATACCACCCTAAGACATTTAGACACCTTAATAAAAATTAGCGCATAGTAAAATGATTATAAAAAAACTAATCAGAACAGGGATCTGTTTCAGTGTGATGAAAAGTTACAGCTATCTGACAAAAGCAAAATATTATCAAAATGTAGAATATGAAATATTGGCACTTTCAGAAGATTTCAGAACCTTACAGGATGATGATTTCAGATTAAACAGTGATGAAGCCGAAACGCCAAAACTTTGGATTAATCCTGACGGAATAATATCCCGGACAATGACGACAAAGGAAATAGCAGAGTTCAGAATGATGAAGGATGATTATTTCACAGAAGTTTTTAATTCAGTCGATGGGATTGTATTTGAGTTAAAAAACCGCTCACTCAAAACTCTATTCAAAGAATTTAACAAAAAAAAGCTTACAGGATGAAAAACAGATTAACGCAGGTTCAAAAGCAGGAAAACTATTTGAAAGATGTAAAAGAAAGATTCTGTAAACATTTTGATTGTACAGATCTACAATATTGTGAAAATGAGTTTAAGCAGGGTTTGTTATGGATTGAGAATAACGGTTATCCGGAAAGTTTTTCCTACTCAAAAACATTTTGGAACTGGTTTAAAATAGAAATGGCAGAACTGTGCGAATCATGTATTAACCAAAACAAAATTATAGAAAGATCCTTTAAAGATTTTCGCCCTTTTTCTACAACCTTAAAACAAATTGAAAATGAAGCATTCAGCACAATTACACAAAAAACTGTATAGCCTTTATAAAGAAAAAGGTTTAACAGAAGACCGTCGGGATTTGGTTTTTAATTTCACAAACGGACGAACCAACAACAGCTCCGAGTTATCGACACATGAAATAATTTCCTTTATAAGCCTTTTGGCAGGTGAAGAGCCAAAAAAGAAAACTCCGGAACTGAATGTGAAAAAACTTTTTCATTTATGCCATTTGTACGGCTGGAAAAAGTTTGATGCAGAAAAGAATAAAAATGTAGTTGACACGGAACATTTAAATGAATGGCTTATTAAATACGGCAAATATCACAAACAACTGAACGACCACACACAGCAGGAAATCAATAAAGTTACGGTACAGTTTGAAATGGTCGTTAACAAACTTTTAAAAGCAATTTAAACATCTAATTAACTTTTTAATACTTCCCAAAATATGAAAGGTCAAATTACAGAAAATTTTCAAGGGCTAAATATTAGCAGTGAAAACTTAGAAAAACTAAAAAAACTTAAAGGTGGTCAAGGTTCAGACTTTGATCGACATTCAAAATCCATAGATAAGATATTTTACCTTTTTATGCAAAGTTGCACAAAGGAAGGTGAAATTTTAATTGATGAAATGGATGTTTACAATTTTTACGAGACAAAAAAAATACTCGAAGTTATACAAGATATTTTCACAGATAAAAACAATTTAAATCATTAACAATGAACGAACCACAACAAAAATTAGAAACGGCAAGATATATTTATCAGTCTTTGCCATTAGAAAAACAACTGGAAATTAAAAGACAGCAACCGGATCTTTATCATGCAATATATGGTGATGATGCAATTCCCAACACTTACTACTTAGAACCATTTATAGAGGCTCATAAATCATCGATTAACAGCGACTCAGAAAATGTTAATCTATCAGCTGAAATAGCTGAAGGTTTTAAAAATACTAAATTTAGTAAGGTTCCTGCAAGTATAGTAGATGCAAATAATCTGTTCCAGAAATTATCTATTGATACTCAGATGATGATCAAAAATGATAAGCCGGAAATCTATAATATGCTTTTCAAAGAAAATGTTTTTGTAGATACTTCTGCACTATCTGCCTTTCTGAAAGATTATGATCCAAAGTATTTAGAAATAAAATCAATCAGAGATCTTGAAACCCTTTCTTTAAATGCTCAATTGGATTTTAAAAAGAATTTCCCAGGTGAATATGGTCGTATTATGGGAATTATAAAAGACTAAATTTTTCATTTTTATTCAAATTTTCAAAAGTCAAAAACAAACTTAAATATCTAAATCAAAATGGAGCAAAAACCATACATGACACCTGAACAACAGGAACAGGCAGAAACTTTCAGAAGAATAGCAGAAAAACGAAATAAAGATCTTACCGATGCTAAAGATCTATTTGTAAAGTTTCATCCTGAAACACGTTTCAAAATAGTTTCAGAAGATAAATTGCTATATAAAATTTTAACAGGAGCTGAAACCGTAAACTATGAAAGATCAGAACCGTACTTTAAAAGCACAGTAAATAAATTTAATGAATTTTTAAAGAATTACAATCCCGAATATCTAAATATTAGGACAAAAACAGATTTTGAAAATCTTGACAAATCTCAACAGGATTTTTTTAAAGAAAATTTTCCAGGTGAATTTAAAGCAGTCGATTTTAACTAACAAAATATTACAAAAAAAATTTAAAAAATTATGGCAAAAATATTAGCGTATAAAAATGATCAGGCAATTGAGCAAATGACAACCAATTTAAAATGGACGGCGGACAATGCTCAAATTTTTATAGATAAGTACAAAAACATTCCGTTATTGCCGGAACTGGTAACAGCAGATTTAGTAAACCTATTTTTCAATCCCCGAACTTTTTTTGTTGAAAAACTTTTAGAAGGCGAAGTTTTTACAATTGGTAAACTCAGTTTAAATTCTGAAAAAGTCTACGATATGATGGATCGTCCTGCTGGACTGGATAAACTTGTTTCAGAATTAGAAGCATTAAGTAGTAATGCAAATAGCAATAGTAAGTCCTGGAGGGAAATTTATTTAGGACGTATCAAATACATGGATTTTTTAGATGGCAATATAGTACCAAGACAATCTTATGTAGATGAACAAATCGAATTGTATTCTTTCTATATAGAAACGGATAATCAACATGCAGCTTTAACCCTTCTTAATGAGATAACACCAAAATTAAACGCCTTATTTGCGCTAAAGATTTCAAACGAAAATACACCATTAGAAGACTTGTTTAGAGCTTCAGGAGTTGGGGCAGACAGAATATATGAGCCGATATTAAGAAGTGTAGTAAATGCTTTCTAAATTTTTATTTTATAATTATTAGGTTGAGTAACTCTGTCAAAAACAGAGTTACTTTTTTAACTTAAACAACCTTTAAAATAGATTTAAATATCATTTAAAATATGCAGAAAAAGAAACGATACAATGATAATGACCATAACAATGCATTAAGATATTATCTTTTAGGTCTTACACTGGCGGAAATATCAAAACTGATGGATATTCCTTTGCGAACTTTACAGAAATGGCAGAGGAAAGGAAATTGGGTTGATTGTAAAAAAATTGATAATGTAAAATTAAAAGCAAAAGATCTAAAGCAGTCAGGATTTTCTATTAAAAGAATTTCAGAGATTTTAAAGATTAGCAATACAACTGTTTGGAGATACTGTAAATAAAAATTCTAATTATGTTCTTTAATATGAGTCATTCAGTTCAAATAACTGATACATCCGGTAATTTTATACCAAGTCCTTTAGTGGTTGAAATAAATATTGTGAAAAGTTCAAAAAACTTATCTGATACAGCTTCATTAAATTGTGTAATCTTTAATTTCAATCGACATATCATAATAAAAGATTCTTTTGATGATGGTGGAAATAGTGAAAATAAGCTTTTTAAATTGTATAGAAGAGGTCAGAAAATCGAAATTTTCTTAGGCTACAATGATAAATTGAAACTTGAATTTTCAGGTTACATTAAAGAAGTGAAAACAGATAATGAAGGAATGTCTATTGAATGTGAAGACGGCTTATTTCTTTTTAGAAAACCTGTTCCTAATAAAGTTTTTAAAAACACAAGTATTGTAGAGATAGCAAACTACTTGATAAAAAATATTGATCCGTCTTTCAAGCTTGTTTGTGACTATAATATCGGATATGAAAAATTCACAATTCATAAAGCTGATGCGATAGATGTATTACAGAAAATTCAGGAAGAAACTTCTGCAGATGTATTTTTTGATACAGGAAAAAAAGAATTGCATATTCATGGTGCATACATGTATAAGACAGGAGAAGCATTTTATAGTTTACAAAAAAATATTGAAACCAGTTCTTTAGAATACAAAACAGCAGAAGACCGTAAAATAGAAATGACAGTTGAAAGCGTTGGAACTGATGGAAAAACAATAAATTATACCACCGGAACAACAGGCGGCGAAAGAATTATAAAGAAAGTAGGAAGAATGTCAAAATCAGCAATTAAAGTGATTGCTGATGTAGAATATAAAAATAGAATGTCTTCCAGTTATGTTGGTTCTTTTGACACCTGGTTAATACCCTATGTCGAACCTGGTTATACAATCGGAATTGATGATGAAGATTTTCCTGAAAAAGATGATTTATTTTATTGTGAATCAGTAACTACAAATTTTAGTGAAAACGGAGGAAAAAGAACTGTAACACCAAGCATTAAATTAAGTGGAAACTAAAATTAATTTTTATAAAACTTCAATAACAGGTATTTGTTTAAGTAAGTCAGGTTCTGTTAAAAATACCATAAAAAGTAGAATATTAAAAGTTTCAAAAAGAGGTTATTTTACGCATTTAGGTAAACCAATCAATCTTCCTAAATTAATGCTTGAAACTTTTAAGGGAATTAAAATAAAACCCGGACGAATAAATTTTATTGATAAAAATGAACAAAACTTTAAAATTGAAAATATTGAATATGTTACTAAACTTGATAATGTTTTTAAACCTTCAGAATCTTTGGTAATTGAAATAATTAAGTTTTACACATGTACGAATGAGAAAATTAATGTCAGAGATGTATTTAATTACAGAATGTCATTAAGTTTCGTTTTAGAACAGAGAGATTTTTTTAAAGTCTACAGAGATTGGCAAAATATAGATGCTTTTAAAGATTATTTTTCAATTTACATGCCCAGCTTTAAAAATCTTGCATTAAGAAATAAAATAAGTATTAATGACTCACGAAGAACGATTTATTTATTTCTAAATAAATTGATTGACGATTGTAGAAAAGATGGAATAATAAAGCAGTAATCCTATATAGATTACTGCTTTTTTTATGTTCTTACTTTTTACAAATCATTTGGGATACTGGTTGAAAGGTTGAAATTACACAAATAATTATCTTTTTTCATATTTATAAATACATTAAATTGAAGAATATAAAAGCTGATAAAACTGATGGCATCAAAATTTCAAAAAAACACACTTGTCCGTTACAAAAATATACGGGATATTTATTTACAACATAAAACAGAAGATATACCGGACACCGTTATTTTACGCAAATATATCTATCCAATATTTGCAATTAGCCGAACTACTTTGAACACTATTTTAAATACTCAAATAGATAGGGAATTACTAAAATTTTCGACTGATGAAAGGTGAAAATCTATACTTAAAATTAAGTCAAAGAGACTACTCTGGAACAGATACAGACATATATGCTCAGCTTCTGATAACTATTTTTTTTCATCTATCGGGTAATAATGAAATAGATAAGTTTTACGAATTGATTGAAAAGGCAGAAGAGCAAAACAAGAAAATTTCGATAATTGAAACAGCAAATGATAATGATGAATACTATTTTTCGGATTTAATATTAATTTGAAAAAAAAACTAAAAACTAACTAATAACCATGACAAACGATTTATTATATAACATAGTTTTGCGAATGCAAGGACAACAGCAAGTCCTTAGTTCTATAAACTCTGTTCAACAACAAACGACCAGTATGGTCAATAATATTCAACGGCAAATATCCACAATCAGACTTTCAGCTGTAATAGATCAGGTTAACAGGGTTGCTGATGCTGTTACCAGTGTAAATGCTCCGGGATTGGCTTTGTCTTCATCCATGTCAGACCTTCAGGCAATGGCAGGATTAACAGGACAAAAATTGAAAGAAGTTGAGGGATATGCAAGGAACTCGGCTAAAACCTTTGGAGGTTCAGCAGCTCAAGGTGTAGAATCCTATAAACTTATTCTCGGGCAACTTTCTCCTGAAATTGCAAAAGTTCCAAAAGCATTAAGAAGTATGGGCGAAACAGTCGGTTATACTTCTAAATTAATGGGCGGTAATACAACAGCTGCAACGGAGGTTCTTACAACAGCGATGAATCAGTACGGAATATCTCTTAAAAACCCTATACAGGCTTCGAAGATCATGGCTTCAATGATGAACGTTATGGCAGCAGCGGCTGGAGAAGGTTCGGCAGAACTTCCGCAGATCAAACAAGCTTTAGAGCAATCGGGTATGGCTGCGAAATCGGCAAATGTTTCTTTTGAGGAAACAAATGCAGCTATTCAGGTTTTAGATAAAGCAGGAAAAAAAGGAAGTGAAGGCGGTGTAGCGTTGCGAAATGTTCTTGCAACACTAGGACAGGGTAGATTTTTGCCCAAAACAGTTCAGGAAGAATTTGCAAGACTTCATATAAATATTAATGGTCTGAATGATCCTACAAAATCATTGACACAGCGTCTCAGTCTTCTAAAACCTTTACTTAATGATTCTGCTTTAATGTCTGCAACTTTTGGAAAAGAAAATTCTAATGCTGCAATGGCATTAATTTCGCAAATATCAGAAGTTGACAGATTAACCAAAGCAGTCGGAGGAACGCAAACAGCATACGAACAGGCTGCAATAATCATGGAAAATGCATCTGAAAAAAATGCGAGATTAAAGGCGCAGGTAGATGATTTTAAAATAACCATATTCAATGCGAGTAACGGACTCATGGGCTATGCTTCTGTAATAGGAGATGTTAGCCGTGATGTTGCTAATCTTACTCCAATTTTTTCCGGTGTAACTTCTGCTATACAATTTTTAACCAATACACAGAAAATGCAGGCACTTTGGACAAAGATAGTTACTGGAGCGCAGTGGCTTTGGAATGCTGCAATGACAGCAAATCCAATTGGACTTGTAGTAGTGGGAATTGCTGCCCTTGTAGCTGGTATTGCGGTTTGTTGGAATAAGTTTGAAGGCTTTAGAACAGTAGTTTTTAAAGGTTGGGAAGCATTGAAGTTATTTGGAACTGTTATAAAAGATTTTGTAGTAAATCGAATTAAAGATATGGTTTCCGGAATAACCGGAATAGGCGCAACTTTAATGGCGTTTTTTAGAGGAGATTGGAAAAAAGCTTGGGAACTTGGAACGAAAGCAACACAGGATCTTATGGGAACTAAGTCGGCAGGAAAAGCATATAATCATTTGAAAAGTGGTTGGAATGGTGCAATGGCTTTGGGAGATAAAAATTCTGCTGCATACACTAAAAGCTTAGGAGCAAATAAAAAAAATACTGCAATATCCGGCATTGCTCCACCAGTTGCCATTCCTGGAACTAATCCTGCAGGTGTAAGTAACGGGGCTTCTTCTATTTCTGATAATGCAAAAAGCAAAGGAAAAAAGACTGCTGAAAGTATTGCTACAGGTGGGACTAAACATAATTACATTAAAATTGACATCCACGAAATGAACGGTATAAAACAATTTAGTGGATCCAATTTAGAAGCAGCAAAGAAAGCTGGAGAAGAAATTTTAGACGAACTATTAAGAGTTACATCTAGTGCAATAACAGCGGGTTAAAGCTAATTACTTATAAAAAAGAATGGCGCAATTTTCTAATTGCGCCATTCTTTTTTATAAAGTGTCGTTTTCGTATGGGTTTTTAATCTTTTCTATAACTGTTATATAACTGTTTTTTAGAAAACCTAATGACAGAAAGTGTGTATTTCCTGCTTTGTCTTTCATGTTCACATAATTATAGCTTCCATCTAAACAAAGCCCTATTTGTTCCTCTATTACTCTTTTTTCACTGTCTTCAAATTCAATAATAATCTCTTTACTTTCGTTTGTAATTTTTAGCTGCATATTTAAAAATTTTAATACAACTAAGATAGTCAGAAAACCACTGTTAAAAAATAATTTTTTAAAATATTACGGTAAACCGTTTTTTTAAATTAGTGTTATCTGATAATTTTGAAAAACAAACTTTAAACAAATTAGAATGAAATTTTCAGGTAAAAAAGGAACTTTTAAAACTTTCTTTACGATATTTAATAACTACGAAATTAGTAAACGAATCACTTACAAATTGACCGTTCACACGCCATTATATAACACTGATATAGAATTTAAAAGTATTGATAAGTCAGATATTTCAGATGATGATAAAAAGGAAATTGAAAAAATAATAAACATACATTTTAAAAGCCTTTAAAATACTTCTTGTGTTAATAGATTTAGTCATAAATTTATCACGTTTTTAATGTACTATAATGAATTTAAATGACTTCTTTTCAGAACGAACAACTGTAGATATTACTATTGTAAAATTAAATAATCAAAAAATTACAAAGTCTGTCTTAAAGCAAATTAATATTGCTAACTATATAGATCAAGATTTAGATCTCGAAGAAATAAAAATTTTAGGTTTAATAAAAGATAATAATACAGAATGGATTATTTTCACTTATAAAAACAAACTATTTAAGCAAACAACCGAATTTATAATCGAAATTGATAATATTTTGTTAAGTAAAAATACAGTTGCCGATATTTCAGATTACATTTATGGTTTAGATATTTATAATCCAAAGCAAAAAATTAATACAATTGCTCCGGAAAAAATAGAAGAATTTCGACAGTTTAGATCAAAGATTAAAGATTTTTATAATTTATTACAAGATCGACAGATTTTCATCTGATGAAGTTTCTATAATTAGTTTTAAAGACCTTTTAAAACTAATTTAAAAAGTCTTTAAACATCACGTATGCGTGTTTTTTTTCTTTACATTTTGTTCTGACAATTTTTGCGTTTAGTTTTGGCGTTTATACTTTTTTTCTGCTTTCGCAGATGCCGGATATTTCCAAAGTCTGGCTCAATAATTCCAACCCTTATATCGGGACGATAGGCAATGAGAATGAGAAAATTAAGCTTAAAATAAATGTTTCTGAGCAAAATAAGAAAAATGACCAGGAATATTTTGTTTCGGGATATTCTCTTGTTGATAACAATTATACAAAGTTTGAAGGGAAATTTACCATTATTAAATACAAAGATGGTAAGAAAGACGGAGCGGTATATGGCGATTATGAATTAGCTGAAGAAAGTAAAGGGAAACATTCCGGTATTTTTTCGGGTAAATTTATTTATCATTTTAAATGGAATAAAAAGACAGAAAAAATTGAAAACCATTCTATTGAATTGACAGGCGACTGGAGAAGCTATGACGGAAGTTTAGATTTTAAAACAAAACTTAAAAATTTTTGATTACCTTTTTTAAAACCGCAAAACTGTTATTCGTAAAAATCTTTGCGTATTTTCTGTCAAATTTCAATATAATTAATAACTGAAAATCAATTAAAAATAAAGCAATGAAATTAGGAGCTTTCTCTATCAGTTTAAGTGTAAAAGATTTGGCTAAATCCAAAGAATTTTACGAAAAACTAGGCTTTAATGCTATGGGCGGCAGTATGGAGGATAATTATCTTATCATGAAAAATGAAAATACCTTAATTGGTCTATTTCAGGCGATGTTTGATGGAAATATGCTGACTTTCAACCCGGGATGGGATCATAACGCTCAGAACTTGGAATCATTTGACGATGTCAGAGAAATTCAGAAGCATTTAAAGCATCATAATGTTGAGCTGGAAAAAGAAGCCGATGAAAATTCATCAGGTCCCGAACATATCTATCTTAAAGATCCGGACGGAAATATGATTCTTATTGATCAGCACAGATAAATCTTTTTGTAATGGCTAATCAAATGATAAAGAATAGTAATAATAATTAATAATCATCAATAAAAACCTATATCAGACAATTATGGCAACAGTAAACGTATATCTTACATTTAACGGAAATTGCAGACAGGCTTTCGAATTTTATCAGTCAGTTTTTGGAGGAAAAATTCCTTACATGGGGACCTTTGGCGATATGCCGCCTGTGGAAGGTAAAGAAATGCCGGAAGAAGAAAAAAATAAAGTTATGCATGTTTGCCTCCCTATTTCTAATGAAACAATGTTAATGGGAAGTGATACAGGCGGAGAATGGGCTTCTCAGTTTAAAGAAGGTAATAATTACGCAATTTCAATAAATGCAGACACAAGAGATGAAGCAGATAAGTTATTCAATGGTCTTTCAAATGGCGGAAATATTACAATGCCAATGGCAGATACATTTTGGGGAGCTTATTTCGGAATGTTAACCGATAAATTTGGAATAAACTGGATGGTAAATTATGACGATCCTGAAAAGCAGCAACATCCTTAGCAATAAAGCCGGCAGATTTGTTCTGCCGTTTTTTTATTGAATGAATGCAGAGCATTATTTTGTTTGATAGGTAATTATAATTAGATTTGTGCTGATTGATAGGTAATATAAATAATAAACTATGATATTTTTTAAGAAGTCGATATTGGTGTTGATGTGCGCTCTGGGAGTTACTGCTATTGCTCAAAATAGTGATTTAGGAGCTTGGTATATGTATTTCGGAAACAATAAAATCAGTGAAAAGTTTAATTTTCATAACGAAATCCAGTACAGGAATTTTGATGCAGGGGCAGATTTGGAACAATTGCTCATCAGAACCGGGATTGGCTATGATCTTACAGAAAACAACAATAATATCTTACTGGGTTATGGTTTTATTTTAAGTCAGCCTTATATTAGAGGTGAGAAATCTGAAAATATTGAACACAGAATCTTCCAGCAGTATATTACAAGACAAAAATTCGGCAGATTTTTCGTTCAGCACCGTTACCGCCTGGAAGAGCGTTTTTTACAGGATGATTTCAGAATGCGTTTCCGGTATTTTTTAGGATTAAATATTCCGATCAATAATAAAGAAATGCTTCCAAAAACATGGTATGCTTCCGCTTACAATGAGATTTTTCTTCATTTTGACAACCCTGTTTTTGACAGAAACCGTGTCTATGGAGCTGTAGGATTTGTTATCAACAAAAATATGCGGATTGAGGCAGGATATATGAATCAGATCCAGGAAAATAGAAACCGGGGACAGATACAGATAGGATTTTACAACAATATTCCTTTCACAAAGAATTAATTAATAGTATATGCATTCAGGAAAAAAATTTAGTGCGACAGAATTTATTGTCTGGACGAAGAGAAGCATTTTTGTTCTTTCGCTTTGGGCGGCAGTTCCTACGATACTTTATTATTTGGGACTTACTTTTCTGTCATTTCCGTGGCAGCCGATTGCAATTATGGGAACTGCGGTAGCTTTTATCGTTGGCTTTAAAAATAATGCAAGCTACAGCAGGCTCTGGGAAGCAAGGCAGATTTACGGATCAATCATCAATGATAGCAGAAGTTTCGGCTATATCTTAAGAGACGCAGTGTCCGGAAAAAATCCGGCTAAAGTAAAAATGATGTTTGAGCGGCATTATGCATGGCTTACAGCACTTCGTTTTCAGCTGAGAGAACATAGGGATTGGGAAAAAGTGAATTTGGCACAGTTTGAAGAATATGCAAAAAAATATGAAGTTGAGGAAAAAAAGTTTAAAGTAGAAAATGAGCTTAGGAAATATCTTTCTGAAAAAGAGCTGGAGTACGTTTTAAGTAAAAAAAACCGTGCAACACAGTTGATGGCAATTCAGAGCAGAGAGCTTTCCGAGGCTTATTCCAGGGGAGAAATCAATGATTTTCAGTGGACACAGATCAATCAGCAACTGGTGAAATTTACGGATAATCAGGGAAAGGCAGAAAGAATAAAAAATTTCCCCTATCCAAGGAATTTCTCATCCATAACCACTTATCTTCTGCATCTCTTTATCATATTTGTACCTTACGGATTGGTAAAAGAATTTGATAAAATGGGAGATGGAACTTTACTGGAAAATTATACACTCTGGTTTAATATTCCGTTTTCACTATTGGTTACATGGTGTTTTCATACTTTAGACAGCGTAGGAGAGGCTTCTGTAAATCCGTTTGAAGGAAGTCCGAATGATGTTCCGATTACGCAGATCAGCAGAACTATAGAAATTGACATGCGAGATATGCTTGATGAAGACAATCTTCCGCCGCCTATTACGCCACAAAACAGTATTGTTTTATAGTGTAGTATAGATCAAACAATAGAAACAATTAGCAAAGCGTTATAAATTTTGCTATTTTTGAAAAAATTTTAGGAATCATAATGAAAAATAAAATAATAGCGGGGTTTGCAGCATTATTACTGATTGTTTCATGTAATAATAATGATAAAATGCTGTCGTCTCTTGCAGATTACAACAATGGAATGGAACAGAAAGGTTATCATTTTGGTGATAAGCTCAATCTTCCTGATGAAGTTCTGGAAAATGCAGAAAGCATTACCATAAGTTTTGGCGAAAAAGAATCAAACAGTCTTATCATAGATCCTAAATATTTTACATTAGGTGATAATGCGGTAACTTTTAACATCAAAACCAAAGGCGGAGAAACTTTATATCAGGATGCGACCATTAATGTTTACAGCAAAACTCCTGAAAAGGCTATCAATTATGAAATTGTTGCTGAGTATCCTCATGATCCTGCTAATTTTGTTCAGGGATTTCAATATGACGGAAGTTTAATCTATGAAAGTGAAGGGCAGTACGGATCTTCCAGATTAATTGCCTATAAACTGGGCGATACAATTCCTGTAAAACAAACAAAACAGCCGGATGATGTTTTTTCGGAAGGAAGTACAATTGCCGGCGACAAAATCTTTCAGTTAACCTGGGAAAACAAGAAAGGTTTAGTATATGATAAAAATTCATTGAGCCTGAAGTCCGAATTTCCTTATACAAGTATGATGAATCAGGGTTGGGGTCTTACGTATGACGGGAAAAACCTTATTGCTTCAGACGGAACCAAAAACCTTTATTTTCTTGATGTAAACGATCCTTCCAAAATGGTAAGATATATTTCAGTAGCAGGAAATACAAGCGTTTATGATCAGCTTAACGAGCTTGAATACTACAAAGGACATATTTACGCCAATGTTTGGCACAAACCGATTATCTTAAAAATCAATCCCGCCAACGGAGAAGTTGTCGGAAGATTTGATTTTTCTAAAATTGCACAGCCTTATACAGATGGCAATAGTGAGCATGTTTTGAATGGGATTGCCTTTAAAGGAGATAATATGCTGATTACCGGGAAAAACTGGTCGAAAATTTATGAAGTAATCATTAAATAGTTGAAAACATCATCATAATTTTTTCTGCAATAAAGTAAAAATAATGTAAATTGGTAGCGTTCCTTAGGAACGCTATCTTAGTAAAGAAGATTTGAGATTATTACAATTTTTGTTCGTTATTCTGTTCTGTACCGTATCGGCGCAGAAAGTACTTCCTTTTGACAGTTTAAAACTTAAGGAAACCAGAGATATGTTTGCTGATGACTACGGAAATCTGTATCTATACAAAAACAAAGATTTCAGCTTTACTAAATATGATTCTTTAGGAAGGCAGCTGGGCAAAATGATGCTCACCGTTCCGTTTAAGGTTCAGGGAGTGCAAAATCCCCTGAGTATAGCTTTGTTTTCGGAAAATGCTCAGGAAATGAAATTTGTAGATCAGAATCTCAATGAGATTCAAAGGCTTGATTTCAAGCAAAAGTTTGGCTTTATCAAACAAGCCTATGCGGAAGATCTGCAGCAGGTCTGGCTGATTGACGAAAGCAGTAAAAGGCTGCTTCAGTATAATTTCAGGAATGATATTACCATCAATTCTTACCCTTACACGGTAAATATGGATGAGATCATTGATCTGCTTGTTTTTGAAAATAGACTCTACATTTTATCTAAAAATACATTCAGGGTTTTTAATCTGAAATTTGATAAGCTTTTTGAAGCTCCGGTAGAAAATGCCAAGAGATTTCGCCGTGAAAATGAAAATATTCTGATTGTCACAAAAACTGCGGTTTTCAAATATATTCAGAACAAAGAGCTTTTAAAATTATTTGAAGATCCCGAAACACAGATTGTGGATAAAAACTCACTGGCATATTTTGAAATAAAAGGCAACAAACTGTATCTTTACAGCCTTGAAAATTTACGTAAAGCAAAGCCTCAGAAATCTTTGGAAGAACTTGAAAAAACTAAACAGGAACTTGAAGAAGAGATAGAAAAACTGGAAAAGGAGAAGACTGAAAAAGGTGATATTTTAAAAATCATCGAAGAAATTTCCAACGTAGAATCTTTTGGTATTTAAACACAAACTCTCATATACAATATGCACATTGCTGTCACAGGAAACATCGGAGCCGGAAAAACGACACTTACAACTATGCTTGCCAAACATTACGGCTGGGATGCGCAGTTCGAAGATGTAGATCATAATCCTTATCTGGAAGACTTTTATGCCGATATGAGCAAGTGGAGTTTTGCACTTCAGATTTATTTTCTTGGAAGCAGATTTCGTCAGGTAAAAGAAATAAGAGAAAGCGGCAAAAATATTATTCAGGATCGTACGATTTATGAGGATGCTCACATTTTTGCGGAAAATCTTAATGATATGAAACTTCTTTCAGACAGAGATTTCAAAAATTATGCTTCGCTTTTTGATCTGATGAAAACTTTTGTTTCGGCACCCGATTTGCTTATTTATTTAAAGTCTGATGTTCCTAATCTCGTAAAGAAAATTTACAAAAGAGGAAGAGAGTACGAAGCCTCCATCAGCATAGAATATTTATCTAAGCTAAATCAGAAATACGAAAAATGGATCGACGGTTATACAGAAGGAAAACTTCTGGTAATTGAAGTAGATGATCTGGATTTTGTAGAAAAACCTGAGGATTTTGGATTTATTCTTGAAAAAATTGATGCGGAACTCAACGGTTTATTCTAATCAGTAAAAATTTAACATGATAAAGGTCTTGCATAACGGAAGCTGTTCAAAATCCAACGCTATTTTAGAATATCTGGATGAAAATGGTGTTCAGTTTGAAATCATTAATATTATGGAAGATCCTCTAAGCGTTTTGGAACTCAAAACAGTTTTGAAGAAACTCAATCAGCCTATCTCCCATATTATCAGAAAAGAAGAGAAGCTTTATCTTGAAAAATTTGCAGGTAAAAATATTTCGGAAGAAGAATGGCTGAAGATTTTATGTGAAAACCCGTCTCTTATTCAGCGACCTATAATCATCAAAGGTTCTGTAGCTATGCTTGGAAGACCTATAGAAAATGTAAAGTTTTTTATTGAAAAGTAGGCTAAGCTAGTTAATACTTTCAGCTTAGAAATCAAATAATATTGCAACACATAATATTCAGTAGTTTTAAAATAACTGCTGTTTTTTTAAAACTTTATTGTTCTACATTTGTAGAATATGTTTATTGTATTTATATTTATCTAAATATTTACGATGAAAAATAATATTGTTATCTTAATCTTGAATCAGCTTTATTAGAAGGATAAAACCAAAAACGGAGTCACCAAGACCAAAATATTTCATCCTTATGGCAGAATAATGGAAAAAAAGTCAGTTCCGGCTGGATGTTAAAGAAAACGGAAAACAACTGATATTACTACGGTGACTGGAAATGTTATGATGAAAACGGAAAGCTGGAAACTATTAAGAAATATGATAATGGTAAAAAAACAGACAGCGTCGCTATTAAACGGTAATTTTTGAATACATCATCTGCAAAATCATTATCTTTGCAGACAAATTAAAAGGATGCTGTATACCATCATCAAAGCATTGCACATTATTTTTATGGTAAGCTATTTTGCGGGGATTTTTTACCTCGTGAGAATTTTTGTGTATTATAAAGATACCGATGCCTTCCATGATGAAAAAAAACAGATCCTAAGAGAGCAGTATACTTTTATGGCTCGAAGACTTTGGAACATTATCACGGTTCCTGCAGGGGTTATCATGGCAGTCTGCGGATTAATTTTGATTTTTCTCAATATCGGATTGATGAAAACTCCATGGTTCCATCTCAAGCTCACCTTTTTAATCGGGCTTGCCGCTTATCATTACTGGTGCTGGCAAAAAGTAAAGCAGCTGGTAAAACTCAACGGAAATACTCTGGAAACAGCTAATCTGAAACTAAGACAGGCGAATGAAATTGCTACATTTATTTTATTCCTTGTTGTTTTTACGGTCATATTAAAATCTTCAGTTATTGAATATTGGTGGCAATTAATTACCGGTTTTTTCGTTCTGGTATTTTTGATCATGATGACCGTGAAGCTTGTGAACAAGAAAAAGAAAAAATAATAATAGCTTTAGGCTAAAGGTAATAAAAAATAAGCTTTGCCTGCTGCTTATAGCATATTCTTACTGCAAATTAAAAACTATGATTGCAATACTTAAAAAAGAACTTTGGAGTTACTTCGGGAACTGGAGCGCATGGGTAATCATTGCGGCATTCAGTCTCATCACAACATTGTTTTTGTTTTTTTTCGAAAATGACTCTAATATTTTTGACATCGGACTTGCTTCACTGCAAAGCTATTTCGTTTTGGTTCCGTGGCTTTTGATGTTTATTATTCCGGCATTGTCTATGAAAACCTTTGCTGAAGAGCAGCAGACAGGAACTTTAAACTGGCTTTTTTCACAACCTATGAAAGTGTCTGATCTGGTATTTGGTAAGTTTTTTTCTGTTTGGATTGTCGGAATCCTTTGTCTTATTCCATCACTTATCTATTTTTATACTGTTTTTGTTCTGGGCGTTCCGGAAGGAAATATTGATATGGGAATGACTTTTGGCAGTTACTTCGGTCTCATTATACTCATTGCGGCATTTGCAGGAGTAGGTATTTTGGCATCGTCGCTTTCACAAAATCAGATTATGGCTTATTTATTAGGCGTTTTTATGTGCTTTATCATGTATTTCGGAATTGAGCAGTTGGCGAGTTATAAATTGTTGGGAGGAGCAGATTTTATTTTACAGAATTTAGGTTTTTATCAGCATTTCTTAGGATTTACCAGAGGATTGATAGACTTCAGAGATGTTGCCTATTTTATTTTCGTCATCGGTTTGAGTTTAGCATTATCTAATCATTTTATCACCAAAAAGAAGTAAGAATATGAAGAAGATCAACCTAAAATCTCCATTCGGAATTTTGCTTATCATTATTTTACCATTGGTAGTAATCATGATGTTTTCCGGAATCCGTTTAGATTTAACCAAAGAAAAAAGATACACGCTTTCTGAAAGCACCGTAAAAGTTCTGGAATCTATAAAAAAACCTTTAACTGTTGAGGTATATCTGGAGGGAGATTTCCCTGCAAGCTTCAAGCAGCTGCAGAACGAAACCAAATTTATGCTGGAAGAATTCAGAAAAATAAATCCTAAAATAGATTTCAAATTTATTGATCCTATTAAAACCAAAATGTCTCAGGATACTTTGATGGCAATGGGAATGCAGCCTTCCATTCTTCCGGATGTGAAAGACGGGAAAGTGACTCAGATCCGTTTGTTTCCTTATGCCGTAGTAAAATACAACCAGAGAGGCGTTTCTATTCCTTTGGTGGTAGAGCAGGCAAACATCAATGCTGATGAACAGCTTAGGAAATCTATTGAGAATCTTGAATATAACTTGGTTTCCAATATCAAATCTGTTGCGGAAGATAAAAGAAAAAAAGTAGGTATTCTGGTAAATCAGGATGAGCTGGGTCCTCGAGAATTTGAAGGATTTATGCAGCTTGCTCTGGAAAATTATGACGCCGGTCCTGTAGTTCCGCAGAATAATGTTGAGCTGACGATGGCAGATCTTCCTTTGCTGAAAAAAATGAGCGCACTGGTGATCGCAAAACCCAGAAAAGCTTTTACTGACAATGAAAAAGTAATTCTGGATCAATACATCATGAATGGTGGGAAAACACTTTGGATGATTGACGCTGTGAATGCTGAAATGGATACTTTAACAAGATCTAAAAAAGTAATGCCGTTTCCGATTGATATTAATATGACCGATTTTTTCTTCAATTATGGTCTTAGAATCAATTCTGCGCTGGTAAAAGATGTAAAGAAATATGCACTCCTCAAACTCGTAACCGGTGAAGTAGGAGGGAATGCACAATATACAAGTCTTCCATGGCCGTATTTTCCTTTGGGAATTGCAGAGCAGGAGCATCCGGTCACCAAAAATATCAATCCGGTAAAACTGGAATTTCCGACTTCCATTGATACTTTGGGCGGAAAGAAATTTAAAACCCATGTACTGTTTGAATCTAGTGAAAGAACTTTGCTGAAGCAGGTTCCGAACTATGTGGAGCTGAAAGAAATTGCAAGTGTAGACAGCCTTGGACAAATGGAAAAACCGAGTACACCAAAAATTTTCGCTGTTGCTCTGGAAGGAAAATTCAGTTCTGCATATGCTTCAAGAATAGAAAGAAAATCATATCCCGGCTTTAAGGCTACAAGTCCTGAGAACAAAATGATCGTCATTGCAGACGGTGATGTGGGAAGAAATAAGGTCATTAAAGGTCAGCCTTTGCCTTTGGGAGTTGATATGCTGACTGATGAGCAGTTTGGAAACGAACAATTCCTCAGAAATGCGTTAGATTATCTTCTGGATGACAGCAATATTATGGATCTCAGAAACCGGAATATTGAAGAACGTCTTTTGGATCGTCACAGAATCAGTGAAGAGCGCTCAAAATGGCAATACCTGAATTTAATTTTACCTTTAGCGATTATTGCATTATTAGGAGGATTGTTCTTCTGGTTAAGAAAGAAAAAGTTCGGATAAAAAGAAAAGAGAAACTGTTGAGGTTTCTCTTTTTTATTTTAATTTAGATGTCTAAAAGAACCTGAGTAAAAGATGTCAGATGAATGAAGAAAAGTAATTTAGTTAATAATACTGATTATTTATTGCAGGATTAATTCAATATTATACTCCCAAAAAATATCCTGAATTACTTTAAAATTTTTTTTAAGTTTCCATATATTTCTTTTATGATTTTTCCATATTATTCTCTTGAGATTATTTCCTCCGAATTCAGGACTTATGATACAATCAATAAGCGCATTAAAATTTCTTCCAAAATATCCGCCATATCCATTGATAGATTCGCCAAGCTCACAAAAAAAATCGTCAATATGATGGATATATTTTCCATCAATCAGCGCTTCTTCTACTGAACCTGATTTTTTTACATTTTGAAAGGATATTGCAAGTTCAAGCCATCCTTGTCGTTCGGAAGGTTTTAGTTCTTTCCATAATCTAGGTCTATCAACTCCTTTAGAGTAAAAATCATTCCATGCCCTAATAACCCCTTTAGAAGCTCCAAACGAAAAGACTCTTATGTGTAAATTATTCTCAGAGATTGATATTAATTCCAGAAAATTTATAAAATATGCTTTATTATTATTTAAACTATTTGTTAAAATTATTCCAAAGTCAGACTGATCGTTGAGAATACTTTCTTCAAATGCAGAAATTAAGAGTTCAGGGTTTTCTACTTTTTCCAGCTCTATAATTTTTGAACGATTAAATGTAGAGATTTTTTGCTCAAGCCCAAAAACGTTCTCTACTTTGGAGAGAATTTTAAATTCAGGATATATGATTCCTATTGATATCATTATTTGTAAAATTGAATCAGAAGCTATTGTCTAAAGGTGTAGTTTTTAGTTTTGATTTAGCCTTTTAATTTCGAAATAGCAGTTTTCACAAATTAATTTTATCTGTGCAAATTTTTCTGATTCTGCGTTCCATTCTCCGTATTTCTGTCTTACTTTTTCACATTCATTGCACCAAGCTTGTAAATCTTCATCATTATCTAATTCCATACCCGGATAAGTTTCAAAAGCTTCTTCAAATCCCAGAGCAGTTTTTATGTTTAAATGCTGACATACAAAAGCTGGTCTTTGAAATCCGTGATTGTCACAGTCTAAGGTTCGTTGTTTTAACAATTTAATTTCAGGATGATTTTGAGGTTCAATTTTTTCTGTTAACAGCAAATAATAATTAAGATTTTCAGTTTGAAGATTATAAACACCAATTCCATTTAAGAGTTTAAAACTGATTGCAAGAAATTCCCAACCATCATATTCATCACTTTGAAATGTCTCTTCAGACAATTTTTTGTACTCATTTTCAAATCCAAAATTCTTGATTTTCAGCGTTTCAGTTTTACTTTTTTCATTGAGATGGTTATTAAACCAACTCCACATCCATATTTTTGTGTTTAAGGAAAATGTTCCGATGGGAATATATTTAAAGTAAATTTCATCTCCGGCATCATTATATAATCTCAGAATTTCCAGATCACTATCATAAAACCAATTTGTAAAGGAATCAATTTTATATTGTTCTTTAAATTCTTGTTGAAAAGAAATCAGATTTTTTAATTCAAAGTCTGCAAATTCTCGGTAATCTATCATTTAGTTATTATTGTTTTTTGTCACATTAATAATTTAAGCATATTTTCATGCTATCCAAATTTTCTTCAATATTTATGAAATTTCGTAATCATAATAGCAGATCTTGGTAGATGAAATTTAGTTGTATATTGCTTGGTATCGTTATAACTATGAGTATTCAATTTATCATTAATAACCATTTTGACAAAGCATTTTTCTGCTTAAGCTTAATTTGTTTTTTTAATATTTTCTAAAAATTTAATAGGATCTTCCAAAAAACGGTATGCATTTGAGTTCTTTATACTATTTTTGATTTCTTCGAAGTCTGGTTTCATAAGTTTTCCTTTTCTGTCAAAGAATAACCATTCATTTTCTATAGCTAACTCTATCATATTTTTCAAAAAAAATAGTTTTTTTTCTCTTAAATCAGCTCGGAAAGAAAACTCTCTAATTGTTAAAGATTTTTCATCCAAATTCATATAGGCATCATTGTCAACATCCTCTGAGTAGGTTTTCCAATTATAGCTTGTATTGTCGTTTCCCCACTTTGCTCTTTTAACAATTAAATCAATTTTCGTAATAAAATCGTCCGCTTTCATTTCGACTTCTTCCCAGTAGATTTCAGCATCAGATTCAAAATATTCTGTTTCCATACTAACACCAATTTGATCTGGAATAGAGCCATGCTTTTTTTTAATTCCTTGTTTTGGAACTACTCCTAAATAATATTGATATACTGCCATTTTTTAGGTTTAAGCTAATGCATTATGTTTATCGTAAAGCAAATATTAGCAAGTGATTTATTAAGGTTTTTCTTTGCAAATTAAAGTGTCAAAATCTACATATAATTGTGTTGACCCCGTATTACCCATTGGTATCCATTTGTAATTTGTAAGAACAAATGTATTTCCTTTATCAAGTTCAACCCATTCGTCAATACCTTTTGCAGCATTTTTCAAGTCATTTTTTGCAAATAATCCTACCGGAGCGGCGTAACTTCTTCCTTTGGTTATGTATTTGCATTTTTCAGATGAAATTAAGTCTGGGATTTCACTTTGCAAAACAAAATTTGATTTTGTGAGTGTCGGTAGAACTTTATTCATTTTGGAAGGTGTGTAAGAACCTTGACATTTAAAAAATGAAGTTGGAAAAGCAAAAAATAAAGTTAAAAAAATAAATTTCATATCTTCATATATTTAGTTAGATGTACGATTCTATATACTATATTTTTCAATTTTACAGTAATTTCTTTATGTAGCCAAATTTTTTGTCTGCCAATAATATGTTTTTTTCTATTTGCTGTTTCAGTATTTCACTCATTTTTGTGTTAACGTTGTAAATTTTGATGCTAATTGATGTTCTTGTTTTTATCTGATATTGCTTACAATAATTCTTATCATTTTTTAGACTGATATAATGCTATTCTGTTTCCTTCTGTATCTTCAAATTCTGCAACAAGCCCAATTCCGTTATCTGTTTTGGGATATAAAATTTTTCCACCATTTGATGTAACCAATTTAAGTGTTTCATCAATATTTTTTGTATTGAAGTAAATCACAACTCCGTTTATTGTAGGTTTGTAAATTTCCCCTTTTGCTAATGCACCTGAAATGCCTGAATTTTCTTCCACCAATGGAAATAATGCCATTTCATTATTGTCAATATTTTCTCTCTTGAATTTGAAGCCAAATACATTCTTATAGAAGCCGATTGCTCGATCAATATCCGTCACCGGAATTTCAAAATATACAACAGGATTTGTTTTTTCTGTGATAGTTTTTTTGTCATCTTGCTGAATTGTTGTTTTTGGATTATCATTACAAGAAGTTAGCAGTTGAACTAAGACTCCAAAAGTTATGGTTGTCAATATATTTTTAGTTCTGTTCATTCTTCTTATCCTGTTTTTTATAAAAATATGTTTCACCTTTTTCTTTGTCATCATAGGTAACCATTTCTTTATTCGAGGCTAAATAATTTAATAATGTAAAA
Source organism: Chryseobacterium sp. L12 (assembly GCF_056133985.1). NCBI lineage: Bacteria > Pseudomonadati > Bacteroidota > Flavobacteriia > Flavobacteriales > Weeksellaceae > Chryseobacterium > Chryseobacterium sp. L12. Next base: position 18,613 of record NZ_JBVYOF010000017.1, on the reverse strand, counting down.
TCACCACTGCAAAAAATATTATGAATAAATAAAAAAATCACTGCTGTTAATTGAAATTCTACCGATAAAAACGGAAATGATATTAAAGTTCCAATTAATACTAAAGTAAAGGGTAGAATGGCTATAAATGTAAATTCAGATAAATTGGTAACAAACTTGTCTGCTATTGTGGCAAAATAGAATTTTTTAAAATTTAAAAAGAAAGAAACAGATTTAGCTCCAGTAATTTTATAAGCAAAGTAGTGTATTAACTCGTGTATAGGAATAAAGAGAATAGAAATAATGATGCCCAGAAAAATATATACTAAAGAATTAACAATGGTTAATTCTTTAGTAATTAGATTTTTTGTAATTGTATATGAAATTATACATAAAGGACTTATCAATATAATCATATAAATATTGAAAAACCATTTTTTATTCAATTTTAGTTTTTCATTTAAGAATTTATGTAGTTCAGAGTGTTTTAGTTTGTCTTGTAAAATGTAATTTTTATTACTTAATTCGGAGATTTCAATTTTCATAAATTTCAAATTATTATTCAGTTCAATTTTTAATTAAACAAAATTCTTTTAAGGCTTTGATATGGCTTATTCTGGCAAAAAAGATCAATAGGATTGCTGCTGTTGAACTTTGTAGGGATTTCTATAACCCGTCATTTACAAACTGTTGGTATGCATAATACTTTAGTGTTTTAAGTCGATTACTAATTTTTCAATTTCTTTTAGAATGTCTGATTGAGATAAATTATTACCAATTCCCAACGAGTAGATATTGTCACAAATCTTAACAAGTCTTCCGAGTAAAGATTTCTCAGCAGGAGACCAGGTTTCACCAATTTTTAACTCACCGTTTTTGTCGGTTGTTGCAAAATAGTATGTTATTCCGTCAAGTCCCATTGATTCATGTTCTGGCTTTTTTGTCTGTTCTTCTAATAATTGGAATAAAGCAACAATTTTAAGATACAAGTCATTTGTTAATTCTGTCTTGTTTGAAATTAGTTTAACCTTATTTTTATTTTTTGAATACCAATAACTTTCAGACAGTTTATTACTTACTACATAATTTTTACCATCTAATGTTTCTACCGAATAGGAGTATTCATTGGAGAAAGATGGCATTGATGTATATCTCGCAATAGGTTTTTCAGAATATCCTTTATACAATCGTAGAAAAATGTTATCATAATATTCCTTTAAAACACCTTCGTATTGTTTAAAGTCCTTTGCAGGCTCCAAATGTTGTTCTTGTCCAAAAAATAAAGATGTAGTCATAATAAAAGCTGATATTAAAATTGTCTGTTTCATTGTCGTTTTACTATTATATATACACCTTTAATTCACGCATTGTCTTCCAGTTTATGTATGTTAGCAAGTTTTTATTCATCAATCAAATATAAAATAAATTACCAGCTCACAAATAAAATTATTTACGTTTTCTTATCCTATGTTAATGATTTCAATCATAATTTTTACGAGGTTTGCAAAGTCAAATATTAACAAAAAAAGATTCAACAATAATTAAAACTTAAAGAAATGAAAAAATTTGGTGTAATTGCTTTGGCTGGATTAGGATTGCTTTTAGCATCTTGCGGTGATAAAAAAGCTGATAATGCAGCAACTTCTCAGGAGCAAACCGTAGCTGAAAAAAGCGGTGATGTTTTCGCAGTAGATACAGCGGCTTCAAAAGTAAACTGGAAAGCTTTCCACAAAGGAGGTTTTGCTCCACGTTGGGGAACTCTTAATGTAAGTACAGGTGAGCTTACCGTAGCTGAAAACAATCTTGCTTCAGGGGAATTTGTGATTGATATGAAATCTCTGAAAGTAGATCCTGCTTCGGTAACGGAAAAAGATAAAAAATATACGGATCTTGAAGGGCACCTTAAAAATGCAGATTTCTTTGATGTAGAAAAATTCCCTACCGCAGATTTTAAAATTACTAAAGTCGAAGAACTGGCTGCAGGTGCAACCAATGCTATTGAAGGAGCTAATAAAACCATCAGCGGAAATCTTACACTTTTGGGTAAAACTATGAATGTAACTTTCCCTGCTAAAGTAGAAGTAATGGAAAACTCTGCCGCTATCAAGGCGATGTTTACTGTAAACCGTTCAGATTGGGGAATAAAATTCGGAACGGATGAAACAGATCCTGCAGAATGGATGATCAGCAAAGATATTGAGATCAATATTGATGTAAAAGCTGATAAAAAATAAATTTTTTCTTCAAATATAAAAAAGACATTCGTTTTTGCGGATGTCTTTTTCATTATTCAAAAAATGTAAAAATGTTATAAATTTTCAAGATCTGAAAGCAGATTTCTAAGATCGTACTCATAATCTTTCGGCAATTCCGTACCATACATGAGATGCTCAAAATAGAGTGGTGGCAAACCTACTAATTTTCTTCTTTTATCAAGATTTTGAATATCTATATAATGATTATATCCAACACTTCCCAACCCACCGATAGTATAAATTGCGCCTTTGTTTGATTTATTTGGCAAATTTTCTGTTGCATTATCAAATTCTTCAAATTCTACAAAGAAATCTTTATTTACATTATCTTTTTCAATCTCTTTTTTGATGAAAGGTATAAAAAAATTCCAAACAAATTCATTGTCTTGTGAACGACCTCTATGATGCCAAAGTAACAGCCATGCCCGATCTTCCCAACCGTATTTTCCGGTAAGCTCAATCAATCTTGTAATGTTTGCAGAATCAATTTTTTTAGCTAATTCACCGAAAACTTTATTTTCCTGTCTTATTAACTGGTCTTTCGCAATAAGCCTCTGAATTTCCATATAAGCAGCCGGATTTTTAAGTTCTCTATAGTATTGGTTTTCTAAAGAATCGTAATCTGACAATACATCTTTCATTTCTTTAAAATCTTTGAAAGGCCGAAGACTTTTAAAATCCCGGATAAAATCTAAAGGAGCCAGTTGTTTAGTGATACTTTTGGTAATAAGCTCTTTGGCAGTTTCGTTTTTCTTAAGTTTAAATGCAAGAGAAGCCGCTTTAAGATAATCGTAGCTATTGGTCTTAGGATTAAGATGTACTGCTTCAAGATAATAATCAAGGGCTTTTTGATCATTTTTTAGATGAATGTAATATTCGGCTAAATAAATTTTCTTTTGAGATTTGAATACATTTTGACAAAATATGCACTGAGAAATGAATAGGTAAAAAATCAAAATTATTTTTTTCATTGTGTTTTATTTTGGATTTTATAAATAGTTTCTTTTGAATCTTACACGAATGTTGCAAGCTTTACGGTAAATATTTTGATACTTAAGAGTTTAGCTAAGCATCAGGGACGAATTTTATTTTTCTTCAAAAATAGCATTTTTACTTTCCGATAAATAAAAACGGGAAGTTTAAAAAAAATTAATTCAAATAAAATTTCTGCTATTATTTCGAGAATCATATTATTTATACATCTTTTATAAAATCCTCATACTCATAGTAAAATCTTTCAAAGCCATCCATTTTTTCAACAAAAAATTCAAAAATTTCCTGCCATGTATTTTTATTAAAGACAGAGACATTGTGCTTTTCAACCCAGATTCTACTTATTATTTTTCCGTTTTCGAGCGTGTAATATTCATCTTTTGAGAATTCACCCACAAAATCTTTCAGAATATCTTCCAGAGACCAGATTTTTTCGTAATACGCATTCCGGAAAATTTCATCCTTCATTTCAATGTCTATAGAAACTTCGGCTTTCTTTTTATCTGCGTAAAATTTGAACGAAAAATCTTTTATTTTCGTATCATACAAAATCCATTTTCTTGGAAATGATTTTCCAAAGGCGATCCAGAATTCTTTTTTTAATTGTTGGGCTTCCTGTTTGCTAAACATGATACAAAGATAAGTTTTTTGATTTATAGCATTGGATATAAAACGTCACCCATCATCATTATCTATCCTTTATATCCCAACTTTTTATTATTTTTGCTGTAATGCTTTCAAAAAAATCACAATACGCATTCAAAGCCCTTTCATATCTTGTAGAAAAGAGAAATGAAGGTCCCATTCTTATTTCTGAAATAGCTGATGCCAAAAAAATTCCGCTTAAGTTTTTAGAAAACATCCTTCTTCAGCTGAAAAAAGCAGATATCCTGGAAAGCAAAAAAGGAAAAGGCGGCGGTTATTTCTTCAGGGAAGGTCCTGAGAAAGTGAATCTCGCAAGAATCATCAGACTGGTGAACGGACCTATAGCGTTACTGCCCTGTGTAAGTCTTAATTTTTATGAAAAGTGTGAAAATTGTACCGAAGATCACTGCGGTCTTCATGATGTTTTAATTGAAGTAAGAGATGCTTCGCTAAAAATTTTAGAAGAAAAGACGCTTCTGGATTTGGTTGATTGATCAGCTGTGATCTCCCAATCCGTTATTTTTCAGAAGTTCTGCAAGTACTTTTTTGGCGCGCATCACACGGACTTTTGTATTGGCAACCGAAATGCCGAGTTCTTCAGCAATTTCTTTAATGCTTTTTTCCTCGAAAAATCTCAGCCGGATGATGTCCTGATAATTGGCGTCAAGAGATTCTATGGTTTTGATGATTTTCTTCTGTTCTTCTTCTGAAATCATCAGTTCTTCAGGAGATTTTGCAAACTGATTTTTTACTTCTTCGAGATTTTCCGTAGGATCCTGATTTTCTCTTGATTTTCTTCTCCAGAAATCAATAATCGTGTTTTGTGCGATGGTTAATATCCATGTTTTAAACTGAAAATTAGGATCATACATATCCAGTTTTGATAAGACCTTAGAAAAAACATTCACCGTGATTTCATCAGCGTCATTTTCGTCCTGCACTTTTTTCATTACAAAAGAAAAAACATCCACCCAAAATATATTAATGAGCTGTGTCTGTGCTTTCTGATCCTTATCTATTGCTTTTTGGATGAGCGGAAATAGCTGTTCGTTTTTCATAAGTAAGCAAATATAGCAATATTTATTCCTGTTGCTGTCTCTTCAAAAAAAGAAAAAAAACGGACAAAAGCCCGTTTCTGTATCATCAAGATGTATTGTTTTATCTTAATTCAGCATTGAATTCTTTCTTGAATGTTTTGATCAGAGAATCCATTACCTGAGTGATTTCTTTTTCTTCCAAAGTTTTTTCTTCATTTAAAAGTTCAAAGCTCATTGCGTATGATTTTTTGCCTTCGGGAAGATTTTTTCCTTCATATACATCAAAAAGATTGATGTTTTTGATGAAAGGAGATTTGTTTTTTCTTGCAGACTGATACAATTCCTGATATGTAATGTTCTTATCAATCAGCAATGCCAAATCTCTTCTGATCTTGTTGAATTTTGGAATGTCATAAAATTTAAGCTGATTGGCAACACGCAGCTTTTGAGCCAGTTCAAGTTCAATTTCTGCGTAGAAACAGTCCTGGTCAATATCTGCATCTTTCATCAACTGTGGCGCTACTTTTCCGATTCTTACCAACGTTTTACCGTCAGCTTCATAAGCAATAGCATCAGAAAATCTGTCGTCCGCTAAAGCAACCTCCTGATAATTGATTGCAAGTCTCTCCAAAAGAACTTTTACAAAAGATTTCAGATTATAAAAATCGGTAGCAGATTTTGGCTGCAGCCAGTTTTCGGCAACATTTCTTCCGGAAACTAAGATAGCAAGCTGCTTTCTTTCTTCGTACTTTTCTTTTTTATGATAAATTTTTCCAAACTCAAAAAACTTGATGTCCTGATTTTTTCTGTTGATGTTGTACACCGCATTCTGCAAAAGACCTTCCAGTAAAGATTTTCTCATAAAAGCCAAATCTCCGCTTAAAGGATTCAGGAGTTTTACTGCATCCGTTTCATCTTTTACGGAAGTAAGAGAATTATTCATCACTTCATTGAAGCCTAAGCTCTGCAATGTTCTTGCCCAGGAATTTTCCAGTTCGTCCTGATCATTGGCGCTCAGTTTTACAGGAGTGAAAGATATTTTCTGAGGCGCATCAATTTTATTGTATCCGTAAATTCTTAGAATTTCCTCAATCACATCTATTTCTCTTGTCACATCTGCTCTGTATGCAGGAACCGAAATTTCAAAACCATTCTGAATTTCGTTCAATACCTGAATCTCCAGAGCCTTCAGAATTTCTTTTACTTTTTCCCTGTGAATCTTTGTTCCTAAAATCTGTTCAATTTTAGAAAATCTTAAAATGATATACTGATCTTCAATTTTCTTAGGATATTCTTCAAGCAATTCTCCCGTAAGCTTCCCTTCTGCAAGATCTTCAATCATTTTAATAGCATGGGTAACGACGGTTCTTGTGATATTAGGATCCACACCTCTTTCAAATCTGAAAGAAGCATCCGTATTCAGACCATGAAATTTTGCCGCTTTTCTTACTGCAACAGGATTAAAATATGCACTTTCCAGAAAAATATTTTTTGTCTCAGCAGAAACTCCTGAATGAAGCCCTCCAAAAACTCCTGCAATGCACATTGGGTTGTCTTTACCGTCTTTAATGATGATTTCGGAACCGTTTAATGTTCTTTCTACACCATCTAAAGTAGTAAATTTTGTTCCTTCTGCCACAGTTCCCACTTTTACTTTCTGATCTGCAATTTTATCTGCATCAAAAGCGTGAAGCGGTTGTCCGTAACCGTGAAGGATATAATTGGTAATATCTACAATATTATTGATGGGGCTTAGTCCGATCGCTTTCAGCCTGTTTTTCAGCCAGTCGGGAGAATCTGTAACTTTTACATTACTGATAACGGCTCCAATGTATCTTGGGGTAAGCTCGCTGTCTTCTACCTCAAGCTTGAAACTGTGCAAACCCTCATTATTTAAAGCAACACTTGAAATTTTTTCAAATTCAGATTTTTGCTGATTCGTAGACAGGTAAGCATGAAGATCTCTTGCTACGCCGTAATGCGACATCGCATCTGTTCTGTTGGGTGTTAAACCAATTTCGAAAACTTCGTCATTCGTCAGTTCAAAATAATCGGCAAAATTCTTCCCGATTTCATATTGAGTTTCGTCCAGAACCATAATTCCGCCGTGATCATCGCTCAATCCCAGTTCGTCTTCTGCACAAATCATTCCCTGAGAAACTTCACCTCTTATTTTGGCTTCTTTAATTTCAAAAAAACTTCCGTCTTTTGCATATATTTTAGTTCCTACAACGGCTACAGGAACCGTTTGTCCGGCAGCAACATTGGGAGCTCCGCAAACGATGTTCAGGATTTTTCCGTTTCCGATATCTACGGTAGTCTTATTCAGCTTATCTGCATTCGGATGCTTTTCGCAGGTCAGAACTTTTCCTACAACAATACCTTCCAGACTTCCTTTTACACTTTCAAATGCTTCAATTCCTTCTACTTCAAGACCTATATCTGTAAGAAATTCTCCGATTTTTTCGGTTTTTAAATCTGTTTTGATGTAGTCTTTCAGCCAGTTACCTGATATTTTCATTGGTAAAATTTTAAAAATTTAATCTTCAGAGGGTATATTCATTACTTTTTTATAACACTGCATACCTCTGAATTTTGCGTGTACAAATGTCGTGTTTTTTTAAGAAATACCGAAATCGACTGTAGCTAAAAATTATATTTAAATCAGCAAAGATGATTTAAAAGTCTATAATAACTTATCACAGAATATGTTTTGTGATTTTACGATATTACTTATCTTCCTACTGCATCACTTTTCTTAAAAGCATCTACTTTATAGTACTCATCACCCGATTCTTTTTTCTTTTTATCAGAGATTAAAATCCCGAAAAGATGGTCGATTTCATGCTGAAAAATAACTGCTGTGAAACCTTCAACAATTTCGGTATATTTTTGTCCTTTTAAATCCACATATTCCAGCTGAATGGCTTTACTTCTATAAAACTGATCCCTGAATTCAGGAATAGACAAATCTCCTTCCGGACCGAGATTCTGAAGTTCAGACTTCCAGGTAATGACTGGGTTTATAAAATATTCGAGTGGCTCGTTTGGTTTATCAAAACGCTGTACCCAGATAATTTTTCTGTTGATTCCGACTTGCGGTGCTGCAATTCCTACACCGCCATCTGTAGACAGCAGAGATTTTTTCATTCTCTTAACTAAAGTTGCAGTATTTTTATCAAGCGGATCAATATCTTGCGAAACAGCCAGTAAAGTATTGTGCTGCTGTTTATCCGTTGTCTGATAAATTGGCAAAGCTGAATTAATATTACCCTGATTGATGAGCGCAATTTCAGGTTCTGAAAGTTTTTGCGCATTGATAATGCCGATGAACAGAACTAAAAATAGAGAAAGTTTTTTCATTTTTTTAATATGTTTTGGTCATATCGCTCGGAATAATCAGATTATAATCTGTAGGAAAGTAATCTTTTTCAGGAATTTTCAATTCGGAATCTTCAGTTTCAAAAACCGAAATGACCGCCATTTTCAAATTGGGATTTTTCTTTTTCAGATACCAGTAAATTCCGCCAAATTCTTTGGTGTGAAAATTTCCGTTGTAGTGAATAAATGTTTTTCCCGGCTGTAGATTTCTTAAAATAGATTCTGCCATTGTAGCATCTTTTATTGCCTGTGCAGAAATAAAATTCATCACTTTGGTGCCTTCCGCATGGTCGCCCATCATTTTTTTTATTTCCGGATAACCAGGAGTGTCCAGTGTAACTTCTATAGGCAATTCTGCGATATAAGATTTTTCTTTTTCTGAAATTTTACTGAGAGATTCAATACCTTCTTTTGCTGTTTGTGAAGCATATTTTCTCGGAACATTGGTAGCAATGAAATTCAGGTTTTTATCTTTCGCAAAATCAAGTAATGGCTGGTAATCGGTTGTGTAGTTATTCCACAAACGAACAGAATCTTTAAGGTTTTTGGTGTCAATTTTTCCGGCTAAATACTGATTCAGCTGCGGCTGATTGTCTCTTTCAAACATTTCTGCGCCTAAAGTAATTTCTTTGTTCTTTTTTTCATACAAGGCTGCAGTAACTTTAAGCTGAAGCCAGTGAATGATAGAATTGTTGTGAAATTCGCCAAAAAAGACAACATCATAATCTGCCAGATCTTTGATCATTTTTTCTGTCTTTACGGCTTTTCCTTTTTTGTCGTAAAACTGATACGGCTTGAAATTTTGTGATTTTAGAAGAGAAAATCCTAATACAAAGACGGCAACAAGAATATTTTTCATTGAATATTTTGATTGTTTAATGGTTGTAAAGTTCGTGAAGTTTTTTTTCAATCCGAAGATTTTTTAGTTGAAATTCTTTTAATGTTAATTTAATTGAAGTTTGCCGGGTAATTAATAGTAACCAATCACAGGCAAGCTGAAAAATTAAAGCTAAATATCATTTAAAATTTGTAAAATAAATTAAAATTGAATCTCCGTTACTTTAATTATGGTATTACGGATAATCAGTCAAAATAAAAGACCGCTTTGCATTACTTACAAAACGGTCTTTGCACAATATTTAATCTTATTTTTCTAATGCTGCTACAAGATTTTTCCATTCCTGAAGCTCTGGAATTCCGGGTTTTCTTTTTCCGAAAAACTGTACGATAAATTCGCCGTCTTTGTTGAATATTTCAATGGCAGTCACTTCGCCGTCTTCGGTAGGCTTTTTTACAATCCACGCTTCTGCAATTTTTGTAACGTCAAGATGAAGATTGAAGTCAGGATCCATTACATTAAACCATTGCTGATGCCACAATGTCTTTTTTACATTTCCTGTATGAATCTGAATAATTCCTCTGTTTCCGACAAAAATCATGATCGGAATCTGTTTTTCAGAAGCATCTTCCAATACATTTACGACTTTAGATGGATCAATCTTTTTGGCAAAACCTTCAGGAGCAAGCCTCAAAGCCTGTGTTCTGCTTACTCCGAATTTTCTGGTCATCATAAAGAAATCGTGGGTGTCTTTCAGATCAGTCCATGCTTTTTTGAATCCTTCCACATCAATATCTTCATCCTGTTTTTCGGCTGCTTTTGGAGCAGTATTTTCAAAATCAGGTGCTGCATCCTGATCTTCGGCAGCAAATTTCTCAACCAAATGATCAAATGCTTCCGGATTGCTGTCTTTTGTAAGATAAATTTTGTGTAAGGCCAAACCGTCTTTTCCGAAGAACTGAAAGCTCTTTTTATCTCCTTCTACAACTGCAAAAGCAAATTTCCAATGATTAAGAAAAATTCTAAGGTCAATATCTTCACCTACGAAAAGCTGTGCATGCGGACTGCTGAAGTCACCGTTATGGTAAATACCTTTTCGTTCGTGTACGCACTCATCATTTCTGGTAAGAGCCATTACTTTCCCCAGTTTTTCAACTTCGGAAAGAATGTTGGAGAAATCGGGTTTTAAAATAGTAACACCTTCATTAACATTGGTCAAAAGCAATTCTGCCTCACTTACTCCAAGCTGATGAGCTGCATTGCGTATTCTTATGTGTGGATTTTCTGTCTGCAGAGCTTCCCATTTTTCTTTTAGGTCGTTGATTAGTGTATTCATTTTTATTTTTTTATGGTTAAAACTGTGTATATTCTTTTGATTAATCCGTTTCCGGTTTTGCTTTTTATTTCTTCTTGTTTTTCAGATATTTTCATCCGTTTAAAATGGCTTTTAGAAACCAGTTCTGCTAAATCTTCGTTGCTGTAGAGCGTAAAATGATAAGCCGTGAAAGGCAGATTTTTCATAAACTCTTTTTGCCCGAAAGTGAGAACAAAGATTCCGTTATCTTTCAGGACTCTGTAGATTTCATTGAGGTAATCAACAGGATTTTCCCAGAAATAAACCGTATTAACAGTAAATATTTTGTCAAAAACCTTATCCTCGAACGGCAGCTTTTTTCCTTCGTACAAAATAAATTCAGTCTGATCCGAAAATTCAGCATTTATTTTTCTGGCTTCTTTATTCATCGTTTCAGAAATGTCGATTCCGGTATATTTTACTTTCTTAGCTCTATTTAAAATATTTTGAAGATGTCCTGCATTTCCATGACCAATTTCTAAAATCGAATCATGATCTTCTATAACGAGAGCTTTAATACTTTCCAGGGTCATTCCGATATTGGTTGCATTCATCATTTCGCCAATCTCAATTCCTTTTTCTCCTTGCGGATTGGCAAGGTTTAGGGCTAATATTTTTAATTCATTCTCTTCCATTATCCAAAAATAATCATCGGGTTTGCATTGACAGGGTGCGGACATATAGTACATGGAAAATTATAGGCATAGGAAATATTTTCCGAGGTGAAAACTTCTTTGGGAGTTCCGTATTTTGCTACTTTTCCGGATTTCATCAGTAAAATTTTGTCAGCAAACTGAGCGGCAAGATTCAGATCGTGAAGAACAACAATGGCTGAATTGGCTTTTTGCGTAAATTTTTTAATGATTTCCAAAGTTTTATACTGATATTTAATATCCAGATTATTAAGTGGCTCATCCAAAAAAACCAGTTTATGCTTAATCTCGTTTTTAAGCTGTGCCATAACCCTGGAAATATGTACTCTCTGCTTTTCGCCTCCTGAAAGAGAATTATAATCTCTTTCCTGAAGGTGAGAAATTTCTGTTTCCTGCATTAATAGTTTTGTCGCTTCATAATCTTCCTGATGTGGCTGTGCATCAAAGTAAGGATATCTTCCCATCATCACTACATCTTTTACCGGCAAAGGAATCTCTACGGCATTGTGCTGTGAAAATTTAGATTTATGTTTAGAAAGTTCCCTTACATTCCAATCTGAAATTGGTGTGTTTTTAAACAGAATTTTTTCCTTTTCAGTTTTTACTTCATTAGCCAGAATGCTCAACAAGCTTGATTTTCCTGCACCATTCGGTCCCACTATAGCTAAGAACTCGCCATATTCTACAGACACATTTACTGCATCCAGAATATGAAAATCTTTAAATTTATAATTAATGTGATGTGCTTTAATCATTAGAGTGTCTTTTTGAATTTAACTAAAATGGCAATGAAGACAGGACCTCCCATCAGTGCAGTTAAAATCCCGATAGGCAATTCCGACGGAGCTACAATGCTTCTGCTGATGGTATCTGCGGATAAAAGAAGTATGCTTCCCATCACCGCAGACAACGGAAGAATAAAAACGTAATTGGATTTGAATAATAGTCTTAATATATAAGGAACAATTAATCCCACAAATCCTATTGTACCGGAAAAAGCAACGCAGGTTCCTATCATGAGTGCGGTGGTGATAACAATTTGCTTCTTCAGCTTTTCTACATTGATTCCCAAATGTTCTGCATCTTTTTCGCCCAGCATCATGGCATTCAGAGCTTTGCCTTTTGGTAGCAAAATGGAGTAGGAGATGATTAAAACAACAGTCAGAATCAGATTTTTCGTCCAGGTTGCTGCGGCAAGACTCCCCATATTCCAGAAAGTGAGATCTCTGAGCTGCTCATCTTTAGAAATATAAATTAAAAACCCGGTGATGGAAAACCCGATAGCAGTTATGGCAACTCCACTCAACAGCATCATCACGACATTTGTTTTTCCGCTGCTTGTGGATATTCTGTAAACCAGAATCATGGCTAATAAAGCTCCGATAAAAGCGAAAATTCCAACCAATGAAAACTGAATGGCTTCAGGAAGGTATTCTTTAAAATGTCCTCCCAAAACAATCGCAATGGCAGCCAGTAAAGTTGCGCCTGACGTTAGCCCGATAAGATCGCCTGTTGCCAGAGGATTTTTGAACATTCCCTGAAGACTCGTTCCTGAAACAGCAAGCAGGCTTCCCACCAAAATTGCCATTATGATCCTTGCACTTCTCACTTCCCAAATCACATAACGATCGCTGAGAGAAACCTCGGAATTGCCAAGAATTATATCTTTCAGAATGATGAATGGTGAATTTCCGCCGAAGTCATAAACTCCGACATGAAGCGACCCGATTGCCAGTAAAACCAGCAAAAGGGCACTTATAAAAATGTGAATATATAATTTATTTTGTGTTTTCAACTAAAAGTTTATTTAATGCAACAGCTGCTTCTCCTAATCTTGGTCCGAAAGAAGATACCAAGCCTCCTTCCATTGCGATAATTTTTTTGTTTTTGCCTGCATTGGTCTGCGAAACTCCCGGCATTTTCAGCACTCCTTCATTTCCACCTGCTCCCTGCAGACCGGATGAAAAGAAGAATAAAACATCTGGATTGGCTTTTACTACACCTTCAGGAGTCAGAGGCTTGAAATCTTCAAAATCGTTCACGGCATTTTCTCCGCCTGCAATTTCAATCAAAGAAGCCATTGGTGTATTTTTACCGGAAACCATCATCATATTTCCTCTTGCGTAGATGAATAATACTTTAGGTTTTTTGGCAATCGGCTGAATCTGCTGTAAGTCTGCATCAATTTTATCATTAAGTTTCTGAAAGTCAGGATTTCCTAAAGCTTTTGCAACCTGCTCAATCAGTTTTTTGGTTCCGTTTACAGAATATTCCTGACTGAAAAGCTCTGTTTTTATTCCTGAAGATTTTATTTTTCCTAAAAGTTCGGGATTGATATCTTTATCTGAAGCTAAAATCAAAGTGGGATTTACTGCCATTATAGGCTCAATGGTCATTGATCTTACGTGACCTAAATCTTTTGCTGTTGATTTAAGCGTTTCAGGATATGTACTTGTTACATCTGTGCCTACAATTTCGTTTTCATGACCAAGAGCGCTTACAATTTCTGTAATTCCACCGCTTAGAGAAACAATTTTCTGATTGGATTTCGGTGTTTCAGAAGAAACAGAAATTTCGTTTTCTACAGGTTTCTGAACTTCTTTTTTGCATGAATATACCATTGCAAGAAAAGATACCGTAAGAATAAGTTTTTTCATTTTATATTATTTTTATAAAGGTTTGTATTCAAATTGAGGGAAACCGCGTTCTCCGGAAGTATTGGTAAGACGGGTAAATTTCAGTTTGAAGTAATATCCGTCTGCATCTTTAATGATGTAAAAACGGTCACCATAGACTTCAAGACCGTTGGTTCCCACAGGATTTCTCCAGTTTCCGCCAATAATGCGGTGGTCACTATACACCAGCTTTGAAGGGTCGATATTTTCAGATTTGAAATTATTATACGCTTCGGTTCCCGAAGTCTGTGCAGGAACTTTTACTTCATAAGCGCCAACACCTCCTACATTATTATTGAGGACAAAATCTGCGAAAACATAACTCCCTGCTCCGGTAATGGTATTGGTAAATACGGTGAAACACAGATCCCAGTCTTTTTTTTCAGGCTGTATATAAACTTCTTTTCCCTGCGTAAGGCTGACGAAATTATAGTTGTAAGCAGTATTTTTTTCTATAACTAATTCTCTATGGGAAGTTTCGTTAATCTTCGCATATTTAATTTTATAACCTGATGAATTTCTGGTTATCTGGATTTTCATCCAGCCTCTTAAGTCTCCGCCTGTTGCAACCGAACCTACAGCAACATTTCCGCTGTAGATTTCTCTTCCCATATTGACAAGATAGACAGCATTTTGAGAATCATTTTCTTTTACCGATTCTATTGCGGTATATCCTGAAGGAAAATTTCCGTTCACATCATCAATAAATGCTTCATTATCGGGTGTAAAAGTTCCTACCTGAACCAGATTCATCAGTCCGGCAACATCAGATTGGGTAACCAGGTCAATATTAACTGCATTAGGAATTTTTGTAGCAGCCATCATGATAGAAGAATTTAAAATAACCTTAAATTCATTTCCTGTATACAATGCAATATCCCAATTGGTACGTTTTGTATACACTTCTTTTCCTTTGCTTAAATCAAACCAAACCTGATTGGGCTGTGTAGCTCCACCAACATTTGGGTTTACAATAGACCCCTGAATAGGGGCTACTGCTACCGGATCTTCATTGTCATTAATGCATGACTGGGTAATAAATGCGCTGCTGAAAATGAAAGCGATAAGTATTTTTTTCATGTGCTGATATTTTTATTCAAATATTAAAACTGATAATTGAGTCTGGCGAAATAGCTTCTTCCGTAGAATAAATTCTGAGAACCTGCAGCTGAATTGTGAGCACCGCCCGATAGTACGGTATTTCTTACATCGGAAACGTCAAAAATATTCTTTACACCCAGACTGATCTCCAGATGATTGTTGAAAAAGGGCTGACTTACAGTAAAATTCATCATATTGAATGCACTGATTTCTCCTAAAACATATTGCGGATTTTCACCCGGATTCTGGGATGCTTTCTGTGTGAATCTTTTTTGCAGTCCGGTGTATTTATAGTATAATGCAAAAAGGGTGTTCAGTTTCGGAAGGGTATAGTTTGCTGCAAAATTGGCTTCTGCATTGAAATTGTAATCGTCAGGAGAAGTCATATTTCCGGTGTTTAGATTTTGTGAAATTCCCAGCACCGAAACACCGCCGTTGAATGAAATATTTTCTTTTTTCAGGCTGAAACCTCCTCCAAAAAGCAGAGATTTATAGCTGTCTACATTCAGAAAGGTGTATTTCAAAGGACTGTTGCTTACAATTATGCTTTCTATTCTGTCTTTTACATCAAGGTACATTGCAGAAAAACTGAGATTCATTTTCCATAAATTATTCTGCGAGTTGGTAAAATCATAAGACAATCCTAAAGAATAACCTGTTTCGGGATTGAGATTTTCGTTTCCTCTGATGTCATGGTTGTTATCAACAACGAAAGTGTAAAGCTCTTCGTAAGTTGGAAATCTGTTAGATGATCCAAAAACGGCTCTGAAATCTGATTTTTCTGTAGGATTGAACCTTGCCGTAAAAGAATAATTATACTGAGAATCAAACCTGTCACTCAACGCAAGTCTTACACCGGGACGAAAAGATAATTGATGGTTGATTTTCCATTCAGCAGACAGAAAGTTGGCATAATTGAAAATTGATCTGCTGATGTTGATTCCGTTGTTATTAAATTCAAAAGTTTCTGATCCTGCAAAACCGCTGGTGCGGTCTAATTCGTATCCTAGCTGAAAGTTAATTTTGTCACTATCCAGAAAGTTGCTGAACATCCCTCTTGAATAAAAAACTTTAGATTCATAAAAAGATTTTTTTTCATTTTCTGTAAGCGTTTTTCTGTTGGGAATATCATAAGTAACATCCTGCGATTTCCTATCCTGTGTCTGGTAAGAAAAATCTCCGAGATAGTTGATTCTTGATCCTATTTTTGTCTGAATATTAAACTGATGGATCCATCGTGTGGTAAAATAGTTTCTGTCGTTTCCGATGTAGGTACGGTTTCCGTTTCCTAAAGGAAGATCTTCTATAACCGGATTGTAGAAATTAACAGTTTCGGTCAGAAAATTAGATTTAAAGAATAAAGACGTATTGTTTTTTGCATATCGTAAGGCAGCATTAGCAGTGATCTGATCTTTCGGAAGCCAGTCGTAACCTCTTTTTTTATCATTATTTTCATTGAAATATTTGTAACCTTCCAGATTGCCTTTATATCCCTGAAAATCATTGCGGTTAAAATCAGCTGTTAGACTCCAGTTTTCTGAAATTTTATATCCAAGATTCAGGTTCTGCACATGACGGCCGTTTCCTTTTTTGTACCAGTCGTAATCTTTTCCGACTGTTTCTTCCTGTAATGACAATAATGCCGTTAATTTTTTAGCATAATTTTTTTTGGTAATGATATTAATGACACCCGCAACCGCATTATTTCCGTATTCAACGCCCATAGCACCTTTTACGATTTCTATTCTTTCAATATTATTAACATTGATTTTGCTTAAATCTACCTGATTCCCCATTCCCTGATCACTTACAACAGGAATATTATCAATTAGAATTTTGGTGTAAGCGCCCCCCAATCCCATAATTCTGACATTAGAATCGCCGTTTCCGCTATTTGGCTCAATTAATATGTTCAGGTCCTGATTCAAAACTTCCGAAGCTGTAGTTGCTGCCATGTTTTTAATCTGCTGTGCATCAATTACCTCAACTTTATAGATTGACTTATTGATCGACTGCTGTTTGTACTGACCGGTAATTACCACCTCGTCAATTTTTGATAATTGTAAAGAGTCTTGAGTCTGTGCATTAGCCCAAATTACAGCTGATAAAAGACCGACAGATAAAACCTTCTTGTTCATTACTCCAATAATTTTCAGCAAATATATAATTTTATTTAGAATGAATAAAAATTAATTATTACTTTTGTGGAATAATTCTAAATAATAAATTTTAAACAATAAAAAATTATGAAAGCAAAGCTACTTTTAGCCTCAATGATCAGTTTAGGAATTCAGCAAATGAATTTTGCTCAGGTTGATTCTAATGGATACACAACCGTAAATATGTCGATGGGAAATTCTTATCAGAACAGAGTTTTTTTTGATTTCTCTTCCAATACCAGTATTTCGCAGGCAGCAGATACTTGGGATATTGCTTTTTACAGAAACAGCGCAATGGATAAAGGTATCAAGGTAAATGATGCTAAAAATATTACTGTTTACCAGATTTCAGCTAATCCTTCAGATTTTGATGCTGTGCTTCCTTCTCAGAAAGCGACATGGGGAAATCCGATCTATAATCCAGATCAGACAACGAGAATTCAGGACGGAGCCTTCGATTCTGCAACATTGCTTCCTTCTGGTCCGTTTAATTTCGGATGGGGTAATTACAATATTGCCACTCATAAAGTACAGGGGCAGGTAGTTTTTGTTCTTGATTATGGCAACGATAATTATTATAAATTTTTTATCAACGAATTTTCTGCAGGTTACAGCTTCAAATATGCTCAATGGAACGGAACCTCCTGGAATCCTACTCAGTCTAAAATTTTGACCAACGGATCTGATGATGCATTTTTTAACTATTTTTCTTTCACAACAGGCGAAAAAGTAAATAATATGGAACCGCCTAAAGCCAATTGGGATCTGATGTTTACCAGATATTACACTAATTATGTGTATCCTGGAGGCGCTATGATGTATAAAATGGCAGGTGTCATTCAAAATCCGAATGTTACCGTTGCAAGAGTACAGCCAGAAACACAGGCGACATCCACGGTAAATCTGCCGGCTTCATCAGCTTTTTCCAGCACCATTACAGCAGTAGGTCATTCGTGGAAGCCAACGTCCGGAGCTCCTTTGGCAGATGTAGTATATTATGTGAAGCAGGGATCAGATTATTACAGAATGTATTTTATTACCAATGAAGGAACTTCTACAGGAAATATGTATTTTAAATATAAGAATATTACTTCCACTTTAGGAGTAAAAGAAATTGGTAAAAAAGCAGCATTCGGGATTTATCCTAATCCTACTACAGCAGATAAAAAAGTGACTGTTTTATTTGATGTGAAAGAAAAAGCTGAAAATAAAGGCAGTGTTGAGGTTTTTGATCTTTCGGGTAAAAGGGTTTATCAATCTGAACTTACAAATCGGGAAGGGTTTTATAAGCAGGATTTAAACTTATCTCACCTTACAGCAGGAAATTACCTTGTAAAAATTACTTACGGCGGACAGACTGAAACCAAAAAACTGATCGTAAAATAATCTGCTATTTCAGAAAAAATTTAATATTTTCTATTTTTCTAAAGACAGGATCGTTAATTCGGTTCTGTCTTTTTTTTGTTCAAAATATCTTCATGAATAAGTATTAAAAGTTATAGATATAGTTTTATATGAATTAATTTTTGAATATCCGTAATTA
>NZ_JBVYOF010000016.1:0-85039 GCF_056133985.1 Chryseobacterium sp. L12 | reverse complement strand
TGTTTGGTAGCAGTGGTGCGGGCTCACGCTTGTGTTTCCGATACGGACTTCTTCCGTTCCGAGTGCGATTGCCTGCATCGGTGTTCCTCTTGCCCTTGACAGGGTGAGCTACTGTTCCAACAATCCCTGTTTTTCGCCCGTTCCGATGCTTCCATCTTCGGTCAGTCGTTTCAGGGTTACAAAACCGCTATCGTTCACGATACGCTCAAACTGGGCGACCGCCTCCATAAAGCGTTGTATCGTTTCTTTATTCCTGATTTCCTTTGGTATCAGTGTGCCTTTGCAAAGCGAACTGAAGTTGCTTTGCATCCGCATTCTTTCCTTAGTAGTCTTCGTTAAGAATAGGTAACAATAGTGGTTCAGGAACGGTCGCTCGTTGAAATGGCGTTGATAAGACTTCGATAAAAAACTTTGGTCTTCGATTGCCAAATCGGGCGCATAGCTTTCCTTGATGTACCAATCCTGTTTGTGAATGACCGTAAAATCAGGCAGAGTTTTGATAGCCTTGTGCCAGGCGGAGTGAATGGCTTCGTATTCCGCAGAAGCTACTGTGAACAGTTCCGGCAAACGCACTTCAAAGCAGGCGGTAATGTCCGCATCTTTGGAAAGGATGCAGTTGTACTCTACTGCCAACAACGGAAATTTAATTTCCAGTGTGGTGGTCTTTGCTACATTTCTCATACGGCATTCTGTTTAGGCGTGAATTTTAAATAGCGGTGTACAGGCTTGCGGCAGATGATGTAGCGGGGATGCCTTTTATTGGCTGCGATTTTCATCAATCCGTGTTCGCCGTATTTTCGGTTCAGCGAAAAGGTTTGCCATACAATGAGCGAAGCTCCGCCTGCTCCGAGAAACAGGCAGAAGTAAGAGTTTATGCCTGCCATATACAGTATCATCACGAGGATAAGTGTACCGAGCAGCCCGCCTGCGAAAATGAAGAGGTACTGTGCTTTCAGTCCTTTAAATTCCACCGTTCTGCCGATGCCTTTGTTGATGTTGTAATTCATAAGGCAAAGTATTAAAGGAAGAATGAACGCAGGATAGTTGCAGCTACAATCAAGAAGATACACGCACCAAACCACGAAGCTGCGGTCTTGCTCGTGTCGGGGTCGCCGGAACTGAACTTGTTGTACACTTTAACGCCCCCGATTAACCCGACTACCGCACCGATGGCGTAGATTAATTGCGTTGCGGGGTCGAAATAAGAGGTTACCATTTGGGTAGCCTCGTTGATACCCGCCGAGCCGTTTCCCTGTGCGAACGCACCAATTCCTGACAGCATCGCCACGGCTGCCAGCAAAACTTTTTTTCTTTGTTTTTCCATAATTGAAACACATTAATTTGTTACTGTTTATCCCGCACCTTGCGAGCTTTCGGGACAAATGTCTTATGGAAAAAGAGGCGTTACCGTAAAGTGGCAGTCAGAGGAAGTGTTTGGCTGTGAGTGGCTTTGTTGATGCGGACTTCCAGAACGGAACTACAAATGATGGGATGCTTTTATTACAATTTACAGTTGGTTCAATGCAACTTTTAAATTACATTTGCATATTCATAATAAAGTCAATTTTAATCCTTTTTGAGATGAAAATATCAGGCAGACATATTGGAGAAATGCTGAAGGAAGCCAGAGAAAAAAGACAGCTAACTCAAGAACAATTAGCCCAAAAAGTGGGTAAGAAAAGGAGTTACATTTCTAAGGTTGAAACTGATTATGGCAATAATATCAAACTTCAAACCCTTAAAGAGATAGTAGAAAAGGGATTTGACGGTACGGTTAAAATTAACTTGGAACTCTGATTTGTATATGGATAAATTATTGAAGAACGCTTTTAAAATGCAAATTCAATCCAAAGAAGGATTTGAGTTCGAAGAATTTATTGATGAACTGTTTCTTTTGAAATATGGCGTTGATAACTATACGCCAATCAGAAGGAATAAGGATAAAGGCAATGACGGTACTATTTTACCCGAACAAAAAATATTGGCTTGTTACGCACCAAGAAAATATAACAAAACTGATTTTGAAACAAAAGTTTTAGGAGGAGCAAAAAAAGAAGGAGATTTTGAAAAATATCAGAAAAACTGGAAAGACAAATTTGCAAATTGGGAAATGTATGTAAATCACGAGGTATCACCAGAGCAATTTACCTTAATTCAGTCTTTGGATGGCAATACTTCGATAAGGGGCATAGACCAAATCCTTTCTATTGTTGATGAACTTGTATCAAGTAAAAAAAGAAAACTCGCCGCCTATTTGGGGATTGAAAACTTTTTTATACAGGACTATATTCAGGAAATCATCAATGATTTATTGAACGCTTCAAACGAAGAAGATAAGGCTCTGCATTTCGACAGGAAAACATTGGTTCCTCCCCAAAGGAAAATCGAACTCAACTTTGAGCAGGAAGATTGGGACGGGATGAACTCGGAAATGGTATTGGTTATGGCGGAGTTTAATACGATTACTAATATACTTTCGGGTTATAATGATGATGAGATTAATACCCTAAAAAGAAGGGTTATAAATGATTACAATAAACTTTCAGGAAATTTCAAGGAGAGATTATATAATCTGACCGACCAATATACAACGGCATATGGAAACATTAAAGATGATGAATATGTAAAATGCGTAAAATCTATATTGCTGTATATGTTTGAACAGTGTTTAATAGGCAGAAAAACAGAAAATGAACTATGATATTACCGCAGCCCGAAAGCAATCTTAAAACCAACCTTATGGTATTGGGAGCAGATATTATAAGTATTATGGATAGTTCCCCTTTTAAAAACAAATACGTCATCGTAGATGATATAATGAATAAGTTTTTAAACAGGGACAAAGACAGAACACCCGACCTTTTCCTGTATGCTTTAACCTTTTTGCATACGATTGGCAGTATTGAGAAAAAAGGCTATAAAATTAAATTGGTAAAGAAAGAAAACCAAGAAGAAAATCAAACAAGTTTATTTGACAATGTTAATTAGAATATATTCAGAAACCAACTTAATAGATGCTGTTCCATTTCACAATGGAATAAACATCATATTAGGTAAATATTCAGAAGATAAAGAAGCCAGAGGAATTAATGGTATTGGTAAGTCTACGTTAGTAAGGCTTGTTGATTTTACTTTATTAAGCGGTAAGGCAGAAAAAAGATTTAGTCAAAAAAAATATGACTTTCTAAGAGATGAAGAACATACGATTACTTTAGAATTTGAAATACAGGGACAAAAGTATTTCATTAAAAGAAGCTTTGCTGATACCAAGAAAATCTTTTTCGGTAAACGAGCTGATGCGCTTGATGAATATGAAAAATCAGAAATGCCCAAGGTTATGGAAGGGATATTTTTCCCAACTGAAAATAACGAAGTGTTCTTTGAGGGAAAGAGATATGGAACATTAATGGAGTTTTTTGTTAAGGATGATTTGCAAAGCCAGCAAAGAGCTGACCCTTTAAATTTTGTTTCATATAACGCTAATGCAAGAGAAAAGGCATTGTATAATTTTTATTTGTTAAATCTCCCGACAAAAACACTTTTAAAATATAACGAGGTTTCTTCTGAATACGAAAGGTATAATAACACTGTGAAATCATTGTCTGAAAAAGTCAAAGCAGATACAGGTAAAGACATTCAGGAGTTTAGAACCGAGCGTTTAAAAATTGAAAAAGATATTATAGCACTCGAAAATAGTCTGAAGGAGTATAATTTTCTTGCCAATCACAAAGAGATAGAGCAAAAACTAAATCAGGTTATATCTGAAATTAATGAGCAATCTATAATCTATCACGGTACAAACCGTAAATTAGAAAAACTTAAATCCTCGTACAATGATGTAGCCTCCATCGACCTGGACAAAATTCGTAAACTCTACAATGAAACTGTTGCGACTTTTGGAAACTTTGTAAAAAGAAGTTTGGATGAAGTTATTGATTTTAAGAAACAACTTTTAGCTAATAGGAATAAATATCTATTGGAAGAAGAAAAGAAGTTACAATCATCAATAGACCTAAGTCTAAAACAACTTGAAAAATTAGAGAAGAACAGAAGCCAATTATTTTCCTTGTTAAAAGAAAGAGGAGCATTGGATAGAATTGAAAGTACCTATGAAAGATTAGTGAATGAAAAAACACTTTTAGAACGAAACACTTCCATTGTTAGAGAAATTGATGAAATCGAAGAAATATTAGGGAACTCTAATATTGTTATTGCTGAATTAAAAAGAGATATTGTTAGTGAGTTAAATAAGCATCAAACCTATCTTGATGAGTTGAGATTATTATTTCAGCAAATTCTTGAAAATGCTATTTATTTGGATGAAGAATTTGATAATTCTTACTTCAATATCACGTTAAACTCTACTTCGCCAAGAAACCAGTTGCCTTTTAAAATCAGTTTGGAAATTCCCAAAGCAGATGCTTTAGGACAAGAGCGTTTAAAAATTGTATCGTATGATTTAATGGTATTCTTAAAAAGCAGGATTGACAAACGGAATATTCCGGATTTTCTTGTACACGATGGTGTATTTCACGCTATATCTTACAAAACAATATCCAATGTCTTGAACTATATGTATCACAAATCAAACGAACTGCATAACTTTCAATATATCCTTACTTTCAATGAAGATGAAATTGATTTAAACGGGGATGAAAATAAGTTTGGCAAGTTTGATTTTGACTGGTCTAAACAAGTAATTGCTGAATTTTCAGATACCGAACAGAAAACAATTTTTAAACGTTTTTTTTAGATGGCGAATTATCAATTACCCCCTTTAAAAGATGAAAGGTTATTTGAGGAACTCACTTGTGATTTATTCAATTTTGTAGAGAATACCTCTTCATATATGAATACAGACTTTCAGACTTTTGGCGTGAAAGGACAAAATCAGAAAGGTATTGACATCTTTTCTTCTAAAAGCAAAACGGTAATTCAGTGCAAATTGAAAAGCATTGGCAGAAAAGACGAAACTATCAGGAAAAATCTAATTCAGGATATAAATGCAGACTTAGAAAAAGCAAGGGATTTAGCAATTGATTTTGACAAATTTGTTTTTGCTTCTACATTTCGTGACGATGCTCAAATACAGGAATACCTAAATCAAATTAAAAGAGAACAAGGACTGCCATTTCATTTGTATTATTGGGGATGGGATACCATAACAAAATATATTGAGCAATCAGAGGCTTTACTGCATAAATATTTTCCAAAGTTTGTAAAAAAGTCTAAGCCTGTAAAGCCAAAAATTGAATTACCGGACGGAGCATTGGGAAAAGAGCTTCCCAAGAAAAACTATATTGACTATTTAAAAAAACGCTATGGCGATTGGAAACAGATTGAATTAAATAAAAAAGGAGAAAAATTTAATTGGGCTGCTTTCACCATTTCATTATCCAAAAGATATAAAGCATCAGGTATGAATTATATTGATGTTCGACACTTTGATGATTTGGCATCATATCTAAAAAGCAGGATTGATGGTACAATAATGGGAAAAGTGAACAAGTCTAAAGGAATAAAAAACTATTCTGTGTTTGAAGAGTTCTCGGAAACTGAAATATAAAAAGACAAAGGGAAGTCTAAACAAACTCCCCAATGTCAAAATCACCCAAATCACTTTTCCGCAAGGTGGAAGAACCGTCGTCGCTTTCAGATGAAAGTGTGCTATCCAAAAGCTCGGCAATTTTTCGGGAAGCACCCTCAATGGAATTTTCCAGTAAGCTGAATAATTCGGTTCCCTGTAATTTCTGAACTATGGCTACCGCTGTTTCCTTTTGAGCCTGTTCCAAATTCTCTTTTTGGAGCAATGCCCCTACGGAGCTTAGTTCGTCGTAGGTAACCCCTTGGGCAAAACCGTTATCGCCACCGGATATTCCGTACCTGTTCCATTCTTCTTCCTCTTCTTCCAAATCAGGCATATTGCTGAAAACTTCGTCCAGTTCTTCCTGCGGAATTTGAATGCTGACGTTTTCGTTTTCGTCGTATTCGATGTCTAAATTATCAGGGTTTATCTCCGGTTCCGCTATTTGGCTTTCATTGGCAGTGTTTGGCACTGAAAGGCTTCTTACTGGCTTGGGCTGCCCCATAATATCGGGCAGGTTCGGGTTAACTTTTTCCTGTGTGGGCTTTTGCTCCGACCTTTTATGAATGACAATCTTATCCTGCAAAAGCAGTACAATGATTATCAGTAGGCAAATCACAATTACTATTTCCATAATCAGATGCTTTAAAAAATGGGTTTAAACTTTTCATTGAAATCATCGGTAATGGCTTTTTCAAACATCTCAAAATGATGCTCCAGTATGTTATCGAGATAAGCATACAGGGGTATGGCATCTTTACCGATGACCTGTACAATACGGGAAAGCCGTTCGTGATATTCCTGCCGGATATAAATGCTTTTATCGCCCCGTTTTGTCATCGAATGGGTTTTCAAAAAGTGTTCGCCGTAGCTTCCGTCAAGGTTTTTCTTTGTGCGGTTTCTTTCCCGTTGTGCGGGTTTGCTTTGTGATAATTCTTCCTGCTGCACCTCGTCTTTTACCGCTTCCTTTACCTGCTCTTCGGCAGGTTCAGGCGGTAACTGCAAACCGTCCTTTTTAATGCCGTCCACCATCAGGTTCATCATCATTTCTTCGTTAATGTCCGGCGTGACTTTTTTCTTATTGTCTTTTTCCATAGCACTACAATTGAATGATGTTTAAAAATTCGCTGATGAACAGGTCTAACTGGCAGGCTTTCATCAAACGCTCATCGGGTGGCATTACGGTAGAACGGAAAACCGTTTTGCTGTCCGCTTCGCTTTCCTTGCGAAAACGGGTGCTGTTCTTGATTTGGCTTTGCATCAGGCTTAACCCCAGTTGCGCGATAAGCTGATTGTACACGTCATATAAGGGTGTGCTTTCCCTACCGTCCACCTGGTTCCAAAACAGGTTAATGCTTTGTATGGAAGTTTCGCCCTTTTTCATAATCACGTCCTGTAAAAGCTGCGTAAAGATGAGCGTACTTTCCATTACCACACGGTCTGCCGTGATAGGCGTAAATATGTGGTGCATTCCCGCCAATGCTTTCAGTATGCCGGGCGTGTTCACGGTTCCCGGCAGGTCGAAGAACAGCACATCAAGCGGAACGGGAGAACTGTTTACAAATTCGTGCGCCGCATCGAGTACGCTATCCGCTTTGTGCTGCATAATGGGATAGGCTTTTTTGTTGATGGTGGTAAACTGCTTATACGCCAGTTTTTTCAACGCCTCATTTTCCATTACCATTGCCAAATCACGGGTTTTCATTTTCATCAAGCTGTGCTGCGGAAAATCCGCATCAAATACGGCTACGTTGTAGCCCAACCGATAGTGCATCGTGCTTGCAACAAGCGTGGTAAATGTGCTTTTGCCAACACCGCCTTTTTGAGAAGAAAAGGCGACAAACAGAGGTTTCTTTTTTGTGTCCATATTTTTAAAATTTAAAGTTTACATCTTGCTGTTTTCAGTCTTGCAGGCTTGCACCCGTGCAGTCCTGATTTCGTGCTGTCTTTCTTGCAGGATAGCTATCAGACTTGCCTGCGGGAATTGCTGATTACCTGCTTGCCTGCCGTACAGCAGCAATGCTTTCATTCAGGCATCTTATCAGGCGGGATTGCGTTCTTGCATTCGTTTCGTTCGTCATTCCATCCGTCACTCAGGCGTGATTGTCTGATAGCAGGCTGTCACGCTTTCCGTCATTCCTGCGCTCTTGCTTTCTTGCATTCCTGCAATCTTGCTGGCAGGATAACCTGCCATCTTGAATGTGTGCCGTCAGCTCGTCCTGAAGCACGGGCAGTCTGCCTGCCTGCCAACATTCAGGGGCAAAGAACTCATCAAATTCAATCGGTTGTATAGCGGTGGCAGTGTTTGGCGTTCAGAGGCGGCATTTGGCACTGTGGTACAGTGCAACGCTATCGTAAACAGGGCTTTACTTTGTATTGTGATTTTTATTAACGGATTTATGCAAAAGGATTTTGACAAATCAGGAGGTAACGGGAACGGCAACGAGCCGTTTTTCCCTGTTACATTCAATCCGTCCCGCAGGGCGGATTTTTGTGTTCACCGGAACACGGCAAGTTGTGTTTTGAGGCACTCGAAACCGAGTTCGTGCCTCAAAACAACTTGCCCTTTGCAGGGGGCAGAAAACACCTTCCGAAGTCAGGGTTTTGTATGGATTTTAAAATGGATTTGTGATGAACGAGAACAGTTACAGAAAACAGAATAAGGGCGGACGGACACCCAAAACAGACCCAAGCATCCATCGCCACGTTTTCCGTCTTACGGACGAAGAAAACGCCAAACTTTTGTCGCTTTTTGAAGCATCGGGAATGCCCAATAAAGCAAAGTTTATCATCTCCCTGCTGTTCAGTAAGGAAATGAAGTCAGTTAAGATTGACAAAGGAACAGTTGATTTCTATATGCGATTGACTTCGTTTCACAGTCAATTTCGCTCCGTAGGTGTGAACTATAATCAGGTTGCGAAGCTACTGTACAAGCATTTTTCCGAGAAAAAAGCCGCTGCATTCCTTTACAAACTGGAAAAACAAACGGCTGAAATGGCGATGCTCTGCCAAAAAATCATTCAGCTTACTGAAGAATTTGAGGAAAAACATCTGAAAAAACAGCGTTAGAAATGATAGCAAAAATCGGAAGAAGTGAAAATCTGTACGGTGCATTGGCGTATAATAATCTGAAAGTGGAGAAAGAAAACGGACAAATTCTGTTTACCAATAAGATAATCGAAACGCCAAACGGAGCATATACCGTTTCTCAATTAACCCAATCTTTTGAGCCGTACCTCATCGCAAATCGCAATACGCAATATCACACCTTGCATATTTCGCTCAATCCCGACCCGAAAGATAAGGTAAGCGATGACCAATACAGGGAAATGGCGGAAGAATATATGCGGGAAATGGGTTACGGCGAACAGCCTTTTGTAGTCTTCAAACACACGGATATTGACCGCAGTCATATCCATATTGTATCGGTCTGCGTGGACGAACAGGGCGTAAAGATTTCGGATAAATTTGAGAAAATACGGTCAATGAATGTGTGCCGTGAGTTGGAAAGAAAACACGGTTTGATACCCGCAACAGATAAGGAACGTAACCAAACAGACAAGGTTTTCCGTCCCGTGGATTATCGGGCAGGCGATATAAAAAGTCAGATTGCATCGGTCATTCGACACCTGCCGAACTACTATCAGTACCAAACTTTGGGAGAGTATAACGCTTTGCTTTCCCTGTTCAACATTACCGCCGAGAAAATCGAGGGCGAATTGCAGGGAAAGATGCAGCAGGGCTTATTATATATTCCGCTAAATGAAAAAGGCGAAAGAGCCGGACATCCGTTCAAGGCTTCGCTTTTTGGAAAGAACGCAGGGCTTCCGGCTTTGGAATTGCATTTTGCGAAATGCAAAACGGCTTTGAAAGATAGCCCGACCAAACAGACCCTAAAATCTGCCGTTACCATTGCCCTGCAATCCACAAACAACGAACAGGCTTTTAAAAAGCAATTAGGAGAACAGGGTATTAATGTTGTAGTGCGAAGAAACGATGCAGGACGTATATACGGAATGACCTTTATCGACCACAATTCCAAAATCGTATGGAACGGTTCACGTTTAAGCAAGGAACTTTCCGCCAATACCTTTAATGATTATTGGAACAATAACATCAAACCCGATATTAAAGAACCTGCCGTATCACAACCAAAACTATCCACATCAAATGATGCGGATCTTCCTGCGGAAGAACCACACCATTTGTTCGACTTTTTACATACTGAAAAACACGAAGACGGTTTGATTGAAGCATTGGGCGGTTTATTGCCCGAAGCACAGGGCGAAGATTACGAGGAACAAGATTTTGCCAATAAAATGAAGAAGAAAAGAAAGCGTGTCAAAAGAAGATAATTTATAAAAACTCATCTTGCACCAATAAAACTTCCTGACTGCTTAACCGTTCATTCAGCCATTGTTTTATTTTGTCTTTATCTTCATTTTTGAGTTTCTTACCCGCATTGTACAATACCAAGAACTGAACTTTTGTGCTATCGGTATTCGGATATTTTTCAATTTTTCCCAATTTGATATTCTTAAAATCGGGAAAAAGTATGTTCATTTCTTTTACAAGATTTGGTTCGCTGACTTTGTATTTATCCAACTCTTGTCGTAAATTATTGATGGTTACATCTTTCTCGGAAACAGAAGCATTCTGCTTGTTTATTTCACTCAATATTTCGGATTTGATGTCTTCCTCGTTCTGCCGGAAACTCAATACGGTATTATGAATACCTTTTTCGTCAAGCAGGCGATTATACATTGCTATTTCATCTTTGCCCAACTTCTTATTCAGGAAAGCGATGTCCACCGTTCGGGGACTGGCATTATAGTTCAGTTTTTTATAAATCACTGTAAAGCCTCTGCTACTGAACTCTGAATTGATGAAGTCTTCAACGGTATTGGTAAATTTTTTCTCGTTGAAAAGGTTATAGGCTAAATAAAAGCTCGGAACTATCATTATCATCACCAATGTGGTAATTCCTAACCGTATTTGTTTTTCAAAGCGTTTGCCTTTAAAGCTCGTAGCGGGATATTTCAAATATTTAACCACAAAAAAAGTGGCGATACAAATGAAAAAGCAGTTAATGATATATAGATAAAACGCTCCTGCAAAATAGGATAGATTAAATGTCGCCAGTCCGTAACCTGCCGTACATAAAGGCGGCATCAAAGCCGTAGCGATGGCTACCCCCGGAATGGGATTACCTTTCTCCACCCGTGTAATGGCAATCACGCCGACCAATCCACCAAAAAAAGCAATCAATACGTCATAAATATTGGGAGAAGTTCTTGCCAATAGTTCTGATTGTACATCTTTGAAAGGGCTAAGATAAAAATAGACGGCGGATACCATCAGGCTTACTGCGGTAGCAATCAATAAATTCTTCATTGATTTTTTGAGCAGTATAAAATCATAAGTTCCCAACGCAAAACCTGCACCTACAATTGGTCCCATTAATGGCGAAATCAGCATCGCTCCGATAATTACGGCAGTCGAATTTACATTTAGCCCGATAGAGGCGATGATAATGGCACAAGCCAAAATCCACAGGTTTGAGCCACGGAAAGAGATGTTGGCTGTTACGTTTTCGAGTACTTTGTTTTTTTCTTCCTCTCCGTTATGAAGATTGATAAAGTCAAATATTTTATTGCTCATAAGAATTGTTAAGTTTAGGAATTGAGATAATGCCCGCAACTGTAACAATATTTGGCATCATCCCGATGACCTTCCTTATTGCAATGAGCACACACTATACCGTTCAATTTGTTATGTTCTTTTTCCTTGCCGATGGATTTTCTTACCTCTTTTGCAATCTCTACACCTACAATTCCGGTAGGCACAGCGATGATACCATAACCGGTAACCATTAGTAGCATTGACAAAAACTGCCCCAAAGCGGTAGTCGGCACCATATCGCCATAGCCTACGGTGGTCAGCGTAACAATAGTGTAAAACACGCTTTTGGGGATACTTGTAAAACCGTTTTGAGGTCCTTCAACGTAATACATCAATGTACCAATCAATACGGCAATGATTAATACGGTGTAAAGAAATACCATTATTTTGGCTCTGCTTGCCATCAGTGCCACTTTAAGTCTTGCAGACTCCTCAACAAATTCAATCAACCGGAGCACCCTGAACAGTCGGAGTAATCTTAAAATCCTGAAACTACTTAAAATATGACTGCCCTTGATAAAGACAGAAAGGAACATTGGCAATATAGAAAGCAAATCAATGATACCGTAAAAGCTGAATATATATTTTAACGGTTTTTTACTTACAAAAATCCGTAACGCATATTCCAACGTAAAGATGATGGTAAAAATCCATTCTAAAACGATGAGTTCCCTGTGGTAAGTATGGTCGATACCTTCGACCGTTTCTGCCATTATGGTAAAAACGCTTAGCAAGATAGCTATGAGCAAGCCTACGTCAAAAGCCTTTCCAGCAGGAGTATTCACACCATATATGATGATATACATTTTCTGACGGAATAGGTCAAGTTTACTCTTGGGATTGTCAAAATAGTTCGGCATAAGCAAGTTTTAGTTTTTCTTACTTTGTTTGCTCAATACCATATAACCCAATACACCGCCAATAAGAGAGGCTATAAAAATACCAACCTTTGCCTGTACCTTGTATTCTTCGTGTGTGAATGCCAATTCGGTTACAAATAAGGACATCGTAAACCCGATAGATGCCAGCAGTCCTAATCCCAAAAGGTTTTTCATATTCATACCATCGGGAAATGGGGCTATCTTCAATTTTGCACAAAGCCAAGTGAAACCTACTACGCCTATAACTTTACCCAGCAATAAACCCAACGCTACACCGGTAGCTACATTGGTGCTGAACAGCTCATCAACATCAATATCCAATACAGAAACACCTGCATTGGCTAAGGCAAAAATGGGAATGATAATAAAGGTTACAAAAGGGTGCATTGCGTGTTCCAGCTTCTGCAATGGCGGAATGGCGTGGTTTGTATCTGCATTTACATTTTCGAGAATGTGAAGTTGCTCATTGGTCAACGTAGGGACTTTATTATTGGGGTCTGCACTTGCAAACCTTCCCAAATGTTTTTTTATTCTTTCAATGAAAACATCTTCCTTTATTTTCACATCAGCAGGTATGGTAAATGCCGCAAGAACAGAGGCTATGGTTGCGTGAACACCGGACAATAGGAACGCTGTCCAAACACCGCCAATACCCAAGATTGCATAGAATATAATGCTCCTTACACCCATTTTGTTGCCAATGTACATTGCTAACAGAAAAAGCAAACCGATAGCCAAATTCATCATCGAAATATCGGAAGTGTAGAAAAAAGCAATAACCAATACCGCTCCCAAATCATCAACAATAGCCAATGCTGTTAAAAAAACTTTTAACGCCAGAGGTATACGATTGCCCAAAAGATAGAGAATACCCAAAGCAAAAGCAATATCCGTTGCCATAGGAATACCCCAACCGCTTTGCACTTCGCCTGTCGGGTTTAAGCCGAAATAAATAAGGGCAGGCACAAGCATTCCGCCTATTGCGGCGGCAATAGGGAGCAACGCTTTTCTCGGGTTGGATAGTTCTCCGGCTACAATTTCCCGCTTCAATTCCAATCCCACCACAAAAAAGAAAATTGCCATCAGCCCATCGTTTATCCAATGGTGGAAACTGTATTCCAGATAGGTACTTCCGTTAAACTGAAAACCTAATTTCTGTTCAAAAAAATGGTGGTATTCGTGATACCAGGGCGAATTGGCTAAAAATAAAGCAATAATTACACTGATACCTAATATTAATCCGCCGGATTTTTCCTGTTGTATAAATCTCTGGATAGGTGTAACCACCCTGTCAATAGGAGCTTTCTTGATTTCGTTCATTTCAATTTCGTTATACGGCTGTAAAAGACTTGGAAAGCAAGTCTTCCGATAAAATAAAAGCACAAATTTACAAAAAACCATACGATTACAGGCATATTATCGACACAATTCAGCCAAACACCGCCACGCACTGCCAATGCCTGCCACAATCTTATAGCCAAGCTATACAGCCCATAAATTCACGCCCGAACATTAAAACTTAAAATAATGCAGGAAGAAGACGATTTAAGAGGGCTTGCCAAGATAATGGCATTTATGCGGGCAGTGAGTATTCTATTGGTACTGATGCACCTTTATTGGTTTTGCTACGGTTTCTTTTTGGAACGTGGCTGGACATTGGAAATAATCAACAAAATATTAGGGAATTTTCAGCGAACGGCAGGGCTGTTTTCGCATACCCTATATACCAAAGCCTTTGCTTTGGTTTTGTTGGCTTTGAGCTGTTTGGGAACAAAGGGCGTAAAGAATGAAAAAATAACGTGGACTAAAATCTACGTGGCGTTGGGCGTTGGTTTTGTGCTGTTCTTTCTGAATACGCCTTTATTAAAGCTACCTCCGGTAATCGGTACATTTCTCTATATCCTTACCATTTCGTTAGGATATATCGCCTTGCTAATGGCAGGTGTTTGGATGAGCCGATTGCTCCGTACCAACCTGATGGACGACGTTTTCAACAACGAAAATGAAAGTTTTCAGCAGGAAACAAGGTTGATGCAAAATGAATATTCTGTCAATCTACCCACGAAGTTTTACTACAAAAACAAATGGAATGACGGTTGGATAAACGTAGTCAATCCTTTTCGGGCAACGATTGTGCTGGGAACACCCGGTTCCGGTAAATCTTATGCTATCGTAAACAACTATATCAAGCAACAGATTGAGAAAGGTTTCAGTATGTATATATACGACTTCAAATTCGACGACCTTTCCACGATTGCTTACAATCATCTACTGAAGAACAGGGATAAATACAAAGTTCAGCCGAAATTTTACGTGATAAACTTTGACGACCCACGCAAGAGCCACCGTTGCAATCCACTTAATCCCGATTTTATGACGGACATTTCGGATGCCTACGAAGCGGCTTATACCATAATGTTGAACCTCAACAGGTCGTGGATACAGAAGCAAGGGGATTTCTTCGTGGAAAGCCCGATTATTCTATTGGCAGCCATTATTTGGTATCTGAAAATCTATGATAACGGCAAATATTGTACATTCCCACACGCCATAGAATTACTAAATAAAAAGTATTCAGACGTATTCACGATTTTAACCTCCTATCCCGATTTGGAAAATTACTTATCGCCTTTTATGGATGCGTGGCAAGGCGGAGCACAAGACCAATTACAGGGACAAATCGCATCGGCTAAAATTCCATTGTCAAGAATGATTAGCCCGCAGTTGTATTGGGTTATGACAGGCGATGATTTTTCGCTGGACATCAATAACCCAAAAGAGCCGAAAATTTTGTGTGTGGGCAACAATCCCGACCGCCAAAATATCTACTCCGCAGCTTTGGGTTTATACAATTCGAGGATTGTAAAACTGATTAATAAAAAGGGACAGCTAAAGAGTTCCGTTATCATAGATGAGTTGCCTACGATTTACTTCAGGGGACTGGATAACCTTATCGCAACGGCGAGAAGTAATAAAGTGGCTGTATGCTTGGGCTTTCAGGACTTTTCGCAATTAACACGTGATTACGGCGACAAAGAGAGCAAGGTTATTCAGAATACCGTAGGTAATGTTTTCTCCGGTCAGGTTGTTGGAGAAACCGCAAAGAGCCTGTCAGAACGCTTCGGGAAAGTATTGCAGAAACGCCAAAGTATGACTATTAACCGTAACGATAAATCAACTTCTATTTCTACGCAATTAGACAGCCTTATTCCGGCTTCCAAAATTTCAACCTTAACACAGGGGATGTTTGTCGGTTCTGTATCGGATAACTTCGATGAACGTATCGAGCAAAAAATATTTCACGCAGAAATCGTGGTAGATAATGAAAGAGTTTCCGCAGAAACCAAAGCATATCAAAATATACCGCAGATTTTATCTTTTGTAGATGAGCAGGGCGAGGATAAAATGAAACAGGAGATTGAAAGCAATTACCGTCAGATAAAATCGCACATTCTGCATATCGTTGAAAATGAAATGGAGCGTATCAAGAACGACCCGAACTTACAGCATTTGGTGCAGGAGGGATAGTTTATTAATCAAACAAGACCATTCGGGATACGTTGTTTGATTAATAAGCCATCATCATAGAATATAGTTTTGTGAATACTAAATTAAAGCCTTTCGGGGCTAAATTTGTATACTTTTTTTACTTTTGTATTTTATACTCAGCGATTATTCGATTTTACCTTAAACCTTTAAAATTTATTTTTTATATTTTTACGGTAACGCTCAATATCTGATTAACTTAACAACAACCATTGGATGATAAGTGTATTTACAGAACGTGCATTATTACGGAAAGTGAAAGTAGGGGACTCTTTTAGCCCCCAAAAGACTACTATTGTTATCATTGAAAAGGGAAGCATCAGCATCAAATCCAATGAGTTGATACATCACTACAAAAAAGGAAATTTGGGTATGATAATACCCAATAATGTATATAAGGTAAATGCCTTTACAGATGATGTGAAAGCATATTTTATTTTAATAGACAGGGATGAGCTAAACAATAAAACTTCTTTTGCTTTCAATAAATATGAAATGCAGCAAGCACTTCGCAGCAGTAACAATAATATTGAGAAAGTTTCAGATAATGCTTTTGCTCATATACTCAACTTATGTGAACAGCTTTTTTATTATAATCAGGAAGAAAAAGAAATCACGTTTAGCCAGCAGATAAAGCTGTCTTTATTCACATCGCTGGTGTATATTTTGGTGGGAGACTTTTTACAGGGAAAAGGAAAGGACATAAACATTCTTGAAAATTCAAGAAAAGAAAGCATCACGATGAAGTTCCTGCAATTGGTAAGCATAAATTTCATGAAAGAAAAAGAGCTTAAATTCTATGCCGACAAATTGTTGATTTCTTCCAAATACCTTTCCAATACCGTCAGGGAAATAACCAATCAGCCACCGTCCAAATTTATTACCGAAGCATTGCTGAACAATGCAAAAATCCTGCTGCTCAATTCCGACAACTCTATTAAAGAAATATCCAACGAGCTTGATTTTTCTGACCAATACGCATTTGGCAAATTCTTTAAGAAGCACACAGGACTTAGCCCCTCTAATTTCAAGAAAACGAATAAATTAGTCGATGCCATTTAGCATCGAACACACCCTTTCCTTTAATAGTAGTATTTAGTCTGTGCAGATACTGTTTGAACCTCTTTTTAGGCATTATAAACCTTTACTGAAAGTCCTGCAAACCCGAACTTTGCATCAGTATTAAAATTTACATCTTAAAAAGACAGTCTATGGCAATATTTTTTAAAACAATCCGAAACACCATAAAGCATTGGTATGTACCTGCTATCATCGGGGCATTATTTATTGTATTGGGCGGTTATCTGTTTACAGTCCCTGAATCTGCTTATCTTTCATTGGTTATGCTTTTCAGTATATCGTTTTTGGCAAGCGGCATTATGGAAATTTTCTTTTCCGTACAAAACAAGGACGAGTTAGACGGTTGGGGCTGGTATTTGGCAAGTGGAATATTCACACTGCTGATAGGTGTCATATTGATAACCAAACCAGTCGTTGCAGCTACCACATTGCCATTTTTTATTGGGTTCAGCTTATTGTTCCGGTCATTTCAGGGGCTTGGTTTCGCTTTTGAGCTGAAAAACTATGGCGTGTTGCGTTGGGGAAATCTGGCAATTGTAAGCGTACTCGGTATCATCCTTTCATTTTTATTGATTGTCAATCCAATCTTTGCCGGAATCTCTTTAGTGGTAATGACAGCTTTGTCTTTCATATTTGCAGGTATTGCAAGTATTGTATTAGCGTTTCAACTGAAAAAACTGAAAACATTTCCTGAAAGAATCAACAAAGAACTAAAGGAGAAAATTGAACATCTAAAAGAAGAATACTATAAAAATATCCAATCCGAGGATAAATAGAAAATAGTTGCACATTTATCCTTAAATGGTATGCAAGGGCAGTCTTTTGTGGGCTGCCTTTTTTATTGGTATGTTTCGGAAAGCATTAGCAACATACCGTTTGAACCTCTTTTTGTGAATTACTAACCTTTTATGAAGACCCTTTCATTCAGAACTTTGCCAAGTAATATTTAAGTAATTAATGACAAGTTCAAAATGAAAAAAATCACTATGCTATTGTTAGGGCTTTTTGTTTTTTCGCAAACAATCTATGCCCAGCAAGGTCAAGAAAGAACGATAACCATTAAAGAGTTATTTGAGCTGACCAAAGAAAATCATCCGAATCTGAAAGTTTCCAAAACAGATATTGCCATAGCAAAGCAAGATGTAGAAGTTGCTAAAAACGCACAACTCCCTACTTTGAATGCGGCTTTGCAAGGATATTATCTTGGGGATGCCCACATTATTGATAAGGATTTTTCCAATTCCACAAGAGTAGATATGCCACATTTCGGCAATACTTTTTCGATAGATGCCAGTCAGTTGATATGGAAAGGCGGAATGGTAAAAAATGGTATCAAAGCCCAATCTTTGAAAGAAGAATTAACAGAGCTGAATTATCAGTCGAACGAACAAAGCATCAAACTTTTGGTGTTGGGCTACTATCTGGATTTGTATCAACTACTGAACCAAAAATCAGTATATCAGCAGAATATCCAATTGGCGGAACAACGCTTGCAAAACATCAATAAGTTTTATAATCAGGGAATGGTTACGAGAAATGATGTTATCCGCGGCGAACTGCAATTGTCTAATCTTAAACTTGCTTTACAGGTCGTAGAAAATAACCGTCAAATTCTCAATAAACAGCTTACCACCGCTTTGGGATTGTCCGAAAATACACAGATTGTGCCCGACGAAACCATACTTAGCAATGTTCCTAAAGCTTTATTGATGGAAGATTACAGAGCATTCGCACAAAATCATCCAACCATATTGATGACAAAAAAGGCAGTTGATATTTATGAAACCTCCGAAAAGATAACCCGTGCAGAAATGATGCCTTCGTTATCTGCATTTGCAGGAAATCAGCTGGCACGTCCGATTACTACATCAACGCCTGCTCTGGATATGTACACTAACGGATGGAGTGCCGGACTTTCACTGAATTTTAATATTGACGCACTGTACAAAACCCCTAAAAAAATCAAACAGGTGCGTTTTGAAAAAGACAAAGCCATTGCACAGGCAAACGAAGCTGAACAGATGATTGACGTTGCTGTAAATGCCGCTTACATTAAATACAATGAAGCCGTTACTCAGAACAATACACTTGAAACAAACAAAGAACTATCCGATGAAAATTATCGCATTATGAACAGTAAATACAACAACCAGTTGGCTATTTTATTAGATTTGATTGATGCAAGTAATCAGAAATTAGACGCAGAGTTACAGTTTGCTAATTCGGAAATAAGCATCGTTTATGCGTACTACAAATTATTAAAAGAAAGCGGAAATTTATAATAAATTGATAAACTTAAAGATAAAACAATGTCAGAAAATATAGAAAACAACAATCAGGAAAACACACCGCAACCGACTGGACAATCTGCGGAAAAGCAAAAGGTAAACAAGCAGAAAACCAAACAAAAAAAGACCAAAATCATCAATATTTTGATACTCATTTTGGTTTTGGGCGGACTTTATTTTGTGGTAAAATCCTATTTCAATGTCGGGAACGACAAATACACCAATGCCGCACAGGTAGAATCGTTCATCAACCCGATAAATACAAGGGTTTCGGCTTATATCACTGAAATCCGTTTTGTGGAACATCAATATGTGAAAAAAGGTGATACATTATTGATATTGGACGACCGTGAAATACAAACTCAATTAGGACAGGCCGAAGCTGCTTATATGTCGGCTTTGGCTTCTAAAAACGCAACATCCAGTTCGGTAAAAACAGCGACCAACAATGTAAATACCGTTGGAGCAAATGTGCAGGCAGCAAAAGCGAATATAGAAGCTACGAAAGCAAGACTGTGGAATGCGGAACAGAATTTTAATCGTTACAAAAACCTCTTGGCAGACGAAGCAGTAACCCGTCAGCAATTTGACCAGATAAAGACTGATTTCGAGGCACAAAAAGCCCAGTTGGAAGCCCAGATTTCGCAATATCAATCCGTGATTAATTCTAAAACTACGAGCGAATTATCAGTAAACGAAGTACAATCGCGATTGGGAATGAACGATGCTGACATCAAACGAACGCAGAGTGCTTTGGATATGGCAAAACTGAACCTTTCTTATACCGTTATCACAGCTCCCCACGATGGCATTATGGGAAGAAGAACAGTCAATGTAGGGCAGTTGTTAAACCCAAGCCAACAGGTTGGAACTATCGTGGACATCAATAACATTTGGGTAACGGCTAATTACCGTGAAAAACAAATGGGCAACGTACAGATAGGCGGTTTGGCAAAAATACAGGTAGATGCACTGGGCGGTAAAGAATTTGAGGGAAAAATAACCGCTGTATCAGGTGCAACAGGTGCGAGATATGCCGCTGTTCCGGTGGATAACTCAACAGGAAATTTTGTGAAAGTGCAACAGCGTATTCCGGTACGTATTGAATTTACAGATAAGAATAAACCCGAAGACTTGAAATTGCTTCGTGCAGGAATGAATGTAGAAGTGAACTTAAAATAACAGGAAGATGTACAATAAAGGTCCATTTGCAAGCTGGGTTCCCAAACCTTTGATGCTGTTGCTGATTTTGACGATATTATTCTCGATGATGACCGTTTCCGGAGTATATACAAGTGTCATTACGGATATTACGGGAGCAATGGCTACCTATACGGAATATATCTCGCTTGCCAATAACGCAGGTACAATTGGTATGGGCTGCGCCATAATGATACTGATGCGTGTCAAGATGCGTTTCCGTACCAAAGAAATCATTTCAGTGTCGGCTATTATCCTTGCTATATTATCATATATGTGCGGTACTACAGATAGTCCTGTTGTTCTGATAAGTTGCAGTTTTCTCATAGGTTTTTTCAAGATGTTTCCGCTGATAGAAATGGTATTACCCATTATGTTCATCATTGCTCCGACAGGAGACCGTGGAAAATTCTATGCTGTATTCTACCCCTTGTCCATTGGATTTGGGCAGCTTTCGGCTTATTATTTTTCTACAATGGTGTTCAATGGTAGCTGGCAGACACCTTATATGTTTATGTCCGCTACGATGCTTGTAATTGCGGCAGTATCGCTTATTTTTCAACATAACCAACGATTTGGTTTCAAAATGCCACTGTATCAGATAGACTGGCTGTCACTTGTTTTGATAGCAACCTCCTTTATGTCGCTTAATTACTTTTTTGTGTTTATGAAACAACAGGGGTGGTTTATTTCGCCTTACATTACGGGTTCATTGATTTTCGGAGTGGTTCTTTTTGTAGCATTGATATACAGGCAGAAATCGCTCAAACGAAAGATGATTGATTTCGGAGCATTTAAAAAGAAAAATGTTATCCACGCTACCATATTATTGTTCTTTCTCGGGCTATATCTGGCAAGCACATCGGTATATACACAATATACAGTTGGTGTATTAGGGTATAATAACCTGATTAACGCACATATCAATCTTTGGATGATACCCGGTATCGTCATTGCGGGAATATTGGCATTTTTCGGTTTTAAAAATAAATGGTACATCAAGTATTATATCGCTTTTGGATTTGTGTGTTTTGCTCTGCATACATTAAGTCTTTACCTGATTATACAACCGCAGATGGACATCCGCTACCTCGAATATGCGACGGTACTGAAAGGATTGGGAATGGGCATCCTGTTCATTGGGTTATGGTTTTACGCTACCCTCAACCTGCAAATGAATGAAATGATGGGAATAATGGTTATATTAATTGTGGTAAGGTCTTTTCTGGCTACCTCATTAGGCAGTGCAATTATCGGATGGGCAACTTATCAGTCACAGTGGCAAAGTCTGAACGACATTTCGATGTATCTCGATGCCGGGGAAATTCCGAACGGAATGGCAATATACCAAAACATCAGCCTCAATGCGTTAATGGCTTCCGGGAAAATCGTATTGGGAACATTAACCTGGCTGATTGTCCCTATACTGATATTTATTGCTACACATTCTTACGGAAGTTTCCACTACAAACGGGTGGTGCTGTTCCGCAAAGCGATACGGGGAAATTCAATCAAAGGTTATCGTTTATCTTAATACAAATTATTATGAAATGAAGCATAAGAAAATATTCATTTCCATACCCAAAACAATGAATATTTTCTTATGCGAAATTCCATCTGACCATTAAAAACAATAAAAATAAACAGATGAAAAAAATACTTTTTCTGACAGATTTTTCAGAAGTAGCAAAGAACGCATTTTTATATGCCCTATCGCTTGCAGATAATTTTAACTCGGAATTGCACATACTGCATATTACACCTATTATTGAACCGAAGACGGACGAGGAACGCTATCGGGTACACCCTTTGGCACAGATGTTCAACGATTCGCTGGAAAATGATGAGTGGAACGAATTTAAGACAGAAGCAAAAAAATTGGAGCAGTTGGCTCATAACAACAATAAGCTCCACGTTCCCGTAGAGTTCCATTTTGAAAATGGCTATTTCCAAGATGTAATTGAGAGCCATATCGTAGAAAAATCAATTGACCTGATTGTAATGGGTACGTCGGGGAATAACACTATAGACAAAAAACTGTTCGGCTCGCACGCA
Source organism: Chryseobacterium sp. L12 (assembly GCF_056133985.1). Lineage (NCBI taxonomy): Bacteria > Pseudomonadati > Bacteroidota > Flavobacteriia > Flavobacteriales > Weeksellaceae > Chryseobacterium > Chryseobacterium sp. L12. The sequence goes on along the minus strand of NZ_JBVYOF010000016.1, from coordinate 62,723 downwards.
GTGAGGCTGATTGACAGTGGTTTTGATATACCGATATTGGCAGTGCCTGCAAAAGCCGTTTTTACCTCTACGGGGGCGTTTGCCGCTGCGGTAATGCTCGTTGAAAATGAATGTGTCATTATCAGGCGGATTGCCACAAAACTCTCCCCGTCAGAGACACCTTTAAAATGTGTACACATAGTCGATACAGAAGAAAAAGCTATGGCTGCACAACAAAAGAAAGCACATTGGCTTACAAATTTTGAGGGTCTTGATGTTCAGGTGGATATTGTTATTGATACGGATATAGAAGACGGCTTGACAAAGTATGTAGAAGATAACTATATCAATATCCTAAGCATCATACATAGACAATTACCCTTTATGAAAAGATTGTTCAATATAAACCATAGTAAAAGGCTGCTACGTCTTTCTGAAACGGCAATGCTGATATATAATGTAGAAGATAAATAAAACATTTGTTATGGAAATAAAACCAAAAATTCTTTTGCCTGTTGATTTTTATTCAACATCAGACAATACTTTCTTATATGCAATAGCATTTGCAGAACAGTTCAATGCAGATGTTCATATACTAACCGTGTTGGAAGATACGGCTGAACCGGAACAAAACAATCAATTCAGAAAAGGGCTGAAAGAACGTGAAATAGAACTGTTCTATCAACAGATAAAAAGCTATAAGAATACTTCGGAAGTAAACCTTTCTTTCGGACTGACAAAGGAAAGTTTCACGGACGCAATCATTAACTATTTACAGAACAACGCGATAGATTTCCTGATAATCGGATATGACACCAACGGAATAAAATCCAATTCACAAATTAGGCAGGAAATATCAGAGAAGAATTATAAAGTCAATGTGCCGATTATCATCGTTCCGGAAAAAGCTACTTTCAGTATAGAAAACAATATCGCTTTCGATGTACGACTACATAGTGAAGAATGTGAATTATTGAAAAAGCTCGCCGTTGATTTCAACAAAAAAGGCAGGTTAGTGCATTGTATACATATAGCAGACTCCCAAAAATCGTTTAACGAGGCAGTAGCTAAAAAAGATGCTTGGCTGAATAAGATTAATCAGACCAACCTAAGTTTGGATATACTCTTATCCAAAAATATAATGAACGGGCTAAAGAAGATAATTGAGAAATATAATATTCAGGTGCTCACTATGATAAACAGTTCTGCTAATGAAATCCAGACCTTGCTAAGAACACAGGTGGAAGCCCTTACTGTGCTAAGTCCCAAAGCAGTTTATGTTTATATTTCTACTAATCAAAGAATTGATTTTTAAATGGTATTATGCTGGATAAATTTTATAATGAAACACTACATAAACTGGAAACGGCTATCAACGAATTGGAGATTGAAGCAGATAATTGCTCGATACAACGAGTTGAAGCCATAATTCAACTTATTATCCAAACCCTGTCCAAATTAAAGGAGTATGTTTTAAAACGAGGGTTTAAAAATACTGATGAGGAAATCCATTTTTTCAAACATCAGAAACCTGTCATTGTTTCAAAGCTGATTTATTACAATGCTATCTATAAAATAGAAAGCAAAAAGCCTTATGGTGCAAAGCAGATAAAGAAATTTCTTAACAAAGAATTGAAAAAACTCAAAAAATTCTTTGACAACAATATTGACTTTTACAAGTATTACCGTAGTGGCAATTCTTTTCTTGATGAAAATTTCTTTATTCGTGGAAAACACGATATAAGGATGTGGTTGGATACGTTTTATTTTGAGGCAGACCACCGTTTTTGCACTTCTCACGATTAGAAGGTCGCCAAAATAATTGCCAATGACCTGATACAAGTTTATCTTGAAGACCAGCTAAATAGCAATCATAAAAAGGTATCTGATAGTTCTTCACTCCATTGGACAGGAAGTAAAACGGCATTGACCGAGTTGATTTATGCACTCTACGCACAAGGCGTATTCAACAACGGAAATACCGATATAAAATTGATTGCCAAAACATTTGAAACTGCCTTTAATATTGATTTGGGCGATTTCTATCATACATTTATGGAATTGAAAGCCCGAAAAATAAACCGTACCAAATTCCTCGACAGCCTGTGTGAAGCTCTGATAAAGAAAATGGACGAACAAGATGAAAAACAGTAAGTATATATGTACACAGGCTTTATTCCTCTTGGCAAGAAGTCAGAGTAATTAAACTTAAATTGTAAATTTGTTTATTGCTTATGTATTAAATACTAAACGTAGTCAGTAAATAAATATGAATACAATCTTTATTAAAAATATGGTTTGCGACCGTTGCATTATGGTGGTACAAAACGAATTGGAAAAACTGGGATTAGATGCTAAAAATATAAAACTGGGCGAAGTTATTCTTTCCAAAGAAATAACATCTCTGGAAAAAGAGAATTTGTCCAAAACTTTAGAGCCATTAGGATTTGAAGTAATTGACGATAAAAAAGGCAGGATAATAGAAAAGATAAAGAACATTATCATTGACCTGGTACACCATCAGGATAGTGATGTAAAAACCAACCTTTCCGATGTATTGAGTGACAAATTGCATCACGATTACAATTACCTGTCCAATCTGTTTTCAGAGGTAGAGGGTACAACCATTGAAAAATACTTTATCGCCCAAAAGGTTGAAAAAGTAAAAGAATTGTTGGTGTATGATGAGTTGTCATTAAGTGAGATTGCGAACCGCCTAAATTATTCGAGCGTGGCATATTTGAGTAACCAGTTTAAAAAAGTTACCGGGCTAACACCAAGCCATTTCAAACAGATTAAAGAGGATAAAAGAAAACCGTTGGATAAAGTGTAAGTAAATCTTACAAATCAAATCCAAAATTTCACACCAGTACCCATAAATATAATAGCCAATTTTGTATTGTAAATTAAAGCAGGCAAATATGGCGACAAACAGAGAAAATATATACATTCCATTGGAGGATGTAGAAAGCGAACACTGTGCATTAATCGTTGAAAAGGGATTGGCACAGGTAAAAGGTGTAGAAACCCATAAAGTAGAGCTGAACAACCGAAGGGCAGCGATTACAGTAGATAGCAATGAAACCGTAGGCGAGGCTGTTAAGGCAATTAAAGATTTAGGTTACGGAGTTCCTACGGTTAAAAGTGCTTTTCCGGTATTGGGCATGACCTGTGCATCCTGTGCGGGCAGTGCCGAAAGCATTGTGAAATACCAACCGGGAGTAGTTAATGCTTCCGTGAACTTTGCAACGGGCAATCTTACCGTGGAATATCTGCCCAATATGACCGATGCCTCCACCTTGCAAAAAGCGGTTCAGGGAGTAGGTTACGACCTATTGGTTGAAGACGAAACCAAGCAGCAGGAAACGCTCGAAGCCATCCACGAAAAGAAATTCCGAACCTTGAAAAACAAGACCATTTGGGCAATTATCCTTTCCCTGCCCGTGGTAATCATAGGAATGTTCTTTATGGATATGCCCTATGCAGACCCGATAATGTGGCTCTTTTCCACGCCCGTTGTAATATGGTTGGGCAGGGATTTTTTTGTAAACGCTTGGAAGCAGGCAAAGCACCGTTCCGCCAATATGGATACGCTGGTGGCATTGAGTACAGGTATTGCCTACCTGTTCAGTGTTTTCAATATGCTGTTTGCCGACTTTTGGCATCAACGGGGACTGCATGCTCACGTATATTTTGAAGCGGCTGCCGTTATTATCGCATTCATCCTCTTGGGAAAACTGCTGGAAGAAAGAGCCAAAGGCAACACCTCTTCAGCCATTAAGAAGCTGATGGGCTTGCAGCCAAAAACGGTCATCGTGGTACAGGCGGACGGAACGGAAAAGCAGACCGCTATCGAAGACTTAAGCGCAGGCGATGTGATACTCGTAAAGCCCGGTGAAAAGATTGCGGTAGACGGCATGGTCATATCGGGCAATTCGTATGTAGATGAAAGTATGCTAAGCGGCGAGCCTGTACCTGTATTGAAGAAAGAGAACGAAAAAGTATTTGCAGGAACGATTAACCAAAAAGGCAGTTTTCAATTCAAGGCGGTAAAAGTGGGCAAAGAAACCATGCTTGCCCACATCATCAAAATGGTACAAGATGCACAAGGAAGTAAAGCACCTGTACAAAAATTGGTAGATAAGATCGCTGGTATTTTTGTTCCTGTGGTTATCGGTATCGCTATCCTTACATTCATTTTATGGTTCATTTTAGGCGGTGAGAATGGCGTAGTTCAAGGATTGTTAGCTGCCGTTACTGTATTAGTTATCGCTTGTCCTTGTGCATTAGGCTTGGCTACGCCTACGGCTATTATGGTAGGCGTTGGTAAAGGTGCAGAACAAGGTATCTTAATAAAAGATGCCGAAAGTTTGGAATTGGCAAAAAAAGTAAATGCTATTATACTGGATAAAACAGGCACGATCACCGAGGGAAGACCCGAGGTAACAGATGTTGAATGGCTGGACAATAACGATGCTACCAAAGATATTCTATTGAGTATAGAAAAACAATCCGAACACCCGCTGGCAGAAGCATTAGTGAAAAACCTGCAAGGTGTTTCAACTACTTCACTAACCCACTTTGACAGTATCACCGGCAAAGGAGCGAAAGCCGACCACAAAAACGAAACTTACTATGTAGGTAATAAAAAATTGTTAGCTGAAAACAATATCAGCATTGACGCACAACTACAACAAAAAGCAGATGAATGGGGCAAACAGTCCAAAACTGTTATTTGGTTCGCAAACAGTAAACAAGCTCTTTCGGTGGTTGCAATTTCAGACAAAATCAAAGAAACATCAGCGGCGGCAATCAAGGAAATACAGGATATGGGCATCGATCTGTATATGCTGACCGGAGACAACGAAGCGACCGCAAAAGCTATTGCTTCACAAACAGGCATCAAGCATTACAAAGCGGAAGTGCTACCACAGCATAAAGCAGACTTTGTAAAAAAATTGCAAGCACAGGGCAAAGTGGTAGCAATGGTTGGCGACGGTATCAACGACAGCACCGCATTGGCAACAGCCGATGTAAGTATCGCAATGGGCAAAGGCAGCGACATCGCAATGGACGTAGCCAAGATGACCATCATTTCATCCGACCTTACAAAAATACCGCAGGCAATACGCTTGTCCAAACAGACCGTAGCCACCATCAAGCAAAACCTGTTCTGGGCGTTTATCTACAATGTAATCGGCATTCCAGTAGCGGCAGGCATCCTTTACCCTGTTAACGGCTTCCTGCTCAACCCGATGATTGCGGGTGCGGCAATGGCATTGAGCAGCGTGAGCGTGGTCAGTAACAGTCTGCGGTTGAAGTGGAAGAAATAAAACAGTAAATCTCACAAATCAAACAAGAAATTACACAACAATACTGAACTGAATAGTACGGAAATTTGCATTATCAGATAACTCTAAAATTTATTAACAATGGAAAATAAACAATTTCAATTCAAGACGAACATCAATTGTGGCGGTTGTATCGCATCTGTAAAACCGCACTTGGACAAGGCAGAGGGCATATGCCATTGGGAAGTGGACACGGCCAACAAGGACAAGGTACTTACAGTGAAGTCCGAGGGCATTACCGAGCAGGAAGTAATATCGACCGTACAAAAGGCAGGCTTCAAAATAGAACCTTTGAATGCCTAAGCCAACTACCTTTTGAAATGTCCTTTTTCCGACCGAATTTTCTGAAGGTTGGGTTGCCGAAAAAGGCATTTCATCAAATCCTGAAGAAAGAGGATATCTTGTTGTGGTCGTAACATTGTTTGTTTATATAGAGAAATTTTGCCTATATAGCAAAAAAAATTGTAAAAACAATATAAAAAACCAATCTTATTTGTAACTTTGTTGAGTTGAAAAATTATAGAATACATATAGGTATTTTGACACTCTTCTGTCTGGTTTTCTTTATGATACCAAGCCAGAGTTTTGCCTGTTCCAAAAATTCAACAAAGACCGAGCAGTCTTTCAGCTCAAAGGAGAAATCCAAAAAATCAGAACATAAAAAAGGTTGCAAGAGCAAATCCTGTAAAAAATGCAAAAGTGACAAATGCGGGGGCGGTTGTTCCCACAGCTCTTGCAGGTGCGGTGCTTCAACCACTTCCCTAAATGTCCCAACCATAATCGAATTAAAGGCAAAAAATCACTTAGCAGCAGCTAAAAAGCAAAAATTCGGTTTCAAAGAAGCCTACTATTCTTCGGGATTTTTCTTCATTTGGCTACCTCCTAAAATAAGCTAAAACTATGGCCTGATAGCCATAGGTGTGCCTTGTCAAAAGCTATTCCGGCTTTTGCAAATCCCCTATTTGTATCATTTACTTAAAATTTAAAACAGAAACGGGTTTATCAATCCCCCGTTTCTCAAAATGTAATTATTATGAAATCATTATCAAAAATAGTGATGGTAATCGCCGTGTTACTATCATCAATAAACGGCTTCGCACAAATCAAGAATGCGAAAACAGAAACCGTAAAGATTTACGGCAATTGTGGTATGTGCAAAACCACCATCGAAAAAGCAGGTAACGTAAAAAAGGTAGCCAGCGTGGACTGGAACAAAGATACCAAGATGGCTACGCTCACCTATGACGGCGACAAAACAAATCAGGATGAAATCCTGAAACGTATTGCTTTGGCTGGTTATGACAGTGAGAAGTTCCGTGCGCCGGATGACGTATATGCTAAACTGGCTGGTTGCTGCCAGTATGATAGACCCGTGAAGACGGTTGCCAAAAACAAGGAGGCGGGAATGGACATGAATGCCGGACATGGCAATCACGACCATAGTCAAATGGCAGCTAACAAAGATGCAGCCCAAAACCAATCACAGCTAAAGGCTGTATTTGACAACTACTTTTCAGTGAAAGATGCTTTGATAAAAACCGATGCGGCGACCGCATCTGCCAAAGCCGCTGAATTGGCTGTATCCCTTAAAGCAGTCGATATGAATAAGCTATCGGCAGAGGAACATACGGCTTGGATGAAAGTGATGCAGGACTTGACGGCCAATGCGGAAAGCATTTCAAAATCAAAAGATGTTGCAAAACAAAGAAGTGCTTTTGCGGCACTTTCGGGAAGCATCTACACACTGGCCAAAGTGTCTAAACAGGATACTCCCGTTTATTACCAGCACTGCCCTATGTACAACGGAGGTAAGGGAGCCAATTGGCTAAGTAAAGAGAATGCTGTTAAAAACCCATATTACGGCTCACAGATGCTTACCTGCGGCAGTACGGTCGAAACCATTAAATAACAGGTCTGAAAGCTATGGTACAGTACAATGACATGGTGCAGGCGCTTAAAGACCTAAGACAGCGTGGATACAGTATGGACTTTAGTCTGTTGCCGGACTGTCTGTACTGTACGTCAAGGAGCCTGAAACTAAAACCGGAGGATTTTACGGTTACGGAAACTCATAGGTTTGAAAGCCTCGACAGCAGTCCTGATAACAATGCCGTAATTTATGCCATATCGTCTAATGATAGTAAGAATAAAGGCGTACTTGTTGATGCCTATGGTACTTATGCCGAAGAAATGACCCATGAGATGGCAAAAAAATTAAGTGCAACATAACTTTTAAAACCCCTTGTTATGAAAAAATATACTTGTCCTATGCACCCACAGGTGCTAAAAGACGAACCGGGCAAATGCCCGCTCTGTGGCATGGCATTGGTTCCCGTTGGCGGTGCGTCAGTTTCTCATGAACACACATCAGAACATGGGCATTCCGGGCATTCTCAACATGGCCATGCTGACGAAAACTTTAACAAACATGAGGGACATCATACAGGTGATTTCCTCACTCGTTTTTGGATAAGCCTTGTCATTACAATCCCTATACTGCTCCTGTCGCACATGATACAGCAATGGTTAGGTTTCTCGCTTGCTTTCAATGGCGATAAATATGTGTTGCTGGCATTGGGTACGGTGATTTATTGCTATGGAGGCTTACCATTCCTAAAGGGAATGATTGGCGAGGTGAAAGCCAAAGCCATAGGGATGATGACACTTGTTGCTATCGCCATATCCGTAGCCTATGTCTATTCCGTAGCCGTTGTATTTGGCTTGCAGGGTATGGATTTCTTTTGGGAACTGGCAACCCTAATTGACATCATGCTGTTAGGGCATTGGCTGGAAATGCGTTCCCAAATGGCTGCTTCACGGGCTTTGCAATCATTGGTTGCTTTGCTGCCTAACGATGTCACGGTGGAGCGAAACGGAGAAGCGGTAAAAATAAAGCTTGAAGACCTGCAAAGCGGTGAAACGGCTATCATAAAACCGGGTGAAAAAATTCCAGCCGATGGATTGGTACTGGAGGGGCTTTCGTATATCAACGAGAGCATGCTTACCGGAGAAAGTGTTCCCGTAAAAAAGGAAAAAGACGGAAAGGTCATCGCAGGCTCTATCAATGGCGATGGTGCGCTGAAAGTCAAGGTAACAGCCGTGGGAAAAGACAGCTACCTGAACAGGGTTATCAATCTTGTGCAGGAAGCGCAGGCTACCAAGTCTAATACACAGAACCTTGCGGACAAAGTTGCCAAATGGCTCACCTTTATTGCCATTGCCGTTGGCATAGGCACATTTGCCTATTGGTATGCAAGCAGTGGAGATATTGCCTTTGCGCTTGAAAGAATGGTGACGGTGATGGTAACGGCCTGCCCGCACGCATTGGGCGTGGCTATCCCGTTGGTGGTCGCCATTTCCACAACGCTTTCGGCGACCAATGGCCTGCTCATCCGCAACCGTACGGCATTTGAAACCACCCGCAAACTTTCCACCGTCATTTTTGATAAGACCGGAACGCTCACCAAAGGTTCCCATGCAGTAGAAAAGGTTATACCGTTAACGGATGAATATAATGCCGATGAGGTTATCCAGTATGCTGCCGCAGTACAGCAAAATTCGGAACACCATATCGCCAAAGGCATTATGGCTACATTGAAAGAAAAGAGCCTTGCCTTATGGAAGTCTGAAAACTTCAGCTATATGCAGGGCATAGGTGTTAAAGGTGTTGTGAACGGGAAAAATGTCGTAGCTGGCGGCCCGAATTATTTCACCGAAAACCACCTTTCCCTGCCGGAAATACCAAGCGAAATCAATCAGGAAGCCGAAACGGTCAACTTTGTCCTCATTGATGACCGGGTAATCGGCATCATTACTTTGGCAGACAGCATCCGTGAAGGTTCGGCACAGGCGATTGAGGAACTCAAAAAAATGGGCATCAAGTCCTTTCTGCTCACCGGGGACAACGACAGGATTGCTGCTGCCGTAGCCGGAAAATTGGGTATGGACGGGTATTTGGCCAATGTGCTTCCGCATAACAAGCAGGAGAAAGTAAAGGAGTTTCAGGCAAAAGGCGAAATCGTAGCAATGACTGGTGATGGTGTAAATGATGCACCTGCACTGGCACAGGCAGATGTTGGAATTGCCGTGGGTTCCGGTACGGACGTGGCTGCCGAAACAGCGGATATCATATTGGTAGACAGCGACCCGAGGGATGTGGTCAAACTGATTGACTTCGGCAAACTTACCTACAAAAAGATGGTACAGAACCTGATATGGGCGGTTGGCTACAACGTGGTGGCAATACCGCTTGCGGCAGGCGTACTCTATCCGAATTTTGTTTTAAGTCCCGCTATGGGTGCTGTGCTGATGAGTGTAAGCACCATTGTAGTGGCTATTAACGCAAGTTTTTTAAAAATCAAAAAATAAATAAAAATGAAAAATCTAACATTATCAATCATTGCTGTTATCATGGCATTTGTAACAGTATCATGCAATCAGGCATCCAACAAAAACGAGCAGTCTTCAAGTGATACTGCTGTTGTATCACAAGAACAGTCAGCTTCCCAACCAAAAGAGGATGATACGGTAGCTGCGCCCGTTGTGAGTGAAACTCCGAGCGGTCAGGAAGCAAAAGCAACAGGAAAAGAAGAAGCAAAAAACTTTTCTATTGCGCCCATAGTTACCGATTATCTGTCCTTAAAGAACGCCCTTGTTTCGGACGATGACAAAGCTGCCGCCAGTTCAGGGAAAAAGCTGTTAGCTACCCTGAATAAAGTGGACATGAAAGCCGTTCCTGCTGATAAGCACAAAAAGTACATGGACATAGCGGACGATGCTAAAGAACACGCAGAACATATCGGGGAAAATGTTGGCAACATTCACCACCAGCGGGAACATTTAGCCTCGCTTGGCGAAGATTTGAAAGACCTGATTGATTTGTTCGGTACATCGCAAACATTGTATCAAGACCATTGCCCGATGTTCAATGACGGTAAGGGTGCTGTTTGGTTTAGCGAAAACAAGGAAATCAAAAACCCTTACTACGGCTCTAAAATGCTGACCTGCGGTAAGGTGGAAAAAACAATTAACAGCAAATAAAATTCAGGGTTATGGAAAATATGCAAAACAGTCACCATGCGGGTCATTCCTCGGAGCATGGCACGCACAATACAAAACATGCTTCGGCCATGTACAAACGCTTTGCGGTGATGGCTGTCGCAATGTTCGCAGTGATGTATTTTATCATGTACGCCATGATTGACGGGTGGCAGAACCTGATACCCAATATCAACAATTTGTACATGACCCTGCTGATGACCTCGGCAATGCTGCTTATCGAATTAGCGATAATGAAAGTAATGTACCCCAACAGGAAGATGAATTGGGCGATAGCCATCATCTCGGTTGCTGTTGGCATCTTTTCATGGTTTGGTATCAGGGAACAAATCAATGTCGGGGACAAGCAGTTTGCAAAGGGTATGATACCCCATCACGCAGCAGCCATATTGATGTCCGAAAAGGCACACCTGACCGACCCGGAACTGATAGAGCTGCAAAAAAATATACTTAAAACCCAAGCGGAAGAAATTGAACTAATGAAGCGCAAGCTAAAAGAGTTTGAAGAAAGTAAATAATAAAATTTAAAAAAACAAGTTTCGACATGAGCAAAATAATAATTGGCTTTATTTCCTTATCAGCCCTGCTATTCACCGCTTGCGGGCAGGCAGGGTCAAATAAGGATGAAGCGGCACAGCATCATTCGCAGGCAACTCCGGAAAGCCACGGGCATAGTACCCAAATAGGTGAATTGGTTCCATCGGATGAAGTCTGCATGGTCAACGATGCCTATATGGGCAAAAAGCAGTTTGACGTAAAATTTGACGGTAAAATATATTACGGGTGCTGCGAAATGTGCAAAGAGCGTATTCCAAAAGATGCCACCGTGCGGATGGCGATAGACCCCTATTCCCATAAGCAGGTGGACAAAGCTGTTGCGGTGATTGCTGTGACAGGGAATAACGGTGAAGTTTCCTATTTTGAAAACAAGGGGAATTATGCCAAGTATGTGAAAAAACAGTAGACACAAAAAGATGAAGCCACAATAAAATAATTATGACCATAAAGAAGAAAATCATATTGGGGCTGGCTGTCGTCCTGATTGCCATACAGTTCTTTCAGCCCTTACGGAACCAGGCGGTTGAAGTGCCAGCCACCCATATTGAAAGGGTGTACGCCGTACCCCAAAATGTAAAGGCTATCCTTGTCCAGTCCTGTTACGACTGCCACAGCAACAATACCCGATACCCGTGGTATAGCCGTATCCAACCCGGCGCATGGTATATGGCAGAACATATCAAAAAAGGAAAAGACGAACTTAACTTTAGCGAGTTTGGCGACTATTCTGCCCGCAGACGCCGAAATAAGTTTAGGTCGATGGCCGGACAAATAAAGGACGGGGAAATGCCATTGTCGTCATATACGCTAATTCATCGCAATGCAGTATTGTCACCGGAGGATAAGCAGGTTTTGATAGCGTGGTTTGGCACAATGGAAGACAGCATTAAATAAAATTTTTCAACGAATGAACAGATATAAAAAAATACCCATAAGAATATTGCAAACAGTGCTGATACTGCTTTGCACGCAAACGCTGTTTGCACAGAGAGTAGTGCATTACGAGCTGTATGTAAAAGATACACTTGTCAACTATGCAGGTAAGCAAAAAAGGGCGATTGCCGTAAACGGGCAAATCCCCATGCCCACCCTTACCTTTACCGAGGGCGACACTGCCGAAATAGTGGTGCACAACCAATTGAAAGAAAGCACATCACTGCACTGGCATGGTGTGTTCCTGCCCAATAAAGAAGACGGTGTGCCCTGGCTTACGCAAAAGCCCATCGCACCGGGTACAACCTACACCTACCGTTTTCCGATTATCCAGCATGGCACGCACTGGTATCATTCGCACTCAGGCTTGCAGGAGCAGATAGGCATGTACGGTAGTTTTATCATGAAAAAAAGAGGCGACGATAAAACCTTTAGAAAAGGAATTGACGATTTGCCGACCGTCCCGATTATATTAAGTGAGTGGACAAATCTTAACCCGGATAACATCAACCGTATGCTACACAATGCAAATGATTGGGCGGCCATTAAGAAAGGTGCTACGCAATCGTACGTTGAAGCTATTAAGGAGGGAAAATTAGGCGTAAAGGTAAAAAATGAGTGGAAACGGATGCTGGCGATGGATGTCAGTGATGTGTACTATGATAAAATCCTAATAAATGGTAGCCATAGCACCGATTTGAAAACAATTGGTGGTAAAAAGCTAAAAGCAGGTGACAAAGTCAGATTACGCGTTTCCAATGGCGGGGCGTCTTCGTATTTCTGGCTAAGATATGCTGGAGGGAAAATTACAGTAGTAGCTAATGATGGGAATGATGTTGAGCCTGTAGAGGTGGACAGGTTAATCATTGCCGTTTCTGAAACTTACGATATTGTAGTGACTATCCCTCAAGATGGTTTGGCTTACGAGTTCTTAGCAACAACCGAAGACAGGACACAATCTGCGAGTTACTTTATAGGTGATGGGGTCAAACAGCTTATTTCTCCACTCCCACGATTGAAGTATTTCGAGGGGATGAAGATGATGAACGATATGATGAAAATGAATGGCGATTTGAACGATATGGGCATGAAGATGAGCCTTAACCAAATGGACATGAATGTAGTGATGTATCCCGAAATTACCGGAGATGCAACAAAAAAAGCAGACCACAGTAAGCATGAGGGTATGGATATGGATAACGACGCTAACCGTTACAACGCTAATGCCTTGGGAGACATCAAAACATTAAATTATGCTATGTTGCAATCACCTTATAACACCTCTCTTCCAAATGATGCGCCTGTAAAAGAGTTGAAATTCACACTTACTGGCAACATGAACCGCTATGTATGGAGCATGGATAATAAAATACTTTCGGAAACTGACAAAATACCTGTAAAAAAAGGAGAAATTCTACGGATTACCATTTATAATAATTCAATGATGCGGCATCCAATGCATCTTCACGGATTTGATTTCAGGGTGATAAACGGAAAAGGCGAAAAATCGCCGCTTAAAAATGTGTTGGATATCATGCCTATGGAAACAGATACCATTGAGTTTTTAGCAAATGAGGAGGGTGATTGGTTCTTTCATTGCCATATATTATATCACATGATGGCGGGAATGAACAGGGTCTTTGAAGTTGGAGACTACAATAACCCCTATCTACCCGACAAGGCAAAAGCCTATAAAGAATTGCAAAGAGAAAGTAATATGCCTCATTTTATGGCACAAAACGATTTTGCAACCAATGGTAATGATGGAGAAGCTATGCTAATGAATGCACGCTACCAATTAGGAACAGAATGGCGTTTAGGCTATAATAGTATGCACGGTTATGAAGTAGAAACCCATTTAGGTAGATACATTGGAAAGATGCAATGGTTCATGCCCTTTGTAGGTTTTGATTACCGCTACCGTAAAATGGGAGAAGATGAACACGAAAAGAACATATTTGGACAAACCAACAAGAAAGACACCCGCAGGGCGTTCAGTTTAGGGTTTATGTATACGTTACCTATGCTGGTCAATTTTCAGGCAGAAGTATATCATGATGGAATTGTGAGATTGCAGATAATGCGTGAAGATATACCAATTTCAAAAAGACTAAGAGGTGGTTTTATGGTGAATACCGACTTAGAGTATATGGGAGAACTTAGGTATATCATTAATAAGAATATAGGTATACGTACCCACTATGATAGCGATATGGGCTTTGGTGTGGGGCTGGCATTGACTTATTAAAATTAAATAACTAAGGGTTGTAAACTGCATAACCGTAAAAAAATATCGGTAAAAAAAAGGAGGTGATGCAGGTGTAATTCGCAAAGACTAACCTGCATCATACTACAACCCTTTAAAGTATGCAACAAAAATCTATCTATCGTTCCATCATCAATACGGTAGAGGTTGAATTTTTTTAAGCAGTAATTGCATCATAAGCTAATACGAACAGTGTTAGCTTTTCTGTATTAACCAATAATATATTACATCAAAATGAAGCGAATGGATAAATTTTACAATGAAACATATCTTAAATTGGAAACTGCAATCCAGGAACTGGAGATTGAAACCGACTGCCCCATAAAAAGAATTGAAGCCGTTATACACCATATCATACAAAGCCTTGCCGACTTAAAGGACTTTGTACTGAAAAATGACTTTAAGAATATGGAAGAAGAAATCCATTTTTTCAAGTATCAGAAACCTGTTATTGTTTCAAAGCTCATCTACTACAATGCCATCTATAAAATCGAAACAAGAAGACCCTACGGGAACAAGCGTACCAAGAAATATTTTACCAAAGAACTGAAAAAGCTAAAAAGGTTCTTTGAAAACAACCTTGATTTTTACAAGTATTACCGCAGCAATAATTCTTTCGTTGACGAAAAATTCTTTGTGCGTGGCAAGCACGATATAAGGCTGTGGTTAGACACATTTTATTTTGAAGCAGACCATCGTTTTTCTACTACACACGATTATAAGGTTGCCAAGATTATTGCCAATGACCTGATACAAGTTTATTTGGAAGACAGGCTCAATAACATCAATGTGAAAAGGGGTTCGGACAATTCATTGAAATGGACGGCAAGTAAAACGGCACTGACGGAACTCATATATGCACTGTACTCCCACGGTGTATTTAACAATGGGAATACAGACATAAAATTGATAGCTAAAACTTTTGAAGAAGCCTTTAATATTGAGTTAGGCGATTTTTACCACACGTTTATGGAACTGAAAGCCCGTAAGATAAACCGAACCAAATTCCTTGACAGCCTCTGTGAAGCCCTAATAAAAAAAATGGACGAAAAGGACGAAAAGTAACGACTATTATAATACGCCACGAGGTGAATGAACGCCTTTTGTCCGTATAATGCTTTCCTGCACCTTTGGGGCTTCATTCTGCTTTTCTGCCTGCTCCGAAGCATCTTGTTTGGTTTCCGGCGTAATAGATAGCTGTATCTTTCTTTCTACGGCAGCCAGTTCCGTTTTAAGCTCACTCAATCGACTTTCCTTAGCCCAAGTACCGTTAACCACTTCCTGAAGTATCGGCAGGTCTTTTTGTATTTCAGCGATTTTCTCCTGCTCCTGCTTCACAAAGCCCGGCAGTTTTTCCAAAGCCCTTAAAAAATTCATTGCGGCGGTTTCGGGGTCTTTTGCCATCAGACCGTTATTGTAGGTGTACTTGATATTGCCCTCGCCAGTTATAAAAAATCTATTGACCCTTTCGAGTGTTGAATTATCCTTTGGAAGTTCTGTTTTAACCAATAATTGAAACCCGTAGAGGTTGCCTATTTCACGATAGTCGCCTGCCGTGCGGGCTTTGTTCGCAATCTCGTTCAGTTTTGCGCCTATTTGTTTCGGATTTGCATTGGGCGGCAAGCCATCTAACAGCACAGGGTTTTCGATTGTACCGTCCGAACGCTTTTGCAGGCGTTGCTGTAAGTTTTCCCAGTCGGTACTCATCCGGCTCAAACGGGATTGAGTGCTTTGCAACATTTCCATATAATCCTGTACCTTAAATTTGGCACTGGATTTAGAGCGGTTGAACGCCTGCTTTTCGCTTTCCAGTCCGGCAATCTGTTTTTCCAGTTTGGCTTTATCCAACAGGTCTGTATTTCCTGACAGGATTGCCACATATTCCGAAAAGTTCATTCCCGATTTTTCGTCCATACTTCCCTCGTCAATCGTTCTTTTGGTCAGGTTGTTAGTCTTTAACTGGTCGATGAAAAGCTGCTTATTATACAGCAGGTTGAATTTGTAACTGTCCAACGATTTTTCAACTGCATAGATAATCACAGCAACTTTATTATCGGCAAAGAATTTGGCAATCTCATTGCCTTTTCTGATTGCCCGCCCGTCCCTTTGGGCAAGGTCAGACGGTCGCCACGGTGTATCTAAATGATGAACGGCAACAGCTCTTTTCTGTGCGTTTACGCCAGTTCCGAGCATACTTGTAGAACCGAACAGTACACGGATTTTGCCCTCGTTCATTCCGTTGATAAGTTCCTTACGTTGCTTATCATTTTTCGCTTCCTGAATAAACCTTACTTCGTGCGCAGGTATGCCGTGGTCCTCCACGAGTTTGCGTTTTATTTCGGAGTACACGTTCCATTCGCCGGGCTTGTAGGTTCCCAAATCGGAGAAAACGAACTGCGTTCCTTTCTGTGCGTTGAACTGGTTGTAATACTTGGCGATATTTACCGCACAATGCGAAGCCTTGTTGTCGGGATGGTCGTCGTATATACCACTTACCATACGCATATCGAGCGACATCTTACGGGCATAGTCCGTCGCAATGAGCATCTTTGCTTTTTCTTCCCTTTGCGATAATGGTTCTCTACCGAGCAAAGTAGCATCGCCCGTTTTGGCAAACTGCATCAGGCTTTGGATAAAGGCTTCTTGGTCGGGCGTTGGCGGTATGTTGTACAATACCTCGTTCTTAGTGGGGCGGTCAATACCAATATCCTTAGCCGTTCTGTAATCCGTGATTTCAGAATAGAACTGTGCCAGTTCCGGCACTTTGATAAAGTAGCGGAAACGCTCTTTTGCTAAAATATTGTTAGCTACCGAAAATTCATAATCGGTCGTTTTCCGTGCATAGATAGCTGCCCACGCATCAAAGGAATGAATACCCTGTTTTTCCAATGCACGGGGGCGCAGGTATTTAAACAGCAGGTACAATTCCGTTAATGAATTGCTGATGGTTGTACCCGAAAGAAAGGTTGCACCCATATCCGCATTGGTACGCTCCTGAATGGTGCGGATTGCAAACAGCAGGTTCAGTGCCTTTTGGCTGCCGTCCACGTTCCCCAGTCCGGCAACCCGTGTATGACGGGTGTTGAACATCAGGTTTTTGAACTGGTGGCTTTCGTCCACAAACAAATGGTCTATGCCCATCATCTTAAAGTCCACAATATCATCCTTACGGTTTTCAATATCGTGTTGCAGCGTTTTCAGCTTTACTTCAAGATTTTCTTTCCGCTTGATTACCCCGGCGAGCATTCCCCTTGTCACTTCCTTGCCCTGCGATTTCAGGGCATCGAGATTGCGCTCTACGCTGTCCAGTTCTATTTCGAGGATTTCCTTTTGTATTTCGGGCGATTGCGGTATCATTCCGAACTGGTCGTGCGTAAGTATCACGCAATCCCAATCATTATTTTTAATATCCCCGAAAATCCGCAGGCGTTTTTTCGGCGTAAAATCATCAATACCCGGATAAAGGATTTTGGCGTGTGGATAGGCTTTACGGTAGTCTTCGGCAATGGCAGGTATATTTGCTTTCAGCCCGATAATCATCGGCTTATGGGCTAATCCCAAACGCTTCATTTCCTGCGCTGCGGTACACATTATCAGCGTTTTTCCTGCGCCTACTTCGTGGTCGCAGATAGCACCGTTGTTCAGCTTTATCATCCAAACGGTGTCCTTTTGACTTGAATACAGGTCTTCAATGCCTGCTCCCTTGCGGTCTAATCCCGGAAATTCCTGATGGCTTCCGTCATAGTTTGGGCGAACGAAACAATTAAAGGTATCGTTGTACTGGTCGGTCAGCCTGTTTTTAAACTCATCGTTCTGTGCGTGTAGCCAGTCGGTAAAGGCGGTACGGATTTCGTCAATCTTGGTGTTCGCCATTTGTATGGCTTCCATATCCCGTACTTTAACCTCTTGGTCGCCAACCATTACTTTTTTGGTAATATCAGGCGTGGTATTGACAAGGGCGTGTTTAAGCAGGGCAATACCGTCAAACGTGCGGCTTTCCGCTTTGACCGCATATTTTTCCCAAATGTGCATATTGCCCTGATGACACTTTACGGAAAAGTCGTCGGAGCTTTCGGAGTAATGAACCAGTACATCCGCATCGAACAAATGCGAAGCGAAACGGGCATAAATTCCGGTAGGTATCCACCGTTCGCCGAGGTTAAAATCCAGTTCCTCAAATTCGATACGTTTTGGTCGGGCTTCCTCTAAAGCGGTAAGGCTTTCTTTGGCTTCGGTATCATCGGGATAGTTTTCGAGATAGGCTCTTACTTCATCTGCTTTCTCCACCACGTTGCCTGCAATCCAACGTTCGGCTATTTCATATTCCTGTTGTAGCGGATTGTAGAACAACCGCCCGTGCAGGGCTTCTTTCAGGGTATCGGCAGGCAGGCTGCTGATTTCGGACATAAAGTCCAAATCCACATTTCCGTATTTGTTCAGGGAGGCAGCTAAAGCCTCTTCGGGATTGTCGGTTGCTAACGTGGTAGTAGAGAAACTGACCGGACGGCTGAAAATATCCGCTTTATGGATTATGCCGCCAATGACACGCTCCAGATAGGGGATTTCTTTACCTGCACTGTCTGTTTTTATCAGCTTGGCATTGTCGGCAGTATTGAGATTGCCGTATTTTTTGGTAAAGGCATCGTACAGCAGGTTCAGGGTTTCCCGTTCTTCCCTGTGTTCGGTCTGTTTTTCAGCTTCTTTTTGGTACAGGTTGATATAACTGTCCCTTACGGCTATGTAGGCTTCGGCTCTTGCTTTCTGTGCCGACGGCAATTGCAATGGATGAAAGATAGCTTTTTTGTCTTCCTTATCCACCTCTTGCAAATAGCCGACCCAACCGTTATCCACCACAAGGCAATCATTCCGGTGGAATAATTGCAGTTCGCCGCTATACGGAGCAGGTTCAGGAACGGTGTTAATATCGGTAACGGGAATGGCAGTCTTATCAGACTGGCCATTGCCGTTTATTTGTGAAAACAGGTCGCCGATGACTTCCTGTTTTTTGCTGTTTACTTGGCTTTTTCCATTGGTAGCACCATTGGATTTTAGCGGTGTATAAGGTTGCTGCCTGGCACTGCTGAACAGGTCGGGTTGACGACCTATTGTGCCTCTTCTTTTATTACTACTTTGCCTTTTGTTTTGGGTAGTTCTTTTAGGTGGAGCAAGCACCATTACAGGCTCACCCGCACTTTCAAACAGGTCAAAAATGCTTAGTTGTTTTAGTTCCTGTGGGCTTTCCTGATGGACTACCGGAGTGGTTATAAGCTGCGGTTTTTGCTGAACGATTGCAGGGTCTATGACCGGAGGTGTAACCTTTGGTTCAATCGGAATTTGTATCATAGGCTCATCATTGCGTTCGCCTTTGTATAAATTCAAATTCAGATGGTTCCCAAAATCTTCGGAAAGCATTTGTTTCAAATCTTTGGCAATACCCTCAACACCGTCTTTATGCGTATAGATTAAGGCAGGTTGACCGTATGGGTCGGTATCTAATTTTTGGTCGGTATGGATAATTCTTGTACCGTCCTGAAAGAGCGCATTGCCCGGCGTATTGTATTCGGTTGGCTTGCTTTGGCAAAACAGATCTTCCCTGTCGGTCAGATTTTGTTTTGCCGTATTTTTTTGCAGGATAATCAGGTCGCTGCCCACTTCCGTACCTGCATATTCGGTAAACAGATTGTTGGGCAGTCTTACAACCGAAACCAAATTATTATCCTGCATCAACGCCCTGCGTATGGGTTCGTTCTTAGGGCTATTCAGAATGCCCTGCGAAGTGATGTAAGCCAACAAACCACCCTCACGGAGCATATCAGCACCTTTCAGAAAAAAGTAATTGTGTATGCTTCGGGCAGCCTGTTCCTTTGCGCTGTTTCTGCTGCGTGAATAAGAAAGGTCAAATACAGAAGTATCGCCGAACGGTATATTACTGGCGATTATATCATAGTTGTTTTGTTCCCTTTCGGGAATTTCCTCAAAACCGTTGATACGGATATTGCTTTCGGGGTAAAGCTGCTTTAAAATCTTGCCTGTAAGCAAGTCTTTTTCATAAGCGGTAACACTGGTTTTCTGATTTTCCGAAAAGGATTGGATGAATGAACCGATACCTGCGGAGGGTTCGAGGAATTTATCAATGTGCAGACCATTATCCCGCAAGGCAGATGAAATGGCATCTATAACCTTTGGCGGGGTATAAAAAGCCGTCAGCACGGAACTTTTCATACTGTCCACATACCTGCGGTATTGCTTATCGTCTTGGGAATTGTCTTTGAGGAGTTGGTGGAGTTCCTGCGTGAGTGGAAAAAGGTCGTGTTCTGTTTTTCTCCAATGATTGATGTCTATTTCGTTTTCTACGGCGTTCAGAACGAACTTAAGACCGCCAAATCCGCTGTATCGCATCATTAGCAGTCTTTCTCCTACGGTGGCTTGCCGTTTCTCCTTTTCCAGTTTAAAAACAATTCGCAGGGCATCAATATTCTGTTGGAGATGGAACCGCTTACTGAAGCCCATTTTCCTCAATCCATATTGAGATGGTTCCGGTCAGTTCGGTATAGAGTAAATCAAACTCATTTCCGTTGGCGAAATCATCAGTTAATTCATATCCTGCGAAAACAGGCTCACAAACGGGAAACATTTTAAGGGCGAACGGTCGCAGTTCCTCGTCTGCCATTATGGTATCAAATTCATTGCATACCACTTTGAAAACCGTGTCGAACTTGGAGAAGTGCAAGCCCTCAAAAAGTATGTAGTTGGCTATTTCGTCGCATTGCTCAACGGCGTTTCCCGAACGGAAAGCACCCTCATAAGCATTGGCAGCCCACGAAGACCGTTGGTCAATAAATTTTTGGTCGTGTGCCTTTTCGGGAAAGCTGCTGTTTAATAATTCTTGCAGTCGTAATCTGAAATACGACAGGTCTTTTTGCTGTACATCCATACTTATTTTGATTAGAATTTTACTTAAATCCTAAAATTATAAGCAGGAGCAAATGCCTTTGATAATGTTGCAGCGTTTGGCTTTGAAAGGCAGGATTTGGCGATTTACAATAGAAAATTGAACTGATTATTTATACAGAATTGGTGCTTGGCTATATGTTTTTTCACAAACTACTTTTGTGGTTTAAATATTTATCGTAATATTGCGATATATTATTACAAATAAGATGGGCGTAACAAAAACAGAAATATTTACAGAACAGCAAAACAGCTTGGCAACCACTTTAAAGGCACTGGCTCATCCTGCCCGTATAGCTATCCTGCAATACATCATCAAGCAGAATGCTTGCATTTGTAATGACTTAGTGGAAGAATTAGGATTGGCGCAGGCTACGATTTCACAACATTTAAAAGAGCTTAAAAACATTGGTATCATCAAAGGCAATATAGAAGGGACAAGTGTGTGCTACTGTATTGATGAAAATGTTTGGCAGCAGATTAAAAAGGAACTCAATGCTTTCTTTATAGATAATGTAGAGGTTGATAAATGCTGTTAAGCATTTTTTTTAAGCACATTAATCGCAATAAAGCAATATAACAATTAAATAAAAAAATAATGAAACTATCAAACATCAAAGAAATCTTACCAGCATTGGATAATGTTGAATTTCAATTAGAGAACGGAACATTTGTACCCGAACACTTTCACGTTACCGAGATAGGTGTTATTACAAAACACTTCATTGATTGTGGCGGAACAATTAGAAACGAAAAAGTTGTCAATTTCCAATTATGGAATGCCAACGATTTTGAACACCGATTAAAGCCAACAAAGCTATTAAACATCATTAAGCTATCCGAAGAAAAGTTGGGTATTGAAGATGCCGAAATAGAAGTAGAATACCAAAGCGAAACGGTTGGTAAATACGATTTGAATTTTAACGGAAACCATTTTGTACTGAAAAACAAGCAAACCGCTTGCCTGGCAAGTGATGCTTGCGGTATTCCTGCCGAAAAGCAAAAGGTAAAATTATCAGAGCTGAATAATGCTTGCTGTACACCAAATTCGGGATGTTGCTAAACACTAAAAACAAAATGCGATGTATCAAAAACTAATCGAAATCATTAACAACAAAATTGATGTACAAAGCATCAGCGAAGAACGTAAAGCCGTATTACAACCGCTGATTGATTTTATACAGCAAAAAGTAAACGACAGGCAGGATATAAATATCAATTTCATCTGTACCCACAATTCCCGAAGAAGCCATTTATCACAGGTTTGGGCACAGGTAGCGTCAGCACATTTTAATATACCAAATGTACATTGTTATTCGGGCGGTACGGAAGAAACGTCACTATTTCCGAAAGTTGCAGAAACATTGACTAATCAGGGGTTTAACATTTTCAAAATCGCAGATACTAATAACCCTGTATATGCCATAAAATACAGCGATAATGCTTTGCCTGTTATCGGCTTTTCAAAAAAGTACGATAGTCCTTTCAACCCAGTATCAGCATTTACAGCCATTATGACCTGTTCACAGGCAGACGGTGGATGTCCATTTATTGCAGGTGCAGAAAAAAGGATACCTATCACATTTGAAGACCCTAAAATTTCAGACAATACACCGGAGCAATCACAGGTATATGCAGAAAGAAGTTTACAGATAGCAACGGAAATGTTTTATGTTTTTTCAAAAGTCAGTCAATAACCAATGCAACCAAAACTAAAATTTCTTGACCGTTACCTTACCTTATGGATATTCCTTGCAATGGCAGCAGGTATAGGTTTAGGGTATTTCTTTCCGGGAATATCAAAAATTACAAATGCTTTATCCGTAGGCACTACAAACGTTCCTTTGGCAATAGGTCTGATACTGATGATGTACCCGCCATTGGCAAAAGTGGATTATTCATTATTGCCCCAAGCATTTAAGGATAAAAAAGTAATCGGCATATCCTTATTGCTCAATTGGGTTATCGGTACAATATTGATGTTCGGATTAGCCGTTTTGTTTTTACGTAATGAACCCGATTATATGACAGGCTTGATATTGATAGGTTTGGCAAGATGTATCGCAATGGTAATCGTATGGAGCGATTTAGCTAAAGCAAACAGAGAATACACAGCTATGTTAGTTGCATTAAACAGCATCTTTCAGATAATTTCTTATAGCTTCTTAGTTTGGTTATTCATTAATGTATTACCAAGCAAATTAGGAGTAGCCAATTTCAATGTAAGCGTATCAATGAAAGACGTAACCGAAAGCGTATTAATATACTTAGGCATTCCTTTCTTAGCAGGTTTTATAAGCCGTTACGCATTGGTAAAGTCAAAAGGAATAGAATGGTATAACAGGAAATTTGTACCTCGAATATCGCCCATTACATTATATGCTTTACTGTTTACAATCGTATTAATGTTCAGTCTGAAAGGCGATAAAATATTAGAACTGCCAATGGATGTAGTAAAAGTAGCCATACCGTTAATCATCTATTTTGTACTAATGTTTTTTGTCAGCTTCTTTATCAATAAATCTTTAAACGTTCCTTACGACAAAAACGCATCCATCGCATTTACAGCCACAGGAAACAATTTTGAATTGGCAATAGCCGTAGCAATAGCGGTTTTCGGTATTCATTCTCCACAGGCATTTGTGGGCGTTATAGGACCGTTGGTAGAAGTACCTGTACTGATACTGTTGGTAAAAGCAAGTTTATGGCTAAAGAAGAAATATTACTAAAGGTTATTTAAGAACGTATTAGAGCATTTTGAAGCATAAAAAAACTAAAAATGAACCTCCGATAATTCGGAGGTTCATTTTTTACGGCTTGTTCAATATTTGAAGCATCCTGCCGACTTCAATATCCATTCTTGAAAAAGCAAACCATTTTTTGCCCAGGTCTTTGAGCGATGCCCCTATATGGTAGAGTTCTGTATGGTCAATAATCAAAAAACGGTCGTGGGCGTCGGAAAACACTTCAATTTCTATCGGAGGATATTGGCTATTGTAGCGTTGTAAGTCTAACCGTAACTGATTGCTGATACTTTTGGTAAGGATTGTAGCGGTTACATTAGTCTTACGCTTATCCAACAAGGTAAGCACCGTATCATCCACATAATTATCAAGCAGGATAACAGAGCTTTTGGCACTACGGATAATATCGGAAACAAAGGCGTAGGCATCAAAAATCTGCCCGTTGTAGAAAATGCCTTTTTCGCTGTGCAGCTTGTCGCTTTCCAAAGCCTTAAAAATCTCTTCAAATTTTTGGTCGGCTTCCAGTTGCTTTAACTCGATATTGTCCAAACGATGAAACAAAGAAGCGTTGCTGATGAGCATACGCCGCATTTCTACAAAGGCTTCCATTATTTCCACACTCATTTTAACGGCTATATCAGAACGAAGTATGGCAGATGCCATTGCAACGCCTTGTTCCGTAAAAGCATAGGGCAAATAACGTCTGCCGCCGTAATTTAAACTTGAGGTTCCAATTTGGAACCTCAAGTTTTCAACTTCCTCTTCGGTCAGTTGAAAGCAGAATGATACAGGAAAACGCTTAATATTTCTTTTAACAGCTTTGTTCAGGTTCTTTGTTTCTACCTGATATAAGGCAGCGAGGTCGCTATCCAACATTACCTGTTTGCCCCGGATAGTATAAATCAGGTTCCTGATTTCTTTGGGTACGATTGACGGTTTATTTTCCATTGCGTTTACTGCTTTTGTTTTTTTCAAACTCAAAGGAACTTTCAGCGTTTTCTTTCAGAATGATGTAAGCATCGAATTTCTTTCCGGCTTTGCTTGTCATTCCTTTGATAAGAGAGGTTTTGCCTTTATTGACAAGGTTTGTTACATTTTCGATACTGATTTGTACACCGCAGACGGTGCGGAACTGTACCCAGTTACAAGCCTCATCAGGGCATTTCACAATCTTGTCACGGATAATAAGCTGCTGACTTTTGCATTTCGGGCAGGTTAGTTTGGGTTGGTTGGTGCTTGCAATAGAGGTTTGTAGCAATTCATCGGTAATAGATTTGGCATAGGTTTCCATTTCCTTTTGGAATGTTCCGGCATCCGCTTCGTTATTTTCTATTTTCTGTAACGCCAATTCCCATTCGGCAGTCATTGCCACGTCTGCAATTTTCCGGTCTTTTACAAGCCCGTACACCTGCAATCCTTTTTCCGTAGGGATTAAAGAACGTTTATCCCGTTGGATATAATTACGGGTAAACAGGGTTTCGATAATGGCGGCTCTTGTTGCAGGAGTACCGATGCCGATATTTTTGAGGGCTTTGCGTTCTTCTTCGTTCTCAATTTCTTTCCCTGCGGTTTCCATAGCCGACAAAAGCCCGGCTTCGGTGTAAAGCACTGGTGGTTTGGTCTGCTTTTCCAAAACTGCGGCTTCCTTTATGGCAAGTTCGTCGCCTTTATGCAGTTCAGGTAATTCCTGCACTGGCTCTTCGCCGTCATCGGTAAAACTTCCTTTTATGGAACGCCAACCCGCTTCCTGAATTTTACAGCCTTTTGCCGTAAAGTCGTAATGCAATACCTGTAATGATACATCGGTTATTTCTTTGACACAGGCTTGCGATATGGCTTCAAGCAAGCGAAGCGCAATCATATTGTAAATCTTGTTTTCGTCTGCATTAAGTACGGACGGCACTTTGTCCGTAATCAACAAACCGTGATGGTCCGTTACACGGAGGTCATTCACGATACGTTTGTTGAACCGTCCCCATTTGATTTTGGTAAGGGCTTGCTTGCAATCCTCACGATTTTGCAATGCCCGCACGAGGTTTGGAATTTCTGCCCACATATCTTCAGGGATGTATTTGCTCCCGGTACGTGGGTACGTGATAAACTTCTTTTCGTACAGGCTTTGCGCAATATTGAGCGTTGCTTCAGCAGATAATTTCAGCCTTTTGTTGGCTTCCTTTTGTAAGCCTGTCAGGTCGAAAAGCAAGGGCGGTTGTTCTGTAACGCTTTTGGTTTCTACTGATGTAAAGGTTGCCGTTGCGCCACGCTGAATAGCTTTAAGGGTATCATCAGCAAGTTGCTTTTCGTCCCATTTGGTTGCGGAAATACTTTTGAAATCAACCTGGGCTTTGTTGTGCGTTAATTGTATCTGCCAGTATTTCTTTACCGTGAAATTCTTATTGTCGAGGTAACGTTTGCATATCAAAGCCAGTGTGGGCGTTTGCACTCTTCCAAGCGAATAGATACCATTGCCTGCGGCAATGCTCAATGCCTGTGTAGCATTGATGCCTACAAGCCAGTCGGCACGGCTTCTGCCTTGCGCTGCCTGATACAGTCCGTCAAATGCTGCCCCGTCTTTTAGGTTGTTGAAGCCTTGCTTTATTGCCTTTTCGGTAAGCGAACTTATCCAAAGGCGTTCAAAAGGTTTGTTGCATTTCAGGTATTCATAAATGTACCTGAAAATGAGTTCGCCCTCACGACCTGCATCGGTAGCAACGATGATGCTGTTGCTTTGCTTAAAAAGCTGCTCAATGACTTTCAGTTGCTTTAATGCGCCAGTATCGGCGGTGTACCCTTTGTCTTTTTTGACCTTGCGGACGGTCAATAAAAACGGGTTGGGCAATATCGGCAGGGATGCTTTATCAAATCCCGAAATGCCGTAATCTTCGGGCATTCCCAGTCCTATTAAATGACCGAATGCCCACGTAACAAAATAGCCGTTACCTGTCAGGTAGCCATCCTTTTTATCGGATGCTCCCACAAGTCCGGCTATTTCCCTTGCTACGCTTGGTTTTTCTGCAATGATTGTTTTCATACTGTATTACATTTTTCTGCCTTTGGATTTTTCAGGCTTGTTATCCTGTTGCTCCTGCTGCTTCTCGTTTTTCGGTCTTTGCTGCCCGGACTTCAAAGGCTCTTGGACGTTCTTGGTCGCTTCGTTGGTTTTACCCTCCGAATTGACGGCAGTTTGTGTTTTATGAGTTTCGGCAGGTTCTACCCGTGCTTTGTACTGACCGGTAAACTCAAAATTGGTCTTTCCGGTATCTTTGTCGAACGTGATATAACCCTTATACGGTTGGTCTTTTTTGTCTTTCAGTTCAACGTATATGGTTTGTCCGGCTTTGAACTTGTTGTACTGCTCATCATCCAGTTCTTTGCCCCTGAAAGTTCTTGGAGCTTCTTGCGGTTGGCTTTGCTGATTGCTTTGTTGGGTATTCTGTTGGTTCGTTTGCGCCTGCTGATTGTTGTTGCTTCTGTCAAACAGGAACTCAACATACCGTTTGTCCGCATTGAATTGTACAGTTGCCGAAAACTCCGTTCCTTTCGAGGAAATCATACCCTCTAAATAGAGCGGTTTGCCCTCCATCAGCGTTTGTTTTTGTTCGTCATTCAGCTTTACGCCCTTAATTTCATCGGGAATTTTTATAAACTCCGTGCGCAGTGCAACCAAGTCATTGGTCAGCCTGTCAATACTTATAATGGACGGCATCAGGTCGCCTGTTTTGGAGTTTACCAAATTGACGACACGCCCCATATTACCCGTTTCGAGCAGGTTTTTCTTGTCTTCGTCCGTAAACTTGTGACCGAAAAATTCAAAGTGGAGGTTAGGTTCTCTTTTGATACCGTGTATTGCCACGATAACATTGCCGTCTTCCGCTTGCTGTAAAGACAGGCGGGCATCCGTGCGGAGGATAGAGCCCCCGAGGTTGATACCTATCGGTAAAAGCTCATTGGTTTTATAACCTCGTAACAAAGGGTCGAGCAGGTTCCTTTTTTCAAGATACTCTTTGCTCAATCCGAGGTTTTTCATTGTGTCCCAATCAATCTGCTCCGGCTTGTAGCGATATTCGCTTGTTTCCGTTGTTGTTTGTGCTGTTGCCATATTATTTTGATTTTCTTGTTTTTTATCGGGTTGGGGTTCTGCTTTCACTTCGTGTTCTTTCAGCACTTTTTCGCCCTGTGGAGTGGGCTTATCTACGTGCTTTTGTAATTCCTCTGCTTTTTCAGCAGCAACCGAGGCAGGCACTTTGAAGAAAGTAAAGTTTGTAGGGTTCTTTAACTGGCTGAAAAAATTGGAAAAGAAGTTGGAAAAGAAATCACCGCTTTTATCCACACGCATAAACTGGTTTTGATTTTTCTTCGTGGGGTCAACGGTTTCCATTTTCCCGTTTTCGTCTATACTCTTTACTGCCTGGATTTTCATTTTCTCTTTATCCAGTACGAGTAAGATGTCCGAAAGCTGTTCGGGCATTTCCTGTTTATTAGTTGTTTCTTCGCTCATAATCTGAAAATTTCAAAATTTCACGATCGAATGTAAAGGAAGCCTTCACTGATTTGCTTTATGTGGCACTCAAAGGCAGCGTTTGTCACTTATTGGCATCCAGTTTAGGTAACGGAGGGTTAAAACTTTCCCTGATGAACTGATGCACATCGGATAGCTTGTAATACAGTTTTCCGCTAATGGTATAATAAGGGAGCTTACCTATGGAGCGATACCGTTGCAGGGAACGGTTACTGATTTTCAGCATTTGCAATAAATCCTGATTATCCAGTAACTCTTCGCCGTCTATGCTGTTGCGCTTCTTTTGTAAATCGTCTATGTGGTTGCCAAGAATGTCCAGCCTGTCCATTATGCGTTCCATCCACGCCACAAATTCCATTTTGTCGATATTCATACGGGTACGCTTTTAATGATTACCTGATTTCAGCTTTCTGCCTTTCTCGATATAGCTTTTGCCTTTCGCCATAAGCTGCTCCACATATTCATCGGTCGTCTGCACGGCGTTAGCGTTGAGCATTTCCTTGATAGCACCAATCGTATAGTAATACTGCCCGTACATTTTTGAAAAAGCTATCTGCCCGTTGGTGCGCATACGCCACAACGTTTTTTCGCTGATGTGGAGATACTGGCAGACTTCGTGGTTGTTGAGCCATAAGCTATCGTAGCTTGTATCTTCCAGTTTGAGGATATATTCGCTAATGGCTTTCAACCGTTCGTTGAGGTGCTTCCACACTTCTTCGTCAACTGTTATAATGTTCATTGCACTATTGTTTAATATTCACAGTACAAAATTCAGAAGTGTGGCAGTGTTTGTCTGCCAATGCGTACCCATTGGTTTGGCACTTTTTTTCAAATTTTTTGCAATGAGAAAAACCCTTGTTTAATAAGGGTTTTAGCGTGTTTCGGTTATTTTGTAGTAGCCTTTTGCCCATATATGCCAATTGGCATATATGGGCAAAGAAAAAGTAGTACATTTTGTGTACTGCTTTCAAACACTCGTGCTGATGTTGCTAAAGGTCTTTATCCATATACTCTTCGAGGGAAATTTTGAGCTGGTCTAAAAACACCGTTCGGGAGCCTGCCCTTGTTTTCATTCGGTGGAAAGAATGATGTATATCGTTCAAGGGCGTTCGGAAGAGGATTTGGAAAATCAATGCTAATTTCCTGATGCCTATTTTCCCGTATGCAATAGATTTGGAAACATACAGGGCGTAAATCAATTCTATCAGTGCATTTTGCGAGTTCGTCCACGAAATGTCTTTGTTTCCATCACCGTTTATTGAAATGGTATCGGGATTTTTTTCAGGGTTTATTTTGGTAAGCAAGAAAGTATAAAGTAATTCATTGGCTATAATATGGGCAACTTTGTTATCGTAATAAGTAGAAAAGCTAAGGTCAATTTCAAATACACTACTTTTTAGACCATCGTGGTAATTGATTTTTCCGAGCCTGAAATAACTGTGGTCACGGTCAGTTCTGCCTGCACGATAGTACCTGTAAAAATCCTCATTGGATATGCTTTCCTTGTATTCGGATTTCAGAATTTTCAGTTGGTTTTCAAAATAACTTTGGTGTATTCTCCCTGCACTTACGGGGCAGGTAGTTTCAATGCGGAATACCTTATTGTAATAAATAAGTTTTCCTAAAATCTGCGGTTTGATATTCTTGAAAAAATTGATTTCCTGCCGTTCGTCCTTAAATCCGGTCTGCAAGACTTTCATCTTTATAGTAAACAGCATTTCCTTTAAGAATAAGGTCATTTGGTAAGCCTCATCCGCAGTTTGCATCATTTGAGAAGATAGCATATCTTCCTGACGCTGAATTTCCGATAATATTTTGTTCAACACGATTTCCATAGCTTAGATTTTTAGAGATTAACACCATACGTTTCGGATTTACATTTTTGTTTATTTGTCAAAACTTGGAAATAATATCGGAACCAATATCACAGGTTGCCCCCATATTGGGGAAGATTTATTTTATAACGCCTTATGATGTATATTGGAAAAAGCAGAAAAAAGGGTTAAGTACGCTACGACTTAACCCTTTTTTTTATTAAATTTGCGGTAATGATTTACAAGGTAATCAGATGAAAGCGAGTGCAGTAAGCACCATTACTAAATCGTTACCGATAGCACTTTCGGTTCTTGTAAACTACTCTTTATTAGCCACTTTGGGCTATATTAATCTTTTTTAGTAAAAAAAATATCAATGGATAAGAATTTTTCAGATAATTTTAAAGTGACAGAAAATTTTTCGATTAAAAAAACACCCACTCAATATGAAGGTCCGCTTACAAAAGATGATGGTATTATCATTCTTAATGAAGAGAAACAAAAACTTAGAGAACTTCAGGAAAAACTCTATGCAGATGGAAGCAAATCTTTGCTGGTTGTACTTCAGGCAATGGATGCAGCTGGAAAAGACAGTCTTATAGAACACGTTTTCGGCGGTGTCAATCCACAAGGATGTAGCGTGACGAGTTTTAAAACCCCAAGTTCAAAAGAATATTCGCATGATTTTTTGTGGAGGCATTATCTGGCTTTACCTCAAAAAGGAATGATAGGAATTTTTAACCGTTCGCATTACGAAAGTGTTTTGGTTTGTAAAGTACATCCTGAATATAATTTGAGCGAAAAAACCTGGGATTCTGTAGATGATTTTGATGATAAATTCTGGGAAAACCGTTACGAAAGCATCAGAAATTTCGAAAAGCATCTGGCTCAAAATGGAACAACCATTATTAAAATTTTTCTTCATGTTTCAAAAGATGAACAAAAGAAAAGACTCCTTGACCGCATCAACGAACAGGATAAAAACTGGAAATTTTCTGCTTCTGATCTTCCTGAAAGGGCTTTATTTAATGAATATATGAAATGTTATGAAGAAGCCATCAACGAAACCTCAAAAGATCACGCACCATGGTATGTAATTCCTGCCGACAACAAATGGTTTGCAAGACTTTCTGCTATACAGATTATTATTGATACTTTAGAGAAAATGGATTTAAAATTCCCGGAACTTTCAGAAAAAGATAAGGCTGAATTAGATAATGCTAAAAAACAATTGGAAAGTGAATAAATTAGGACGGAAGATAGGAGTTAAAAACTTTATATTAAAACTTCCAGCTTCAAACTTCTGCCTTCCAGCTTAAACAAAAATCACGAGAAAATCTATAAGCCGGATTTTGTACTTCCTAAAAAGTGCCTGTTATTTATCTGCGTTTTACATTGCTGCAAAACTTGAGCTGATTACCCCTCGGCTTTCAGGACGAGCCGCCCCTATTTTCATTGCTGAAAAGAACCGATATACTTATCATTGCACCGCAAAGAGTTTACCTGGTTTCACTACAGCCGAACTGTACCTGCTTTCTGTTGCACTTGTCCTATCCTCACGGATGACGGATGTTATCCGCTTTGCTGCTCTATGGTGTCCGGACTTTCCTACCCTCAATTGAATGAGAATCAACAAGCCGATTTTCTCGTGGATGCAAAGATATGTAAAATGCGAATAGTAATTCATATTTTGTGAATGATGAACAGTCAATTCACTTTGTTGTCAATTCTTGAAACTTTTCAATTAAATTAAAAAATAAAATTTACAATTCAGTTACGAAGTAAAATTCACAATTGACTAATAATTATTATCTTCGTGCAGTTATAAAATTTGTTTTGGTTTCAAAAGAAAAAGAGTTTGCGCAGCTTGTAAAAGATAATCAGGGATTGATTATCAAAGTTTCGCGTCTCTATACCAACTCTCTGGAAGATGAAGAAGATTTGTTTCAGGAAATCGTACTTCAGCTTTGGCGGAGTTATGACTCTTTTAAAGGAAATTCAAAAATTTCAACGTGGATGTACCGTGTAGCGCTCAATACTGCAATTACTCTTTTCAGAAAAAAAACCAAAAGCATACAGACCAATGAGCTGGACATCAATCATCGGGATTTTGTAGAAGATGATGATGAAAAACAACAGCAGATTTCACTTCTTTACACTGTTATAAAAACTTTACCCAATGTAGAACGAGCCATCGTGATGATGTATCTGGATGATTTACCATATAAAGATATTGCAGAAAATTTGGGAATTACCGAAGTCAATGCGCGTGTAAAAATGAACCGACTCAAAAAAGTCCTTAAAGAAAAAATGGAAAAACATGCCTGAATTTGATTTAGACAGCTTTAAAAAAACCTGGCAGGAACAGTCTGTACAGTCCAAATATGATCAAAATGAGATCCTGAAGATGCTCAATAAAAAATCTCGCAACTATATGAAATATATTTTCTGGATCAGCGTGGCAGAGTTTTTATTTTTTAGTATTTTGGGATTATTTTACATTGTTAAAAGCAATGATTCGCAAAGTTTTCTTTCAATTTTGGAAAAAATGGGCGTTCAGAAAGATGTGGAACTCGAAAATAAGCTTGATAATATTTATTTATTAATCAAAATTCTAAGTCTTCTGGTAACCGGATTTTTTGTAGTAATATTTTATCTGAATTACCGAAAGATAAAAGTTGAAGAAGATCTGAAGAAATTTATTATAAGGATTATCACATTCAAAAAGACAGTTAACGCTTTTATTCTCACCAATATTGGCTTGCTGATTATCTTAATTTTGGTTTTAACGGGATTTGTATTTTATATCCTCAACACACAGCACATTGAGCTGAGCGGCTCGGAATTTACCGGATTTATCGTTGGAATTATCGCAAGTACGGTTTTGTGTGTAATGCTGATCTGGATTTATTACAGACTGGTCTACGGAATCATTATGGGAAGATTGGACAAAAACCTGAAACAACTTAAAGAAATTGAGTCTCAGGAAAATATGTAACAAAAATGTGGCTACTACTAATCAAAATTTTGGGGCGGCGTTTTATCGTCTTTCCCTCTGTTCATAATAACTAAACCTAAAGACAATCCTACAACACCTGCTCCGGCAATCATAAGCGCTCTTTCCAGTTTATCGGCTTCATTATTCCCTAAGTAATTCATCAAAAAAAGAATAACAAAAGTGATCGCAGAAATGATAAGATGATTTTTTCCAAATAATTTCATTGTAAATTTATTTTAATTAGTGATATAGAATTATTTCAGACGGTAAGAAATCATTATTCCGCCGCGATAAGGCAGTATTTCTCCACTTCTGTTGTATCCGTCTGGTTTTTCGTCATATCTTTTACCTGATATTCTGTCGTAACCTTTGTAAAAATCCTGTGACGAACCAACTGTTCCGTAAACGTCCATTCGCCAGTTTTCGGAAAGCTTAAACTGATACCCTAATGTAGCACCAAACAAAACAGAATAGCCTTTTTGGTAGAGATTTGATTTAATAAAAGTTACGCCTTCCTCGTTTTTACTCGGATAAAGCTCATCGCTCCAGTAATTCCATTTTTGAAGCACAAAAGATGATGCCGCAATATTAGCTCCAACATACCATCCCTGAAAAGCTTCTTTAAAATAATAACGCCCTTCCAATGACAATGAATAATACTGAAGCTCATGTCCTGCAAAAGATTTCCACGGCGAAACCAGAATATCACCCTGCATCGTAAATTTCTGATTCAGCTGATATTCCAAGCCTGCATTCACAATTCCAATCGGAATAAATAAAGCATTACCTTTTATATATAGTTTTTTCTCCGAATTATCATTTTGAAAATCAGAATTTTCCTGCGCTTGTAATCTAAAAACAGAAAGCAGTACAAAAAGCAGGGTAAAAAAGTTAATCTTCATTTTCTATTCACTTTATCTGGTTAAGAATACCTTGAGCTAGACCTGAATCTTTTCCAGTTCTTGAAGCAATATCTTTCGATAGTTCGGCGAAGTTTTTAGCCAGATCTTTATTACCTAAACTTAAATAAATTTTTGCCAGAATATAGGTATTTTCGGAAGTTTCTCCTCTCATAACAGATTTTTCTGCCCATTCTGCTGCTTTTTTCAGAGATGATACATTTTTAATATGATCAGAAAAAATCCAAGCTGCTTTTAATAATTCATCAGCATCAAAATCATCTGCATTTTTATAATACTCTAAAGCTGTTTTTTCATATTCCTGAAAATCGGCATTTTGTTCATAATACGCAAGTTTTGTCTGATTAAGCTTCAGTTGTGCTGTTTCTCTTCCTACAAGAGGTTCTGCTGTTTTCAGAAAATAATCATCATTGATTTTTTTCTTCTTTTCATCAATAGATTCCTGAACTACTTTAGCCAGAACAAGCTGATTTTTAAAATCATTATAATTCTGCTCAGGGAAAAACTGCAGAATATCTGATTTTCTGTCTAAAAATATTTTATAATTAGGATCTTCGGTAGATTTTAGGAAGAAAAGTAAATATCCCACTTCATCTTTTGTAAGCGATTCGCTTTTGGATTTGTTGGAGAAATATCTTTCAGAAGCTTTTTTGGCAAAATCAAAATCAGAATTGGAGTTGAGTTTCATAATACTGACCAAAAATGCGGGATCTTTTTCTCCCTTAGCAAACCTTTCTTTCAATGAACCTTTTTTATTCGAAGGAGAATCAATATTCTCAGCCATTGCCAGAAACATACTTTCCTCCATATATCCATAATTCTGAGAAACCAGTTCACCATCGCCATTCAGAAACAGATAAGTAGGATAAGATCTTACGCCGTATTTGGCAGCAATTTCTCTTCCTTCACCTTTTTCCATATCAATACGGGCGTTCACAAAGTTTTTATTGTAAAAATCACCAACAGATTTTTGAGGAAACACATTTCTTTCCATCATTTTACACGGACCACACCATGAAGCATAGGCGTCAACAAAAACAAGCTTATTTTCCTTTTTTGCTTTAGCAAGCATATCTTTGAACGGAATTTCTTCGAATTTAATTCCTTCCTGAGCCAATATAAGAACAGTAAAAAAAACAAATAATCCGGAGATTAATCTTTTCATTTCTAAAGTATTTTAAGAAAGCGAAGATACTTATTTTTTGAATTTATATGAATAATGAAGAGGATAAAGAATATAATGTAATTGAAATAAATAAAAATCCTCTGATAACAATAGTTTCAGAGGATCTTTTGTACCCAGGACCGGGATCGAACCGGTACTCCTAAGAACTGGTGTTTGAGACCAGCGCGTCTACCAATTCCGCCACCTGGGCTGCTGTAAATCGGTGTGCAAATATAGAAACTTTTTTTACTATTCAAAAACTTTTTATCAAATTTTCTTTAAAAAATAATCTCCAAACCATCGTAAGCAAGGGAAATTCCATCAGGAAGCTCTTTATTTTCAACATCATGCAGCCCAAAATGATGACTGATGTGCGTTAGAAATAATTTCTTAGGCTTCAGCTCTTCAAACAACTCTAAAATATCCGGCAGAATAAAATGAGCAGGATGAGGATCAAATTTGCGTATGCAGTTCAAAATTAAAACATCCAGATTTTTAAGTTTCTCTTTTTCCGCTCCGGAAATAGAACCTGCATCTGTAATGTATGCAAGACTTTTAAATTTATACCCAAAAACAGGAATTTTGTAATGAGTAACCTCAACAGGCTGTATTTCTGTATTAGCTACGGTAAACTTTTCATTTTCTATTATGTGAAGATCAAATGCAGGAGCTCCGGGATATTTTTCATCCGCAAAAGCATACGGAAATCGTTTTTTAACCTCACCTCCTACTCTTTTCATACAATACAGCGGCATATTTTCTCCACTTTTGAAAATCAGCGGACGCATATCATCCAATCCGATAACGTGATCGTTGTGCTCATGCGTTAATAAAGCAGCATCAATATGATTTTCATGATTCAGAAGCATCTGCTGTCTGAAATCTGGACCGCAATCAATAAGAATCTTCCTATTTTCTTCGGTAGTTACCATTACTGAAGCCCGGAAACGACTGTCCTTCGGGTTTTCTGATGTACAGACCTCGCAAGTGCAGCCAATTACCGGAACACCCTGTGAAGTGCCTGTTCCTAAAAATTTCAACTTCATTTCTTTTGAGGTTGTTTTAATTTTGGTAAATTTACGAAAAATTTAATGTCCTAATGTATCAGAAACTAACTCCTAAACAAAAAGCATTAACAATTAACTTAGATCCTACTATTTATGGTACTTTCGCAGAAATTGGAGCAGGACAGGAAACCGTTCGACACTTTTTTAGAGCTGGAGGAGCTTCAGGTACAATTGCAAAAGCAATGTCGGCTTACGATAAAGATTTTAGTGACGCTATTTACGGAAAAGAGGTAAAAAACAGATATGTAACCCAAAACCGACTCAGAAAAATGCTTCGTTATGAAGTATCGCTTATTGAAGAAAGAATCTCAAGAGACAGCAATCCCGGAAGAAAATATTTCTCTTACGCCAATACCGTTACCACCATCAATTTTGATAAAACAGTAAAAGGTCATGGCTGGGTAGGAATCCGTTTTCAGGTAAAAGAAAATGAGGATTACAACGAAATCGTTATTCATGTAAAATTTAAAGAAAATGACGCCACTTTACAGCAGGAAACTCTGGGAAATCTTGGTGTGAATCTTATTTTCGGGGCTTTTACCTATTATGACAATCCAAGAAGACTCATTGAGTCTCTTTACGATGATATCGCAACAGATAATCTGGAGATTGATATGATTGACTTCAGCGGACCGGCGTTTGCCTACGTTGACAACAGGCTGATGTCTTTACAGCTCGTAAAAAATAACATGACTGATGCTGTAATTTTCAATTCTGAAGGAAACAATATGCTTCCGGCAGATATTTTATACAAAAAAAATATTTTTGCGGTAAGAGGAAGCTTCAGACCCGTTACAAAGGTAAATATTGATATGCTGCGCAATGGAATGGACATGTTTCTAAAAGATGCTATCTGCACTCATGAAGAAACCGAAATTCTTATAGAAATTACCATTTCCAATCTAAGAGCAGACGGAGACATTGATGAAAGAGATTTTCTTGACCGTGTGGATGTTTTGGGAAAACTGGGCTATACCGTAATTATTTCCAATTTCTCTGAATATTACAGACTGATAGATTATTTTTCTCATTATACCAACGGTGATATTGGAGTTGCAATGGGAGTAAATAATCTACTAATGGTATTTGATGAGAAATACTACAAAGATCTTTCAGGAGGAATTCTGGAAGCATTCGGAAAGTTTTTCCGAAACGGAATGAGAGTATATCTCTATCCATACAAAGATCCCGAAACACATGAGCTTCTGGACTCTTCCAATCTGAAAGTAGAAGAGAATCTGAAAGAGCTGTACAAATATTTCAAACTCAACAACCGTATTGTAGATATTAAAAATTACAATCCGCAGTTTTTGGAAATTTATTCGCGGGAAATTCTCAGAAAAATCTCATGCAATATGAACGGATGGGAAAATCAGGTACCGGAAGGTGTCGCAGAAATGATTAAAGAAAGAGGAATGTTCGGCTTTAAAAACGAACTGTCCCTTAAACAGTTTTCATAAAAATTATAAAAATGTCTGAATTAAAAAAAAGACTTTCGTCTATTCTGGAAAGTCCGAAGCATAATACTGAAGAAAAACTTCAGAAAGTTTGTCATTTACTGGATCAGGAGATTTCCTATTTCAACTGGACGGGTTTTTATTTCAAAAACGGGGATAAAAACGAGCTTAAACTAGGTCCTTATGTAGGCGCCGAAACCGATCATACCATTATTCCGTACGGAAAAGGAATCTGCGGACAGGTAGCTGTTTCCAACGAAACATTTGTAGTTCCTGATGTACATTTGCAGGACAATTATTTAAGCTGCTCTATTGATACAAAAGCGGAAATTGTAGTTCCGATTTTTAAGAATGGAGAAAATATCGGGCAGATAGATATTGATTCTCATACTTTAGATCCTTTTACAAAAGAAGATTTAGAACTGTTGGAGTGGCTTTGTAATGAAGTTTCAAAGATTTTGTAATTCATTTTCTCTCAATTCTAAAATAAATGAAAGCGGCAGATAGATAATTTCTGTCGCTTTTTTTATTTAATTATTTTTAAGATGCAAAAAAAGAGATTCAATCTTTTTAATATATTGACCATAAAATTTGTTGAACCACCATTTCCCAAACACGAAAAGCAGAACAATACCTACAACTAAGGTAGAAATCAAAATAACAGCAATTTTCATATCGGATAATGGTATCTGCCGCGGAATAAACTCCAGAACAATCAGCAGTTCGCATACTAAAAAAGGAGCAAATGCAACATAAAAAGACAGATAATACTGTTTGTTAAGCTCAAGCTGATGCAAAAGATCTTTCAGTCCCTCAAGCGTATTAAGATTCATATCGGTCATGTTTCTGTAAAGTTTAAAAAACTTATCGAAAAAAAACATAGTCACAAAAATCATTGAAGCAACAAGAATGGAAATATAAAATTTAAATTTGAACGGAGCTTCACAAACAGCAATTAATGCAAAAGCAAAAATAAAAATACCCAGAGTAGACCAAAATTCCATCCTCATATTTTTTCTTATCTTTTCCAAAGGAAGATGAATGCGGTTTTTATCTTCCATATTAATTTCCGGAATCTTTTCAGACTGATCG
This sequence comes from Chryseobacterium sp. L12, assembly GCF_056133985.1. NCBI lineage: Bacteria > Pseudomonadati > Bacteroidota > Flavobacteriia > Flavobacteriales > Weeksellaceae > Chryseobacterium > Chryseobacterium sp. L12. Next base: position 23,851 of record NZ_JBVYOF010000016.1, on the reverse strand, counting down.
TCATTCCACATATTTTTCAGTTCATCTATATTCATAGCAAAAGTTATTAAGATTAACTATAATTTTTAGTTTAAAAGTTCTTTAAGTTTATTTTTTGCCCGGTTCATTTTTACCCGTACATTTCCCTCCGAAATTCCCATTTGTTCGGCAATTTGTTTTCCGGAAAAATTTTCCAGATAGTAAAAAATAAATGCTTTATCAATGGGATTAAGTTTATTGATCGCAGAATACATTTTTGAAAGTTTCTCTTCTTTTTCATCATCATATTCCTCGTTTTTGATTCTATAATCAGAAAAAACATCATTGGTGGTTATGAAACTCCTTCTTTTCTCAGATCTCAGAAACATAATGGCGGTATTGAGAGCAATTCTGTAAAGCCAGGTAGAAAACTCGCTATCCCCTCTGAAAGTAGAATACGCTTTCCAGACCTGATAGGTAATTTCCTGAAAAAGATCTTCCCGATCACTCTGGTTATCCATATACATTTTGGAAATCTTATAAATGATTCCCTTATGTTTTTCAATCTTTTGTAAAAATTCCTTTTGTTGTAAAGTCATTTGATTGCACTCTATAGAGTTAGTATCTCTGGAATAAAAATGTTACAAATTATTATAAAATTAAAAATAAAGACAATAAAGATTAAAAATAATACCTCAGCTGGCTCAAAATTTGTTTTGAATGTGTTACACCAAAAAATATAGATATGCCTTACATTACAAAACAAAATGACAAGAGTTTTGAACTTTATTATGAAGATTTCGGATCAGGACAGCCTATTATTCTCATTCACGGATGGCCGTTGAGCGGAAAATCCTGGGAGCTCCAGGTTCCTATACTTCTTGATTTGGGTTACAGAGTCATTACCTATGACAGAAAAGGTTTCGGGAAATCTGCACCTACGTTAGACGGTTATGATTATGACTCTCTTGCAGCAGATCTTCATGAATTAATTTCTCAGCTTGAGCTAAAAAATGTAATTCTTTTTGGCTTTTCTATGGGTGGCGGAGAAGTCGTACGTTATCTTACTAATTATGGTTCTGAAAATATTGATAAAACAGCATTAATTTCATCCATCATTCCTTTGGTTAAACAAAAAGAGGACAATCCGCACGGAGTTCCACCAGAAGAATTGGCTGAAATTATGAAAAATTTGAGGCTAGACCGAATAAACTTTTTGGAAACTTTCCACAAAAATTTTTACAACTATGGAATGCTTTCTCCTACCGTAAGTCCAAAACAAATGGATTTCGATTGGGCTATTGCATCATGTGCCTCGCCTATTGCCACCATCAAGTGTGCAGAAAGCTGGGCAGATACAGATTTCAGGTCTGAACTCGCCAATGTTACCGTAAAAACACTTATCGTTCATGGTGACAGCGACCAGATTGTTCCTATTGAAACTTCCGGTCAACAAGCAGCGCAAGGCATTCCGGACAATCATTTTGTAACCATTGAGGGTGCTCCGCACGGTCTGAATGTTACTCATGCAGAGGAACTCAATCAAATAATTACTAAATTCTTATCCTAGTTTTTTCAGTTTATAGTTTTTATTAAGTGAAGCCGCAGTTTTTTTTACTGCGGCTTTTTTTCTTAAAAAATAATGTTAATTGTACTGAAACCAAGATTTATAAATTATAATATAAAAAAAGACAGACCTTCACAGATCTGTCTTAAAAATATATTGTCGTATTTTTTACTCTACATTTACTACCTTTTCAATTTCGGGAGCGTATTGTTTGATGGTGTTTTCTACGCCTAATTTAAGAGTAGAAAAGTTAAGAGAACAACCAGAGCAATTACCTAAAAGCTTAACAAAAACTGTTTCGTCTTTTACATCAATCAGCTCAATATCTCCACCGTCTTTATTAAGAAACGGACGAATGCTGTCTAAAGCCTCCATCACTTTGGTTACTGTATCTTCGTGTGTTGTTTTTATTTCCATATTTGGTTTGGTTTTCAAAATTTATTTGAAATTATATTATTTTTTGGGTGAACAACCAGCCATTGTGGTAATTTTCACTGCTTCTGTCGGAGGAAGAAACTTATTTCTTTCTACCAGACTTTCTACCATTTTTTGTGCAGTTTCGGTATAGATGTCAGCAATTTTAGAGCCTTCCTGCAAAGCAGCCGGTCTTCCGACATCTCCTGCTTCTCTGATGCTCTGAATCAAAGGAATTTCTCCTAAAACAGGAATATTTAAATCATCTGCCAAATACTGCGCTCCCTGATTTCCAAAGATATAATATTTATTCTCAGGTAATTCTTCAGGCGTAAAATACGCCATATTTTCTATCAATCCAAGAACAGGAATGTTAATACTTTCCATCTGGAACATGGCAATTCCTTTTCTTACGTCTGCCAAAGCAACATGTTGAGGTGTACTTACGATCACTGCTCCCGTTACCGGAACTTCCTGAATAATAGACAAATGAATATCACCAGTTCCCGGAGGAAGATCAATTAATAAGAAATCCAGTTCTCCCCAAGCTGCATCTCTGATCATCTGGTTCAAAGCTTTTGAAGCCATCGGTCCTCTCCAGACAACTGCCTGATTTGCTCCTGAAAAATATCCTATCGAAAGCATTTTCACCCCATAATTTTCAATAGGCTTCATTAAATTTTTTCCGTCAATTTCTACAGAAATTGGCTTTTGTCCTTCTGTATCAAACATTGTAGGAACTGAAGGTCCGTAAATATCGGCATCTAACAAACCTACTTTAAAACCCATTTTGGCTAAAGTTACCGCAAGATTGGCTGCAACTGTAGATTTACCAACTCCGCCTTTTCCTGATGCAATAGCAATGATATTTTGGATTCCAGGAATTTGTTTTCCTTTGATCTGACTTTGCTGAATTTCACTTGGTTCAGGTGAAACAATTTTAAGTTTTAAATTAATTTCTTCTCCAAACTCACTGGCAAAAGCCTGCTTCATTGCCGCCTCAAGCTTTTTCTTTTCATGCATTGCAGGAGAATGAGCAGTCATATCAATATAAACATCATTTCCCATAATCTGAAAATTATTTACCAGATCATCTACTTCTATTTCTTTAAGGAAATTCTGAACCTTTTCTTTAGTCAACATAAAATATAAATTGACTACAAATTTACGCAATTTTTAATTATTTAGAATCAATAAACTTATCTATAGATAAATTCTTTCACATCCTAAAATTTATGTATTTTAGGACGATTTTTTTAAATTGATATCCATGAAAAAAATAGTAATCATTCTTTTAGGATTTATTGCTCATAATTTGTTTTCACAAAACTTTTCACAATACGTAAACCCTTTTATCGGAACAGGCGGTCACGGTCACACTTTTCCGGGAGCAATCGTCACTTTCGGTATGGTTCAGCTTTCTCCAGATACGAGAATTGACGGAAGCTGGGACGGCTGCAGCGGTTATCATTATTCCGATTCGGTGATTTACGGTTTTTCGCACACCCATTTAAACGGAACCGGAGTTTCAGATTACGGAGATATTATGTTGATGCCGACCATGGGAAAAGCGGGTTTAACACCCAAAGAATATTCTTCGAAATTTTCTCATAAAAACGAAAAAGCAACCGCTGGATTTTATTCGGTAAAATTAGATAAAGATAATATTGATGTTCGGTTAACCACAACAAAAAGAGTGGGTTATCATGAATATAAATTTAACAAAGCCGGAAATGCGAATATTATTTTAGATTTAAATCATCGTGATAAACTTTTGGAAGGTGAAGTAAAAATTATCGACAATAAAACAATTGAAGTTTTCCGCAGAAGTGAAGCTTGGGCAACCAACCAATACATTTATGCAAGAATTGAGTTTTCAAAACCGATGAAAATTTCTAAAAAAGAAATCAACGGAAGCTCTGAAAATAATATCTTAAAAGGGACTAAATTAGTTTTAGCTCTAACCACAGCTGTTAAAAAAGGTGAAAATATTCTTGTAAAAGTGGCAATTTCACCAACTGGTTACGAAGGTGCGACAAAAAATATGCTGGCTGAAGGAAGTTCAAATGATTTTGATTTAATTAAAAAACAGGCAGAAACCGACTGGAATAAAGAGCTTTCTAAAATTGAAGTTAAATCTGACAATAAAGATAAACTGACGATTTTCTACACCGCACTGTACCATGTTTTCACACAACCCAACATCAATATGGATGTTGACGGAAAATACCGAGGCAGAGACAATAAATTTTACATGGCGAAAAACTTTGATTATTACACCGTTTTTTCGTTGTGGGACACATTTAGAGGAGCGCATCCTTTAATGACTTTAATCGACAGAAAAAGAACGGCAGATTTCGTTAATACATTCATCAAACAACGTGAACAGGGCGGAAGAATTCCTGTCTGGGAACTTGCTTCCAACGAAACCGAATGTATGATTGGTTATCACGGCGTTTCTGTAATTGCAGATGCAATGGCAAAAGGAATTACAGGTTTTGATTATGAAAAAGCTTTTGAAGCTTCAAAAAATTCGGCGATGCAGGATATTTTTGGATTAAATGCGTACAAACAGAAAAACTACATCAGCATTGATGATGAGCATGAAAGTGTTTCAAAAACACTTGAATACGCTTATGATGACTGGTGTATTGCTCAAATGGCAAAGATTTTAGGCAAAAAAGATGATTACGAATACTTCATGAAACGTTCTCAGAACTGGAAAAATCTTTACAATCCGAACAACGGTTTTATGCAGGCAAGAAAGAACGGAAACTGGTACGAACCGTTTGATCCGAGAGAAGTTAACAATAATTATACAGAAGGAAATTCATGGCATTATTCTTATTTCGTTCCGCAGGATATTTCAGGATTAATTCAGGCTCATGGCGGAAAACAGAAATTTGAACAGTTTATTGATGCTATTTTTTCAGCATCAGACAAAACAACAGGGAGAGAACAGGTTGATATTACAGGACTGATCGGACAATATGCTCAAGGAAACGAGCCAAGTCACCACATAGCCTATCTCTATAATTTCGTTGATAAACCACAAAAAACCGAAGAAAAAATAAAATACATTCTTGATAATTTCTATAAAAATGCTCCCGATGGTTTAATCGGGAATGAAGACTGCGGACAAATGAGCGCATGGTTTATTCTGAGTTCGATGGGAATTTATTCCGTAACTCCGGGAAAACCGGAATGGGAAACCGTAACGCCTTATTTTGACGAAATTAAACTTCATCTGGAAGACGGAACGACTAAAACCATCACCAAAAACACTCCAAAAAGTGAGCTTAAAACTTTAGGTTTTGAAAATGTAAAAGCTGCTAAAGATCTGAAATATTCTGAGCAGACCGCCTCACCGGTAATTGCTGCAGATCGAATTTTTGATTTTACAACTCAGGTAAAAATAACACCTCTCAACGAAAAAGATAAGGTGTATTATATGACACTGGATGAAGATGATAAAAATGTAAGAAAAACTTTTAAAATCTATAAAGAACCTTTTACGATCAAAAAAACCACACAGATTTCTGCCTATGCAGAGAGAAACGGTGAGAAAAGCGGAATTACTACTTCAGATTTTAACAGAAGACCTAATCATTGGGATATCACCATCAATTCAAACGTAAATCCTCAATATACAGCGGGAGGAAAATTTGCTTTGATTGACGGAATCAACGGTGATGTGAACTGGCGAAAAGGAGAATGGCAGGGTTATCAGGGACAGACTGTGGAAGCCATTATTGATTTTAAATCACCTCAGCAAATTAACTATATTTCCTCTACTTATTTACAAGACAGCAGAGCATGGATTTTGATGCCTAAAAAAGTAGAATATTATGCTTCTATGGATGGGAAAACGTATATTCTTCTGAAAACTTTAGAAAATAACATCGATGCAAAAGATGAAAAAGTTCAGACGAAAGATTTCTCTACCGAAGTTCTTCCTACTGAAGCCCGCTATCTTAAAGTAAAAGCTTATCATTTCGGAAAACTTCCTGAATGGCATCAGGGAGCAGGCGGAGATTCTTATATTTTTGTGGATGAGATTTCTGTGAAATAGAAATTTGCAATTTTAAATAATGAAACCTCTTTCGATTTGGAAGAGGTTTTTGTTTTTTTTTAATTAGATCTTGAAAATTGGAATCTAAAAACGCTGAGTTTGTCATTCTGCAGGAATTTCTACGTTGTTATTTAAATATAAAAGTTGTTGAGATTCCTCCGGAATGACAAAGATACCGTGAAACTTACATTTTATTAATCATGAGCAATTATTAATTCATCCTCTCCGACCAATTCAGTTCTTCCGGCAATTCTCTATCCGAAAACTCAATATGAATCACTCTTCTTTTCTTGCCGCTGGTTGTTCGGTTTGAACCGTGGAGAAGTAAAGGTTTCATTAACATAATTCCTCCTTTTTTAACAGTACAGATGGTCTCAGTTTCTACATTCCAATCGATGGTTTCTGGTCTGTAAATTCCTTTTGCGTGGGATTTTGGAACAACTTTTAAGGCTCCGTTGTTTTCGTCTGTATCATCCAGATGAATTCTTATGGTAAAAATATTTTCAAGAATATCTAAAGGCGGCTGCACTGCAAACTGATTTTGTTTGGTTGTCCATGGTCCGAAATTTTCCAGTTCTAATTTCTTATCAACTGAAATTGTTAAATCCTGATGATAAGCTACATACCAATTCGATTTTTCAGGCTTATCAAAATAAATACTCTTTACGGTAAAATAATTTTCACCAAAAATTTCTTTGATAATCGTTTTTAAATTTTCATTAAAAATCAAATCTTTTACCTCTGGAATTTCTTTTAAAAACTGCCTGATCGCAAAAAGATCTTCCGATTTCCTGAAGGTGTCTTTTGAAGAATCTATATTTTGAATTGCTTCACTTATTTTCTCGACTTCTTCTTCAGAAAAGATATTATTGATTACAGCAAAACCGTTGTCAGTAAGTTCATTTTTATAAGTCTGCAGATTTATCATATTGAACATTAGTATTTAGATTTGATTATAAATCAATACGTTTTTTCTAAATTTATCTACTAAAGTAATCATAATTTTTAAATCATGCTTAATTTTAATTACTTTTGAGAAATGTCAAAAGAACTTAAGATCCTATGTTTTTTTTTCAGGAAACTCCTGATTCCGGGAGTTTTATTTTCTTTTTTGCTATCATTGATGGTTGGATTCAATATCAAAATTTTCAGCTTAAGTTTTATGTTGCTTTTCCCACTTCTTCATTATTTTATTTATGAATTGCGGTTTAGAAATGAATATGTTTTTTATGCCAATTTCGGATTTTCCAGAATTTTTCTATGGACAATTACCGTCATTATTTCTGTTGTTTTACAATTCGTAACATTTTTATTATGAGTACGCTTCACATCGACAGCATCACAAAGTCTTACGGTAAAAAAGATATTCTGAGAGATATTTATTTGAGCTGCGAAACAGGAAAAACTATTGGGATCTTAGGAAGAAACGGCTGCGGAAAATCTACTTTGCTACAAATTATCTTCGGAACAGTAAAAGGAAAAAGTCAATACATAAGGTGGAATCATCAAATTCTGCAAAAGCAATCTGACAGAAAAAATATCATTGCTTATTTACCTCAAAGCACCTTTCTTCCGAAAAATATAAACATCAAAAAACTCATCATCCTTTTCTGCAGTCATCAAAATACCGAACAGCTATTTCAAAATGACTTAATGAAACCGTTTCTTGACGAAACTCCAAAATATCTTTCTGGCGGAGAAGCCAGAATTATAGAAATCCTGCTCTTACTGTATTCAAATGCTGAGTTTATCTTGCTTGATGAGCCATTTCAAAATTTATCTCCCAAAATAGTTTCGGAAATAAAAACAATTATCAGACAGCAAACTCAGAATAAAGGATTTATAATTTCTGATCATCAATACCAAGACGTTATTGATATTGCAGATGAGCTGCATCTTCTTTCTGAAGGCTGTTTACGACCAGTAAAAGATTTATCTGATCTCAAACAATTTAATTATCTTCCAAAAAATATTTAATTTATATCTTTGGACTATAATATTCTCAATAAAAATGAAATTCATCAATAAACTAATATACTTATCTATATTCAGCATTTTTTCAATTTGTTTGATTCAGGCACAGAATAAAATTCCTTTTGGTGTTGTAAAAGCCACAGAAGGATATGCAATGGTGCGTGTACACAAAGAAGATTACCGAAAAATAGTAGACAAAATAAGAATGAAGAAGGGCGATGTTTTCGTATATGTGAAACCCGCTCCCGGAGAAACCGACTGGATCTGGATAAAATATCCTGAAAAAGACGAAATCCCAAAACCATTTGTAAGATATGACAGTCTTACAAAAGAAGGCATGGTAAATAAAGAAAGAATTGCATTTATTGACCAGCTCCCAAAATTTACACCTTCAAAATCAAAAAACGGGAGGTCACTTATATTTACGGATGATACCAACCAGAAAATCCCCACTAATGAACGTACAAAAGTGATCATTGATGTATATCCTTCCAGCGCAAAATTCAAAAAGCAGGAAAAAGATACAGAAGGAAATATCATCAAGATTGATAAGCAGAAACCATGGGGAATCGGCAAAGAACTGCCGGAAGGACTTACTGAGGTAAAATCTATCAGAGTACAGCAGCCGGGAAGAGGATCTGTTTTTGTAAGAGAAGCGATCAAGAATATGTTTGAGCCTACAATGGATTTTGATAAAGCCGGGGTTTCTTCTATTGATAAAGATCATATTTTCTTGTACATGATCAACGGTTCGGGAGCAAACAGATATACTACATTCTGGACGATCAAGGAAGGAAAAGTAATTAGCCAGATTGTATATCATAATCCTGAATAAAAATCTGAATTTTAATTCTTATTTTTGTCCTCAGAAAGCGCATAAGCTTTCGGAAAAATGGTTTTGCTTAACCGCAGATGAAAAGGGAATCGTGTGAAAATCACGAGCTGTCGCGCAACTGTAAGTAACGCTAATCTTTATCACAAAACCACTGTGCAAAGTCATGGGAAGGAGATAAAAGATAGTTATCAGCCAGGAGACCTGCCAATTTTCTTTAGAATAAAACTTTCGCGATTTGAAGTTTTTGATTAGCAGATTTTCGGAGATTTTTATCTCTGCTTATTTTCTATTGTCTTAAACTTTCATTTTGCCTTAAATTTATAATGAAATGACAACAGAAGAAAGAATTGAAGCTTCCGAAACCAGAATTTTTAAAGCCGTTTTCCCGAATACAACCAACCATTATGACACCCTTTTCGGTGGTACTGCCATGCAGCTGATGGATGAAGTAGCTTTTATTGCAGCCACCAGATTTGCCAGAAAACGTGTTGTAACTGTAAGCAGCGACAAAATTGACTTTAAAAAGCCAATTCCCGCAGGAACAATTATTGAACTTATCGGAAAAGTTTCTCATGTCGGAAGAACCAGCATGAAAGTAAACGTAGAAATCTACACCGAACAGATGTACTCCTATGAAAGAGAAAAAGCGATTACAGGAGATTTTACTTTTGTGGCAATTGATGAGTTTAAAAAACCTATTCAGATATTGTGAAAAATCGGCGGGCTTTGCCCGCCGATTTTTTTTATATACTATCTTAATACTTTTTCGGTTTCCAGATTCAGATTCAGCAGTTGATGAAAAGCCTCTCCCATTTCATCGGATGCTCTGCATATAGCATTTTCAAGCATATTTCGGATCTGAAGCTCTGTAACTTTAGCTTCTGTCCAGCTTTTTCCTGAGGTATGGGAATTTAATATAAAAGGCATAATTCTGTCAATAGCACATGCAAAGATAGCATCCGGAGTCTGCTCTTCTTCAAATTCCAGCCAGAGATTAAAAAATTCTGACCGAAGCGGCTCATCCAAAATTCCGAAAATTTTCTGAGCAGAAATTTTTTCCCTTTCAAATTTGCCAACCATGGCTGCTTCGTCAAACAGAAAAGTATCGCCGGCTTCAATTTCAACCAAGTCATGGATGGAAAGCATTCTGATTACTCTCAGCAAATCAATATCTGCTCTGTTTTTTGCATAAGGAAAAAGGATCTGAGCCAGAATAATGATCTGCCACGAATGTTCCGCTGTATTTTCTCTGCGGGAATCATCTGCATTATAATTTCTTCGCTGAACATTTTTCAATGCATCTACAGCGATAATAAAATCTATTTCTTTTTGAATTTTCATGCTGCAAAATTACATTATTTAGACGAAAATTTAACTTTAATTAAAATCTACAAATTACAACAATAATTTTATTATACTGAAAATCAATATTTTATGATAAATAATAAAAATATTTTACTACTTTGTATTGCATAATACCATTTTAATTACATATCTTTGTAATATAAAATCAGAATAAGTTCATCTAGCTAGGAACTTTAATCTGAAATGATGATAACTAATTAATAAAACCAATTAACAATGAATACCGAAAATACCAAAGCGCAAATGCGAAAAGGGATTCTGGAATTCTGTATTTTAAGCCTTATCAATTATCGCGAAATGTATGTTTCTGATCTGATTGATGAGCTCAAAAAAGGAAAACTGGATGTAGTGGAAGGAACACTCTACCCTCTTTTAACAAGATTGAAAAATGGAGAATTTCTTTCTTACAGATGGGAAGAATCAACGGGTGGACCACCAAGAAAATATTATCAGATTACTGAAAAAGGCAAAACTTTTCTTACCGAACTTCAGAATACATGGAAAGAACTGACAGATTCTGTAAACCAAATCACTCAAAAAAATTAAAAACAAAAAGCTATGAACAAGACACTCTCAATAGGACTCGCAGGTTTTTCTTTTACCATAGAAGAACACGCATATATAAAGCTCAGTGATTACTTGAACGCTCTGAGAAGCTCTCTGGATGTTTCGGAAGCAGATGAGGTAATGCATGACATAGAAATAAGAATGGTTGAAATCTTCAAAGATTCTTTAGGAAGACGCGAGGTGATTAATGACGCTGATGTAGAAAAAGTAATTGCACAGATCGGCTCACCTGAAAAAATTGAAGAGCAGGAAGAAGCATATTACTCAGAAAAGAATTCTAAAGCAAAAACCTCAGGAACTTATTATACCGATAAAAAGCAACTGTTCAGAGATCCTGAAAAACAAAAAATAGCAGGTGTATGTGCTGGTTTGGCTGCTTATTTTGGTCTGGAAATCAGCTGGATGAGATTAATCTGGGTAGGAGCATTTATCCTGTTATGGATCGCACCAGGATCATCTTTCTTAGTGATCATTCTTTATATCATTCTTTGGGCAGTATTACCAAAAGCGGAAACTGCATCAGATTTCTTGAAAATGAAAGGCAAACCGCTCAATTTTGATAATTTGAAGGAAGAATCCAGCAAAATTGTACAATTTGCCAATGAAACCACAACAAGAGCAGGAGAAATATATATTGAAAACAAACCTTACGTTAACAAAGCAGGAAGTGGAATCTGGAATGTTCTGAAATATGTTATCGGAATTTTCTTCGCCATGATGGCAATAAGCAGTATTATCGGAGTATTTGTGGTTTTCGGACTTTTTGGAATTGATTCTAATTTTCCTGGTGCCAATGAAATGAAATTTTATTTTGACGACAATGGTTTGTATAATGTTCTGGCTGCATTAATCATCATCGGATCTTTGATTCCAGCTATACTTTTTAGCCTGTTGAGCATCAAAATTTTCTCTCCAAAAACAAAATTGAGAAACATCGGATGGGTTTTAGGTGCTTTATTTCTTACTTTGATCGGCTTAGGAACTTACTTCGGAGTAAGCATGGCAAAAAGAGAAATGCTTTTTACAGGTCATAAGGAAGATACCGAAGAGATCGCCATCAATACTCAGTCTGATACCATTTATGTAGATGTAAAGCAAATTACCATTCCTCAGAATTTTGTAGGCTATGATGATGATCTGTACTCTGATAAAAGCTATGTTTATAAAAAAGACTGGATCCATGTAGACATTACCAGAAAACCGGATATTAAAACCCCTTATCTTATCATAAAAAAAGATGCAAAAGGATACAATGTTCCGCTGAATGTGCATGTTCCCGTAGAAATTATGAACAATAAAGTAATTCTTCCAAATTATGTAAAATATCCTTACGACCACCGTTTCAGAGATTATCATATTGACTACGAACTGGTTATCCCGGAAACTTCAATAGTAATTTCACTGAAAGATAACGACATCAACCTAAATGGTGATGCAGACGGAAATGGCATCAATGACAATGATGAGAATGAATATGAAGGAGAAAGCGAAAATGTGATCAAGATAAATGGTTCTACTATAGAGTATAATTCTGATGATAAAGACAGTGTAATCATCAATGGCAAAAAATACCCTAAAGGCGAAGCAAAGCAGGTGATGGATACGATGAAGAAAAAAATCGGTGAACTAGAAAATGTTGACATCAAAATAAAAGACGGCAAAAAAGAACTATCTATTAAAACTAAATAATTAAACTTTAGAGAGTGCGGAAGGTGTGAATGGAAGGCAATCGTTTGAAATTCACACTCTTCTTCTCTCAAAAAATTAAAATAATTTTCAATCTAAAGTGTTTTATTACAGAAATAATTCTTATATTCGTACTTTAAAATATCACAAATTATAAACGCAAAAAAAATTAACCCATGGTACAAGTAGTTTTAGAAATCGCAGTAAAAATCGCAGATTTTATCAGCAGTTTATTTTAAGAGCAACAATATTTCAATATATTTGTAGAGTATAACCATTTTTTGGTTATACTTTTTTGTTTTAAACCGAAAAAAAATGAGAAAACTGATTGGCAAACTGATGCTGAAAATTCTTGGCTGGAAAGTTGTACTTCAAGGAAACGTTGATAATCTTGACCGCTGCATCCTTGTCGTAGCTCCCCACACCCACAATATGGAATACCTGTTAGGAAATCTTGCTTATTGGTCTTTAGGAAAAAAATTAAAAATAATCATCAAAGATGCTCATACCAAATCGTGGTATGGATCTATTGTAAAGGGTTTGGGAGGAATAGGAATTGACAGAAGCCAGAAAAATGATCTTGTTAATTTTGTTGCCGGACAATTTGCCAAAGAAGATTTCAGTCTTGTAATTACACCGGAAGGAACAAGAAGCTGGGTTCCGAAGTGGAGAAAAGGTTTTTACCATATGGCATTGGCGGCAAAAGTACCAATAGTTTTGGCAGCCGGAGATTTTAAAAGAAATATCATCTATTTGGGCTATCAGATTTCTTATGAAAGATTAGAATCTGCAAGTTTTGCTGAAATTATGAAAGAAATTGAGGATTATTACATTAAAAATGATATTGTCCCAAAAGTTCCTGCCAACTGGAATCCTAATATTATGGGAAATGAAACAGAAGTTAGAAGTTAGAAGTTAGAAGCAAAATTACTTTTTACTCTTTTACTTTTTATCATTTTCTATTCATCATCCATTAATTATCATTCATAAAAATGTATATACAAAATAAATCTAAAGAAGAGATTCTGGAATTTTTAAATAACTGGGGCGGCGAAATTACTTTAGCCAAAACCCTGGAAATAAAATTTACAGATATTGATCTTGAAAAAGAAATGCTTACCGCAACCATGCCTGTACAGCCTAAAGTACACCAGCCGTTCGGAATTTTGCATGGTGGTGCAAGCTGTGTTTTGGCAGAAACATTGGGATCAAGCCTGTCTAATCTATTTATTGACGGCAGCAAATATTACGGTGTGGGAACTAATATTAACTCCAATCATCTCAGAAGTAAAAAAGACGGTACAGTGACGGCAGTTGCCAGATTCATCCGAAAAGGAAAAACCATGCATGTTTCAGAAATTGAAATAAGGGACGAGAAAAATCAGCTTATCAATCATACCACGATGACCAACAATATCATCAACCGATAACTTCACATTAAAAAATATTAAGGACTCAATAAAAATTTGAGTCTTTTTTTTATGTTTTGCTGCAACCTTTTGATTTTTTTTCATCATATATACAGAAACCCTTAAATTTATAGATCATGAAAAAACTTCTACTCTTTTTGTTAATCTCAGTTTTATTTATCAATTATTCCTGTAATGATAAGGATGAAAATATTGAAAGTAAAACACAAATTAATTTCCAGTTAATCGGAAAAGGAGAACTCATTGGAAACAGCCTGACACAGCAAAATCTTGTCATCACCAATTCTGCACAATGGACTACCCTTCTCAGTACTCTGGATGCGAACAATAATGTATCAGGAGGATTTACCGAAACGAATATTGATTTTAACCAGTACATGGTAATTGCGGTTTTTGATCAGACTTACTTAAATGGTGGGCATTCAATTGATATTATTGCAGTAGATGAAACAGCATCAAATCTGGAAATAAATGTAGAGAAATTATTGCAGGGCAATGTAACGTCAATCGTCACCCAGCCTTATCATATTGTAAAAATACCTAAAATTGCAAAACCTGTAACATTTTATTAAAACTCACTGCAACCTTTTTATAATTCTTTATCTTAATAGAAAATAATAACCATGAGAAATTTAATTTTACCTTTTATTTTGTTGTTAACTTTTGTATTTTATTGCAGGGAGAATGAAACTGAAGATCTGGAAAAAAATGTTAATTCTGTAGACCTTTATGTTGCTGGTGCAGAAAACAATCAAGCTTGTTATTGGAAAAATGGGCAAAAGGTTATTTTACAAAACGGAACTGGACTGTATGCTCACCAGATTATTGTTGAAAATAACAACATCTATGTTTTGGGCTCAAAAACTAGTGAGTACATGCTGGATTTACCCTCAAAACATCATTATTTATGGAAAAACGGAAACAGATACAATTTGGATGAATATTTAGAAGATGTTCCAAATCCAGGACCAAATAGTCATTTCGGAATAAATTCTAAAATGATTGTTGAAAATGGTAATATTTATTTGTCTGGTTATATCACAATTTATAATGCTTCTTCAGCATCTCCAATTACAAGCTATTATTCTTGGAAAAACGGAATTAAAACTTTAATTTCAAATGATACTGATGTTGCTTTTCATTCATCTTATGATTTAATAAATAATGAAATTTATTATAGTATAAGAAAAAATTATCAATATAATCCTCCTACCTGGGAAACGGGTTTTTTTAAAAATAACATATATTTTTCTTTAGCTACCAACTCTGATGTTAAAAGCTTACATGTTGATAATTCAGGAACATACGCTCTAATTAAAAATGTAATGAATGGTGAGAAATATTTAAAAAATATAAATACAAACGCTATTTTGCAATTACCTTCAAATCCTCCTGGAGAAATCTTGGATATACTTTGGATAGATAACGATAAATATTATATTGGAAATAATTTTTACTACAAAAACAATACTTTAATCCAACTAAATGACCCAAATGGATATAATATTATTCGCGGATTTAAAGTAAAAAACCAACAAGTATATACAATTAGATATAAAGATGGGATAAATATTGGAGATTATGCTAAAGTATTTATTAATGATATTGAATTTCAAAATATGGCTCAGACATTAACATCAACAGCAGATCCGAATGTAGGAGGTCTTTTATCAATATTTATAGATTAATTGTAAATGCAAAAACTCAACTGGCAAAAAATTTACCTCAACTATTCCCCAAAACTCTTGGGGATTTGCCGGCGTTATGTAGCAGATCTTCAGGCTGCTGAAGATATTGTTCAGGACAGTTTTATGACAGCCATTGAGAAAAACCAACAGTTGAAAGATGAAAAGGCTGTTTTTGGATGGCTCAGAAAAATTGTTATCAACAACGCCTTGCAATACATCCGAAAAACAAGTGCAGAAAATTTTGCAACCACAGAAATATCAGAAATTGCCGAAATAACCGATACCCATCCCGCAATGGACGAAAAAAAGCACATCCTAATATATGATTTCACGAGAGAAGAGCTGTTGAAGTCTATCGACAGCCTTCCCTCTCATCACAAATCTGTTTTCAATCTCTATTTTATTGAAAACTACACCCATTCAGAAATTTCAAACCTGCTTCAAATCCCTGTAAACACTTCAAAGTCGCATTTATTAAGGGCGAAAAAATCAGTTCAGGATTATTTGATGAAAAATTTTGGAAACAGGCAAAATGCCAAAAACAAAACTGCTCAGATTCTTGTTTTTCTTGGCTTCGGCGGACTTTTATGGGCACAGACTTTTCAAAATAAATTTTCAGATTTTGAAATTCAGCCGCAAAAACTACCCGAATTTTCGGGAAGTACTGACTTGCAGAATTATTCTGGTTTCAATCAATATTTCAAAAAAAATCTTGTAACTGCTGCAACTTTTTTAATCCTGATGACAGGACCTGCATTTTTCTTCAGACCAATACCTTCACTTTCTGCAACAAAAAATAATATAAGCTTATCTGAAAATCATTTAGAGCAAAACATAAAAATTGAAGCAAATCATACATCACAGCAGGAAAAAATAAAAATTTCAACTATTAATACTGATTTAAAAGAAAATTCAGAAGTGACTTTACCAAAATCAGAAGTCGCACAAATAATTTTAACACAAAGTAATTCTGAAAAAAAACCGCTTACAAAAACAATCTCTCGACCGACTGAAGAAAATACTGCTCCTGTCGTTATAGTTAAGAAAATCATCCAGAGAGATACCATATTTATAGAACACTAAACTATTCTGCTTTTGAAAAAACTAATATTCTTTTTATTTATACTGTTTTACACTTGCTTTCAGGCTCAGAGAAAAAAAACCGACACTATTTATATTTATGAAAAAGTAATCGTATATGATACCATTTATCTTGAAAAAGCCATCCAATTAAAACCTGCAAATCTTATGTTTTCTTCTTTCGAAATTAAGGAACAAGAAATTAAAGAAATCAGTCGAAGCATTGATGAAGAACAAATAAAAAAAATTAAAACGAAAAGCTTTCAATACGGAATTCAGGCAGGAATTGGTTTCAAAAAAGCAAGCTGGGCTGAAATGCTGTCAGAAAAGAATCAACAGTTCGGACAAAATTTTGGAATATGGATTTCTAAAAGCATCATCAATCCTAATTTTTCTCTGATGTTTTCCGTTAATATTCATCAATGGAATTCTACTTTTGATCTGGACGCCAATAAACAAGAAACATACCTTGACGGATTTTATTTTTCTGAAGACGATCAGCCTCTGCTCTTCCAAAGATTTAATAATAAACATTTCGAGTATATCTTGCAGCTAAAAGCAGTATACGAATGGAAAAAAATTCGTCCTTTTGCTGGAATTTTAGCCAGCCAGAATGTTTATAAAATGCAATTTTTGACTCCTGAAAACTATGTGTTGAACAAATTGGATGATTTTAAAAGCAATCAAATCAATTTCGGATTTTCTGCAGGTCTTCAGTATCGGGTTTTCAGTCGTTTTTTTATTGATTTTGAATATCAGCAATTCAGAATTAAGAATCTTTCTCTAAAAAATTCCGCATTTGACTTTGACATATTTAAACCGAATAATACCTTTGCTGAAAGAAAATTCTTACTCGGAATTTCTTACCAGATCAGATAATTCAGAAAAGCGCTACTTTATGATTTACTTTCAGTTTCCTTTTGACGAAAAATTTTATTCTACCGATGAAAAATATGAGATATATCCCATAGAATTTCATTCATTTGACAATGCGGAAATTAAAAATTTCAAAGGAAAAATAGTGGAAATCAGTAAGGAAGAATTTAATATACTAAATATAAATTCTGCCACTCTCCATGATGATGAAGAAGTAAAATATAAAGCTGAAAACAAAGAGGAATACCTGAAAAAGCTGGAAGAAGTAATCGAAATTATCAAAGAAAATAAACTACCGAAACTTGTTCTGTCAAGAAGAAAAATTATCCGTGATTTTAATTCCTTAAATCTTACCAAAAGTTTTTCAAATCTTTGCCTGAATTATCCAAATGCCTTTAAATACGTGTTTTTTGACGGAAAAGATTCCTGGATGGGGGCTTTCTCAGAAGTTTTGGGAAAATTCAATAAAACTACTGAAGAATTTGAAACGATGAGTCTTGCTGGCACCATTCCTGTGCATGAAAACTGGTCACAAAAAGAAATTGAAGAACAAAAGCCGGTTTCAGATTACATCCGGAATATTCTACAACAGTACGATTTTGAAAATACATTAACAGAATCTGAAACCTATGATCATATTTCAGGGAATATTAAACATTTAAAGACAGATTTTAAGCTGAAAATTAATCCTGATAATCTTGACATAATCATCAGCGAACTGCATCCTACTCCGGCGGTTTGCGGTATTCCAAAAGATTTTTGCGTAGATCAGATCAAAAGAACCGAAAAATTTCCTCGCGAACTGTATGCAGGATATATCAAAATTGAAACAGAACATCATATTCAGTTTTTTGTCAATCTGCGTTGTGCCAAGCTGTATAAAAATGCTGTTCATCTATTCGTAGGCGGCGGAATCACCGCAGAAAGCAGTCCGGAAAAAGAATGGAACGAAACAGAACTGAAATCAGAAGCTGTTTTAAAAAATCTTGTAGTGAATAGAATGTAATCCTAATAAAATATAAATTATAAAACAAATCCTCCTGAAATTTAGGGAGGATTTGTCTTATAAACGGGTATTTTTTAAGAGTTTAATCTATTGTTTTGTCAATATAATATCAGGATTTAGAATAGTTCCAAATATAGCGAGCTAATAACAACTGGTATCTAAAATATTATTCTTTTGTATTTTCTTTAAACTTATTAATACCGTATATTTCTACATTAGCAAGTTTTAATATAGATTTTACAGCAAATAGGAGTTCTTTAGAAGGTGTCGTTTTTTCGTCAAAATTAAAGCCATGTAAAGAATATTCTATTTGTTGAAAATTATTAGACATAAATTTTAACCATATTGAATCACCATCTATAAACAAGCGATTATCACTCAATATATCATTAGTTCTGATGTTTAAAAGATTACTACAGATTTTATTATACTCCTCTCTTTTTATAAAAAATTGCTTTGTCTCATATTTCCTACTTTCTTGCGAATATTCTTTCACTTTCATTATTATTTCTGCGTCTTTCTTTTCGGTATCAGTATTAATTATTTCGACTTCAATAGTAGAGTTTGGAGTAATTGATTGCGAAGTTTCTAGAGAAATTCGCCATAATATAGCATTTTGCCCATAAATACTAAAGAAAATGAATACAAAAAATAAGATCAATACATTTTTCATAACTGTTTCTACTGCTTTATAAATATAGCACTTCCCGGTAAAGGTCTGGGCAGTTGATCTTCGGGGTAATTATAAAAAAAACAGTCTGAATCAATTTCATATTTATTCTGAAAATAATCCCATTGAAGTTGGGTTTTTGCAGGGTTAATGAAATTTATTACGATATTTCCAGTCGTGTAGCATAAATCTGGATCCATATATAGCAAAGAATATCTGTCATCTGCTTTTCTAAAGCTTAAACCCTCAATTTTCACCTTATCATCAGGTAAAGAAGTGTTATCAAAAAGCACAGTTCCGTTATTGGCTATTGTTTTAAAACGAATTACTAAGTTATCTAAATAATATTGACTAACCCAATCGTAATATTTTACTCGCTTAGCAATATACACATAAGTTGTTCTATCATTCCAGATTGCTTTCCATATTCCTATATAATTATTGAGTTCATTTTGAGTGTCTCTCAGATAATAGCATTCATTTCTGGGTACACTCGTTGTTACAGATCTTAGAGGAACTTCTATAAATGTTGAGCACTTTTGTTGGGAAAAAACAAAAGTGCATAGTACTAAATACAGCATAACTAAAAATCTTTTCAACTCTTTACTGCTTTATAAATATAGCACTTCCCGGTAAAGGTCTGGGTAGTTGATCTTCGGGGTAATTATAAAAAAAACAGTCTGAATCAATTTCATATTTATCCTGAAAATAATTCCATTGAAGTTGCGTTTTTGCAGGATTAATGAAATTTATCCTTACTTCACCTGATGTTAAGCATAAATCTGGATCTTGGTATATAAACCCATAACGATCATCTGCTTTTCTAAAGTTTAATCCTTCTATTTTTGCTTGTTCATCTAATAATAATGTATTATCAAAAAGAATGGCTCCATTACTATCTATAGTTTTAAACTTAATTATAAGAAAGTCTTTATTAAACTTAAAAACATTATCATATTTATTCGTAATTTTTTTTATATATATAAATGTGGATTTATTATTCCAACTTGCTTTCCATGTTCCTACATAATCATTAAGTTCATTTTGAGTATCTTTTCTATAATAACATTGGTCTTCCGGAATATCTGTGTAAGTACGTAAAGGGAGTATGGTGTATTGACTGCAATTGGATTGTGGAAATGATTTACAAGACATCATGATCATCAACACTAAAATTATATTTCTCATCATTTGTAATTAGCAAAGATATCTTAAGAGTAGCTTAGTAGGTGTTCTATTGTTTTGTCAATATTATATCAGGATTTGGCAATGGTTCCGGTCTGTCTGCCTGAGGCCAGCCGTGAAAATAACAATCACTTGTTAAAACCTCATTACGCTGATTAAAAGAAAAATGCAGCTGGGTTTTTGCAGTATTGGCAAATGTAAGAAAAATTGTTCCACTCATCCCACATACATCCTTATCATAATAAGTAATAATATATTTATCTGTTATATTCTGAAATCCTAATCCCTGCATTTTTGCATTATCATCAGCAATCTGTAAATTATTAAACAATATATTTCCGCTGCTGTCTACGGTTTTAAATTTACCGATTATGATATCTGCGTTGTAATTTAATGTTGTATCATATTGATTGATCTTTTTATTGAAAGTAATAAAAATAGTTTTGCCATTCCAGACTCCTTTCCAAGTTCCTACAAAAGCCTGAAGCTCATTATTGGTATCTTTACGGTAATAGCACTGGTCTTCTGGAATGTTATAGGTGCGTAACGGCACTATTGTATATTGTGTACAATTGGATTGTGGAAATGATTTACAATATATCATGATCATCAACACTAAAAATATATTTCTCATCATTTGTAATTAGCAAAGATATCTTAAGAGTAGCTTAGTAGGTGTTCTATTGTTTTGTCAATATTATATCAGGATTTGGCAATGGTTCTGGTCTGTCTGCATGAGGCCAGCCGTGAAAATAACAATCACTTGTTAAAACCTCATTACGCTGATTAAAAGAAAAATGCAGCTGTGTTTTTGCAGCATTGGCAAAGGTAAGATAAATTGTTCCACTCATGTCACATACATCCTCATCATAATAAGTAACAATATATTTATCTGTCATATTTATAAATCCTAATCCCTCCATTTTTGCATCATCATCAGCGATCTGCAAATTGTTAAACAGGATATTTCCATTGCTGTCTACGGTTTTAAATTTACCGATAATAATATCTGTATTAAAATTAAGTCCTTCTTTATATTTATTTGCCACTTTTTTAAATGAAATAAAAATAGTTTTACCATTCCAGACTCCTTTCCAGGTTCCTACAAAAGCCTGAAGCTCATTATTGGTATCTTTAAGATAATAACATTGGTCTTCCGGAATATCTGTATAAGTACGTAAAGGGAGTATGGTGTATTGACTGCAATTGGTTTGAGGAAATGATTTACAAGACATCATGATCATCAATACTAAAAATATATTTCTCATAATTGTTAATTTTAAAATTTAAGGACAAGGTATTTTAACTAAAGTTTTTGTGTTCGGATCATATTCCATCTTCTCCGCTGTATCTGCGGTTACTTTGTACACTTCCAAACCGTCTATATTTACATTTTGTTTTAAAAACCTGGCAAATGTTTTTTCAGCGTCATTCTGTGAAATAGTTCCATCACTTTGTGTTATACGTTTAAAAATATTATCATAGATCTTATTTAATTTCTTAATATCGAAAGACAAATCTTGTGGTGCTGTGCTTCCCGTATATTGCAGCATATAACTACCTCCCGAAGTTACGGTAAAATAATAAGCTTTTGAATAATCACCATATACATTACCCGCCTGTTTTACCATTTTGAATAAAAAAACCATTATATCTTTAGGTGAAGGAACTAAAATATTCCCTTCACCTTTACAGGTATAATCATTATGTGTATGACCAAATCCTGTAATTCCTGTTGAAACACTTGGCAAATCTACATGATGAGAACATGGTGGTCCACTTGCAGAGATAAAACTTTGGGTAATAGATCCGTTCACAATGGTTGCTTTTTCATAAAATCCTACTTCATGATTTTTTTGGAAGTTTTCCTGCTTGTTAAGCGAATTAAATTGGTCTTTAATTCTTGTGTCAACAAATTTCTGTTTTACCTTGCCGCACGGTGTTTGCGAAGGTCTGATAATTGTCTCCGTTGGAACTCCGATATTACATCCGGTTGAACTTACCAAGCCTACCTGCGATGGGTTTGTAGCATTTGTGCTGCAGTCATCGGGCGGAGTTCCAGGATTAGTATTGTTATCGTTTCCTCCTGGTCCTGCTTCGGGAGGGGCAATCACATGATCTACAGGTTCAGCCACATATTGGCAGTCCCAAAAAACGCCTGTTACCCAATGAGCACGATTATCCCCTGTATAAGGACAGCCCGGCTGTCCCGGCAAATGCTTTTCAGGACCGATGCATGGTACAGGATAAGAATAGTACTGCGGTGTACAAGACGTTCTTTGCGAAAGAGATGAGAGATTACTGATGCTCGCCAACTCAGTCACCTGTTCTTTGTTTTTAAAATCTACATATTCTTTATTGGCAATCTTGGCTTTGTCTGCTTCGGTAAGATTCAGGACAATATGAAACACCCTGTAGCTACCGTCTGTATTGGGAGTGAGAAGAATATTTTCTACCGGTGCATTGGCAGATGCGTTGTCACGGATGACGCTGAAGGTGTAGGTGTGAAAATCGGGACCGTTTTCTATGTAAATAACTTCATCGGTATCAATGGTAATTCCGTTTCCGATGTTTACCGATTTACCCTGCACTTTGAGTGCTTTTTTCTCTATTGCTGTTTCTGCTTTTTCAAGATCGGGAAGAAGCTGGGTTCTGTGCTTGGCTTGGCTAAGAGAAATTCTTTGAGAAGTCAATCGCAAGCCCGTGTTGCCGTGCATTTCTTCTTCGTTGTGAAAGTCTTCGGTGCGGCAGGAGAACGCCGAGACACCGACCACAAGAATCAGGCAGAGCCTGAGAAATAATTTTTTCTTCATGTTTTGTAGTTTTTTAAAGGTTTAAATATATAAAAATTCTGAAAACAAAAATGAAAAAAAACATCTGAAAAACAATGCCCTGTTTTTGATGCATCATTATTTTAATAAAAAAATTATATTTGCCTTAGCTAAACAGAGATCATGAATACAACCATTGGAAAAAGAATACGAACGTTCAGGGAAGACAAAGGCTTCTCACAGGAAGAACTGGCAGAAAAACTGCACATTTCACGGTCTACGTATCAAAGGATAGAAAACGGTGAAACCAACTCTTGGATCAACCATATCGAAAATATCTGCCATTCTTTGGAGGTAAATCTGGACGATATTTTGAAGCCGGAGGAAGGATATACACAGATCAATAAAGAAAATTCAGCGAATGAAAATTCCAGCAACAATATGATTCAAAATCAAACAAATAATTACAATATTTCAGAAAAAATGCTGGAAAATCTTTATGACACGATTGCTTCCCTTAAAGAAGAGAACAGATTGCTGAAAGAAGAAATCAATCTTTTAAAATCAAAATAAAACCAACGGATAACATCAATTTTCTGAGGTTTAAAAAGGGATTTTAGAAGAATAAAAAAAGTCATTAGTCTTTCTTTTAAAAATGAGACGTGTCAATCGATAAAATGACACGTCTTATTTTAACGTGAGTTCGG